>PBZW01000063.1 GCA_002730315.1 Fidelibacterota bacterium
AAAAATCGCAGATAAAAAAATCGCAATTTTATTGGGTGAAAGTAAAAATGATGTTTTTTTGGCTGGTCGAAACTTGCCCAATGTTGCCATTTTGGAAGCGACTCATGCAAGTACGTATGACCTTATAGATTGTGATGTAGTCTTGTTAGAAAAAAACGCTGTTGATTTATTAACAGATCAGTTGCTGGTGAAATAATGTCGATTCGAGAAATAATCATTAAACCATTATTTACTGAGAAGATGAGTCAATTAGAGGACACCCAGCGAAAATATGCTTTTCAAGTGGACAATTCTGCAAACAAGATTGAGATAAAATTTGCAGTCGAAAAAAAGTTTGATGTGGAAGTGGAAAAAGTTGCAACAATGAACAGGATGGGTAAAGCCAAACAAATGACTGTCCGCAGTGGAGGGAAGACTATTCGTACATCCGGGCATCGATCTGATTGGAAAAAAGCTGTTGTTACTTTGAAAGAAGGCTCTACAATTGATCTGGTTAGAGGGGAAGCTGGATAATGGGTATACGTTCACTTAAGTCCACAACTCCCGGAAGTCGTTTTGCAACGAGGCCTGATTTTTCAGAAATTACGAAAAGCTATCCTGAAAAGAACTTAACTGAAGCCAAGCGTAAAACAGGCGGACGAAATAATAAAGGCAGAATAACAACACGTCATCGTGGTGGTGGTCATAAGCAGCGTTACCGTATTATCGATTTCAAACGGAATAAACATGATATTCCTGCAAGAGTTGCTACAATTGAATATGACCCAAATCGCTCTGCTAATATAGCATTATTGCATTACGCTGATGGCGAAAAACGTTATATACTTTCACCTTTTGGTATCAAAGTTGGAGATTCAATTTTATCAGGTGAAAATGCACCATTAAAAATTGGAAATGCATTGCCGCTGGCTAAAATACCCACTGGTATGTTTGTTCATAATGTTGAGCTAAACCCTGGTAATGGTGGTCAAATGGTCCGCAGTGCCGGTGCATCAGCACAGGTGATGGCTCATGATGGTGGGTTTTCAACATTGAAATTACCTTCAGGTGAAGTTCGTATTGTTCGAGAAGAATGTTTTGCTACATTGGGTGAAGTAGGGAATAAATCTCATGAACAGGTTGTTTCAGGCAAAGCTGGCCGCTCCCGCTGGTTAGGTAAAAGGCCTTCGGTCCGAGGTGTAGCCATGAACCCAGTTGACCATCCTATGGGTGGTGGTGAAGGTAAATCTTCAGGTGGTCGTCATCCAACAACACCTTGGGGAAAACCTACGAAAGGGTACAATACTCGTAAAAAGAACAAAAAATCCAATGATTATATTGTGAAGAGGAGAAAGTAGGATGGCAAGATCATTAAAAAAAGGCCCCTACGTAAATGAAAAACTCTTGGAAAAAGTCCAGGGTATGAATGATGGTGGTAAGAAAAAAGTGATTAAAACATGGTCTCGACGCTCAATGATTACACCTGATTTTGTTGGCCACACTTTAGCTGTCCATAATGGCAATAAATTTATACCTGTGTTTATTTCAGAAAATATGGTTGGGCATAAACTGGGAGAATTCGCCCCAACACGAATTTTTAGAATGCACTCTGGAGATCGGAAATAATAATGGAAGCTCAAGCCAGCAGCAGGTACGTACGCCAATCCCCCAGGAAAATCCGCATTGTTATGGATGAAGTACGCGGAAAAAATGTAGGGGATGCACTAAACTACCTGCATTTTTCTCCTAAAAAGGGATCTGAGGTTATTGAAAAAACCTTACGTTCAGCTGTAAGTAACCTTTTGCAAAAAGCGGATGATGCGAATATTGATCCAGATGGATTAACAGTATCAGCAGCTTTTGTTAATGGCGGGCCTCACTTGAAACGCTTTCGAGCCGCATCTATGGGTCGTATTTCTCGTTTGAACAAACCAACCAGTCATGTCACAGTTGTGGTGAGTGACGAATAAGGAGATATTTTGGGTCAAAAGACACATCCAGTCGGATTTCGTTTAGAGGTCAAAAAGAATTGGCGTTCGAATTGGTTTGCCGACAAAACATTTTCCAGGGAGTTGGAAGAAGATGTAAAAATTCGCAAATACATCCAATACCGCTTACCCAACGCCGGCATTTCCCGTGTAGATATAAATCGCACTTCAAAGGTAGTCACTGTCACCATCCATACAGCCCGTCCCGGTATTGTGATTGGTAAAGGTGGTGAAGAAGTGGGTCGCTTAAAAGAAGAAATGAACCAGTTGACTAAAAAAGATGTGCAAATCAATATTTCAGAAGTAAAACGGCCTGAATTAGATGCAGCTTTGGTTGGGGCAAATATAGCGTATCAATTGGTAAAAAAGATTTCCTACAGGCGTGTGGTCAATAAAGCAATTCAATCAACCATGCGTATGGGTGCTCAAGGTATTAGAATCAATGTTGCCGGCCGTCTTGGCGGGACAGAGATTGCTCGCAGTGAAAAATTTCATGAGGGCCGTGTTCCGTTGCACACATTACGGGCTGACATTGATTATGCATTAACAGAAGCCCAAACTAAATATGGAGTGATTGGCATTAAAGTTTGGATTTGTAACGGTAATTAAGCTCAATAGATATTATGCTGGAACCCAAAAAAGTAAAATTTCGTCGTCATCACCGCGGTAACCGTCGTGGTATGGCTACGCGGGGTAATAAAGTTTCTTTTGGGAGCTATGGATTGAAAGCCGTAGAACCTGGATGGATCACAGCCCGCCAAATTGAAGCTGCCCGTATCACCATTTCAAGGGTTGTACGTAAAACGGGTAAAATGTGGATCCGCATATTTCCAGATAAACCTATAACCAAAAAGCCTGCTGAAACACGGATGGGTAAAGGTAAAGGTACACCGGAATATTGGGTTGCCGTTGTAAAGCCGGGACGAGTCATGTTTGAAGTGGAAGGTGTCGACCGCGAAATGGCAGAACTGGCATTTACAAACGCATCTCATAAATTACCCGTTAAAACAAAAATTGTTGAGCGGAGAGAAATATAATGAAACGTACAGAATTAAATGAAATGACTTCATCGGAATTAGATGTTAAGCTGCAGGAAAATATGGAAGCACTTCAAAATATTCGTTTTCAGAAATCTTTACAGCAGTTGGAAAACCCTTTACAGATCAAATATTTGAAAAAAGAGGTTGCCCAGATCAAAACCGTGCTGCACGAGTTTGAATTGGGTGTTAGGGAAGAAAAAGGTCAGAAATAACTATGGAACGTAATAGACAATCTCTCACTGGCGAAGTGGTAAGCACAAAAATGGATAAAACCGTAGTTGTAAAAGTCACAAGGCGCGTTAAGCATAAAGTGTATAAAAAAATTATTAATACATCAAAAAAGCACATGGCGCATGTGACCAGTGTTGAGCCTAAAGATGGTGATATTGTACGCATTAGTTCAATAAAGCCATTAAGTAAGAATAAACGGTGGCAAGTGAGTGAAATTATTCGTGAATCTGTTAAAGTTGGATAAGAACAGTGATTCAGCAGGAAACAAGACTTAAAGTTGCGGACAATACCGGCGCCAAGGAAATTTTGTGTTTCAAAATCATTGGCGGATCTAAACGCCGCTATGCCACAGTGGGCGATACTATTGTGATAACGGTAAAAAATGCCATACCGAACGGAATGGTAAAAAAAGGTGATGTTTCCCGGGCAGTCGTGGTGCGGACATCCAAAGAAATCCGCCGTAGTGATGGTTCATATATCCGCTTCGATGATAATGCTGCAGTGCTGTTGAACAGTGCAGGTGAGCCAAGGGGAACACGTATTTTTGGTCCTGTAGCCCGTGAATTACGAGATGGCGGGTATATGAAAATTATTTCCATGGCTCCGGAGGTATTGTAATGCATATTAAAAAAGGAATGACAGTACGAGTAATCAGCGGTAACCATAAAGGTTCAGAAGGAAAAGTTTTGCACATTTTTCCTGACTCAGAGAAAGTTATTATTGAAGGTGTGAATCTAGTTAAGCGAGCAACAAGGCCAACCCAGGAAAACCCCGCAGGTGGTTATGTAGAAAAAGAAGGTCCGATCCATATTTCAAATATGCTGCCAGTACATAAAGGGAATACAACACGTGTCGGTTATAAAATTCTAGACAATGGGCGTAAAATAAGAGTGGCGGCCAAGACAGGTGAAGAATTAGAGTAATATCATGGCGAAAAAAGAAACAAACGAAAAGCCAAAAGAACAGAAAAAACCAGCTGTAAAGAAAAGTACAGCTAAAAAAACTGCACCTAAAAAAGCAGCTGATAAAAAAAAATCAACTATAAAACGCGCAGTTAAAAAAGAAACGTACGTGCCAAATTTAAAAAAGCAGTATAAAGAGTCGATCGTTCCAGCTTTGAAGAAACGCTTTGGTTATAGAAATGTAATGGAAGTGCCCCACATTTCTGTCATTTCAATCAATATGGGTATTGGTGATGCAAAAACCAATCCGAAGGCACTTGAAAATGCCGTTGAAGAATTATCCTTGATCACAGGTCAAAAAGCTGTTGTAACGCGATCTAGAAAAGATATATCAAACTTTAAAATCCGCAAAGGATTTCCAGTAGGTTGCAAAGTAACAATTAGGGGTAACCGTATGTACGAGTTCCTGGAAAGACTAATTTCCATTGCCTTACCTCGAACGCGTGACTTCAATGGTCTTTCATTCAAATCATTCGATCGCAAAGGAAATTATTCTTTTGGTGTAATAGAGCAGATTGTATTTACGGAAATTGATTATGATAAGATTGATGCAATTCGGGGAATGGATGTTACCATTGCTACATCAGCAAACTCTGATGATGAGGCCTATTGGCTGTTAAAAGAATTTGGATTTCCATTACGGGAAAAACCTGTAAAGCAAGAAGAAGTAGCAGAGGCTGCCTAATGGCAAAAAAATCACTGATAGTTAAATCAAAAAGGAAACCTAAGTTTTCATCTCGTGGCTATAACCGCTGTTTTAATTGCGGTCGCCCGGATGGCTATTTACGCAAATTTGGTTTGTGCCGAATTTGTTTTCGTGAAATGGCCTTAAAAGGTGAAATCCCTGGTATAACAAAGGCAAGTTGGTAAGGAGAAGAATAAATTAAATGAGTATGACAGATCCTATTGCTGATTTCCTGACAAGGATACGTAATGGCTTAAGCGCCGGCAAACGTTGGGTAGATATTCCATCATCCAATGAAAAGAAAAGAATTGTATATATTTTAAAAGAAGAAAAATATATTGAAGATTTTATTCTAATCGAAGATAAGGACAGAAAACAAATTCGTGTCTTTCTGAAATACGATTATCGTGGTAAGCCTGTTATTTCAAGTATTCAACGTGTCAGTAAACCGGGATTACGAGTGTATAAAGGGAAAAAAGAACTACCCCGCGTACTTGATGGATTAGGTATTGCAATTATGTCTACATCAAAAGGAGTCATTTCAAATAAGATGGCCAAAAAGTTAGGTGTTGGCGGTGAAGTACTGTGTAACGTTTGGTGATTAAATGTCACGAATAGGAAAAGAACCCATAAATATCCCTGAAGGTGTAACGGTTGACCTGCAGCCCAATTTAGTCACTATCAAAGGACAAAAAGGGGAGTTGAGAGTCAATGTTCATGAAGATATGAACGTCGAACAGGTTGAAAATCAAATAAATGTTTCACGACCAACTGATAATAAGTCACACCGGGCGCTGCATGGTACAACACGTGCATTAATTGCGAATGCTATCTTAGGTGTTGCACAAGGTTTTGTAAAAGAATTAGAGATTATAGGTATCGGTTTTCAGGCCAATATGCAAGGCAATCGTTTGGTCTTGCAATTGGGTTTTTCACATGACATTCATTTTGACCCACCGGAAGGGATTGAAATCAAGGCAAAACGAACAGAAATAAATGTTTCCGGAATTGATAAACAATTGGTAGGAGCTGTGGCGGCGAAAATCAGATCATTCAGAAAACCTGAACCTTATAAAGGAAAAGGTATTCGATATAAAGGCGAATATGTTCGCTCTAAACAAGGTAAAACTGTCGCTACAGGTGTTTAGTAAATGAGTAAAAATACTGATACAAAAATTCGATTTGAGCGCCGCCGTAATCGTAGTAAAAAACAAAACAGGTTTCATGCAGAGCGTTACCGCCTGGTGGTTAACCGCAGTTTGAAAAATATCTCAGCACAAATTATCGATGACATACAAGGTACAACACTTGTTTCTGCATCATCAATTGATAAAAATTTGCAGGCAAAATTGAAAAAACTGGATAATAAAGTTGATCAAAGCAAGCTGGTTGGAGAAGAACTCGCTGCCAGGGCAAAAGCAAAGAAAGTTGATAAAGTAGTTTTCGATAGAAATGGTTTTCCTTATCATGGCCGCGTCAAAGCACTGGCAAATGGGGCGCGTGAAGGCGGATTGGTTTTTTAAAAGGAGTTTTCATTGGCAATTATAAATCCAGCAGAATTAGATCTTAAAGAAGAAACAGTTATTCGCATTAACCGTGTAGCGAAAGTGACTTCCCGTGGCAAGAGATTCCGTTTTTCAGCATTGGTTGTAGTAGGAGACGGTAATGGTCACGTTGGTATTGGCCTTGGCAAAGCGAATGAAGTTATGGGCAGCATTGCCAAAGCGAAAGACAATGCAAAACGCAATATTTTTAAAGCACCGATATTAAATGATACAATTCCCCATAAAATTACAGGTAAACATGGTGCCAGCAGGGTCATGTTGAAACCAGCATCTCCAGGTACGGGAATTATCGCAGGGGCTGCAGTCCGTTTGGTTATGGAACAGGTGGGAGTGAATAATATTTTGTCAAAACGATATGGTTCAAATAATACATTGAATGTTGTCAGGGCAACCATAAATGCACTGGAAAATTTACAAGACGCTGTTTCTGTAGCTAACAAGCGTGGTATGACAATTAAAGAAGTATTCAGTTAAATATGGCAAAATCAAAAGTAAAGACAATTCGGATTACACAAGTCCGTAGCCGTATTGGCAGAAAACCGAATCAAAAGGCAACGTTGAATGCCCTTGGTTTGAGAAAAATGAATCAAACTGTTGAACATTATGATTCTGATATTATACGGGGAATGATCAAAACAGTGAATTTCTTGGTGCATGTAGAGGAAGTCTGATGAAATTGGGTGAATTGAAACCGACAAAAGGATCTGTTAAAGAACCAAAACGCCGCGGCCGTGGACCGGGAACAGGTTTGGGTCGTACAGGCGGCCGGGGTGAGAAGGGTTATCATTCCCGCAGTGGTAGCAAGCAAATGCCTTGGTTTGAAGGCGGTCAAATGCCCTTGCAGCGCCGCTTGCCAAGAAGAGGTTTTTCGAATAAAATTTTTAGTAAATCATACCAAGTGGTGAATTTAGCAGCACTGGAAAAACTGGAAGCCGTGGATATTGATGGACAAGTTTTGAAAGAACATGGCCTAGTGCGGTCTGCTTTACAGCCCATAAAGATATTAGCTAATGGTGATATTTCAAGGAAAATAAATGTTTCTGCCAGTGCTTTTAGCGCAGCTGCACAAGAAAAGATTGAAAAAGCAGACGGATCTGTAAATATACAATGATTGATAAAATAAGAAACGTATTTAGCATTCCTGAACTCCGGAAGAGGATTCTTTTCACTTTCGGAATTTTAGTGGTTGTGCGACTTGGAGCGCATGTTCCAATTCCAGGCGTGAATGGAGATGCCTTACGTGCTGCTTTTGAAACTATGCAGAATACGTTGTTTGGATTATTTGATATGTTTGCAGGTGGTGCATTCCAAAAGGCAACGTTGTTTGCTCTGGGAATCATGCCTTACATCTCTGCTTCTATTATGATCCAGCTAATGGGTACTGTAGTGCCATATTTCCAGCGCTTGCAGAAAGAGGGAGAAGCTGGACGCAAAAAGATTACCCAGATTACACGTTATGGGACAGTTCTTATCGCCACATTCCAGGCATACAGTGTTACTGTATTTCTTGAATCCATGACTGCCAGTTCTTCTACCGGGACCATCGCTGTTGTTGCTTCTCCAGGGTTGAGTTTCAAATTTGTTGCCATTGTCAGTATTGTTACTGGAACGATGCTTTTAATGTGGCTCGGTGAACGGATCACAGAAAGAGGAATCGGCAATGGTATTTCCCTTATCATTATGATCGGTATCATGTCTCGTCTGCCAACGGTCATCATCAGTGAAGTTGCATTGATAAATGAAGGTGTCCGCAATTTACTTTCAGAATTGATCCTTTTAGGTATCATGTTTGTCATCATTGCTTTTGTTGTCTATTTAACTCAAGGTACACGAAAAATTCCTGTACAGTATGCCAAGCGAGTAGTGGGACGAAAAGTATATGGCGGCCAGTCAACTCACATTCCATTACGGGTGAATACGGCCGGTGTCATGCCCATTATTTTTGCGCAATCCATCATGTTTTTACCCAGTACAATCGCCATGTTTTTTACCAATAGTGAATTCATGCAGGGTGTGATGCGCTGGTTTTCCTTTGATCATCCATTTTACTGGTTAGTTTTCGGTACGTTGATTGTATTCTTTACATACTTTTACACAGCGATAGCATTTGATCCCGTTCAAGTTTCTACACAAATGAAACAGCATGGTGGATTTATTCCCGGTATCAGGCCGGGGAAAAAGACCGCTGATTATATAGATAATATTTTGACCAGAGTAACACTGCCCGGTTCATTCTTTTTAGCATTCATAGCAATTTTCCCATATATTCTAATGAATGCCATGGATGTGGGATATGATTTGGCTTCATTTTTCGGTGGTACAAGTCTTTTGATCATTGTCGGTGTTGCCTTGGATACATTGCAGCAGGTGGAATCCCATTTGCTGATGCGTCATTACGATGGTTTTTTATCTAAAGGAAAAATTCGCGGTCGGAGGCGCATGTAATGATGGTTCAAGTCCGTACAAACAGGGAAATAGAATTGATCGCAGAAAGCTGCCAGATTGTTGCCGATACATTGGATATGTTAACTGTGCATGTAAAACCAGGTGCTGATTTATTGGAATTGGATACCATGGCAGAAAAATTTATTCGTTCATGTGGAGCACGCCCCGCTTTTAAAGGATATATGGGTTTTCCCGCAACCCTTTGCATTTCAATAGATGAAGAGGTCGTTCACGGAATTCCTTCAAAACGAACGTTACAAGAAGGACAAATTGTTGGTATAGATTGCGGAGTGGAGAAAAAAGGTTACTATGGCGATTCAGCCAGGACCTTTGCTGTTGGTAAAATTGATACTGATAAAAAGAAACTTATGAATATAACCCGTGAATCTTTGATGAAAGGTATTGCCGTAGCAAAAGCTGGAAATCATGTATCTGATATTGGTCATGCTATTCAAACGTTTGTTGAAGCTGAAGGATATTCTGTAGTCCGTGAATTGGTTGGCCATGGTATCGGAACTGCATTGCATGAAGAACCCCAAGTCCCCAATTATGGTTTACCCAGGCAAGGACCTCAACTTCAAGAAGGTATGTGCCTGGCAATTGAACCCATGATCAATCTGGGTGAGAAAGAAGTGTTTACAGCAGAAAACGGCTGGACAATCAAAACCCGTGATGGAAAATCATCTGCACATTTTGAACATACGATTGCCATCCTGGAAAATGGTCCGAAAATTTTGACAATGGGTAAAGCATAATGGCCAAAGAGCAACCCATAACAGTTGATGGTATCATCAAGGAAACTTTGCCAAATGCAACATTTAGAGTGGAAATAGAGATTGGAGAACAAAAACATATTGTCCTGGCGCACGTCAGCGGGAAGATGCGTATGCATTTTATAAAAATTCTGCCGGGCGATACAGTTACTTTAGAAGTATCTCCATATGATTTGAATCGCGGAAGAATTATTTATCGTCAAAAATAAGAATTATGAAAGTACGTCCATCAGTTAAAAAAATGTGTTCAAAATGTAAGATCATCCGCCGCAAAGGTGTGGTGCTGGTGATTTGTGAAAATCCTAAACACAAACAGAGACAAGGTTAGGAGTTAGGTTTGGCTCGTATTGCTGGTATCGATATTCCCCGTGATAAGAAGGTTGCTTATTCCCTGCGCTACATTTACGGGATTGGTCTGACCCAAGCGAAAGCAATTTGTTCTGAAGCAAAAGTCGATGAGAATATTCGAGTAAAAGATTTGAAAGAAAAACAGGTGATTGCTATCCGTGATGCTATCGCCAAATTAGAAATAAAAGTTGAAGGTGAAGCCCGTTCTGAAATGGCGATGAATATTAAACGCTTAAAAGATGTGGGTTCGTATAGAGGTATCCGTCATCGCCGGGGTTTGCCGGTGAATGGTCAACGAACAAAAACCAACGCCCGTACGCGGAAAGGTAAGAAGCGAACAATTGGTTTGGGCAAAAGTACTGTAGACAAGAAAGGATAAATAATTGGCTAATCAAAAAAGTTCAGGTAAGAAAAAATCCAGAAAAAAATCCGTTGAACCGAACGGCGTTGCTCATATCAAAGCAACATTTAACAATACTCATATTACATTAACGGATAGCTTCGGTAATGTCATCGCCTGGGCAACAGCTGGTACGTCCGGCTTTAAGGGTTCTCGGAAAAGCACTGCTTATGCAGCAACCTTGTCAGCAGATAAAGTAGCTGTTGAAGCACTGGGTATGGGTTTAATGAAAATAGATGTACGTGTTAAAGGACCTGGATCAGGTCGCGAATCTGCAATTCGTGCGCTGGCAGTGGCAGGCTTGGAAGTACTGTCAATTAAAGATGTGACACCTCTGCCTCACAATGGCTGTCGACCACCAAAAAAGCGTCGTGTATAGGATAGAGATAGAATTATGGCAAAATTAAATACACCTAGAGGAAAACTGGTTCGTAAGTTTGGCGAAAATATTTTTGGCAATCCAAAATTTGACCGACTTTTAAATCGCAAGCCATATGCTCCGGGTCAGCATGGTCAATCTAGACGCCGCAGACTTTCCAATTATGGAACACAGCTTCGCGAAAAACAGAAGATCAAAATCTTATACGGTGTGCTGGAAAAGCAATTCCGGAATTATTTTGAAAAAGCGGATAAAATGACTGGTGAAACTGGTACAAATTTGATGCAGCTTCTCGAACGACGATTAGATAACGTGGTCTATCGTCTAGGTTTTGCTTCCACACGTTCAGCTGCAAGGCAATTGGTGAATCATGGTCATTTCCTGGTAAATAATCGTAAAGTGAATATTTCATCTTTTTCAGTCAAACCAGGAGATGTAATCCAAGTGCGGGAACGCAGCAAGAAAATGGACGTATTTCTTGATTCAATGAAGCGCATTAAGGGTGATCTTGATTTACCATGGTTGGAATTGGATAAGGCAAAAATGACCGGTACTGTGATAGCAGTCCCTGAACGTGAAAATATGCAGGTTCTGGTGAACGAACAGCTGGTTGTAGAATTATACTCTAAATAATTAACAAAAGGGTCTTTAATAAATGGCTAATAAACTGAATATACAAGTTCAAGTTGATGAAAAAAATCTAACGGACACTAATGGCACATTCTCACTGCAGCCTTTAGAAAGAGGATATGGAATTACGTTAGGAAATTCACTGCGTCGTGTCTTACTGACATGCATTCCAGGCGCTGCAGTCACCAATATTCGTATTGATGGTGTCCAGCATGAATTTTCAACAATGAAAGGTGTTCGCGAAGATGTTGCTGATATTATTCAAAACTTAAAAGGTATCCGCTTCAAATTGATGGACAATGATCCTGATAAAGTGAATCTTACAGTGAAAGGACCTGGAAAATTCACAGGCAAGGATATCCAAAAAGCTAGTGATCAATTTGAAATCCTCAATAATGGTCATTATATCACCGAGTTGAACAAAAATACTAAACTGGATATTGAATTACGAATTGGTATCGGAAAGGGCTATGTACCCGCTGAAGAGAATGAATTGCCCAATGCCCCGGTAGGAACGCTGGCAATAGACAGTATTTTTAACCCAGTCACAAAAGTAACTTTTGATGTGAGCCCGGTTCCCGGAGCCAAGGAACCAATTGAAATTCTGACTATGTCAGTAGAGACTGATGGATCCATCTCACCTCAGGATGCCATCAGCTATGCTGCTACGGTTATGTCAGAGCATCTTAAGTTCGTTGAAGCAATCGCCAGCCCGGAAGTGTTAGAAGTTTCTGAAGGCATCAGCGAGGAAGATCTAAAAATCAGGGAATTATTGAAACGTACAATAGACGAAATGGAACTTTCAGTGCGTAGTCACAATTGCCTCCAGGCAGCCGGTATCAAATTCATCTTTGAAATGGTGAAGAAAGAAGAAAGTGAAATGCTGAAATACAAGAACTTTGGCCGTAAATCCCTGACTGAACTTGTTGAAAAACTGGATGAGATGGGACTGCATTTCGGTATGGATGTGGATGCTTATTTGAAGGATCCTGCTTAATCATGGCAAAAAATAATCAACATCGCAAACTGGGTGTAAACCCGGCACACCGCCGGGCTATGCTAATGAACCTGGCGGAAAACCTGATCAAGCATAAACGCATCAAGACGACAGATTCCCGGGCTAAAGCACTGCGTGAATATATCGAACCACTTGTTACGAAGGCGAAAAAAGGTGATTTGAATTCCCGCCGTATGGTGTTGAGAAAATTACACAAGGATGCTGCACAAACATTATTCGATGAAATTGGCCCTGCCTATGCTGATCGCCATGGTGGATATACACGCATTGTTAAACTTGGTTTTCGTGACGGCGATAAGGCTGCAGTTTCATTGATTGAATTCGTTGACTTTGAAGGTGCAGTTGAAACAACTGCAACTGTTGCTGAAGAAAAGGAAACTGAATAATAAATTTGATTAAGCATATTCAATATATCTCGAGGGCAGTCTTATTGGCTGCCCTTCTTTTTTTCTGTAATGCTGTTGTCAGTGCCGGGATAAACCAGTTTGAAAAGCGCTGTTTATGGGTTGTGCGTAATACCTTGACCAGTCCCCAATCCATTGATGAAATGTTGACATTTGCTGATATAAATGGATTTAATCATTTGCTGGTACAGGTCCGCGGCAGGGGAGATGCCTATTATGATTCCAAATTAGTTCCTAGAAGTGAATTACTGTTAGACCCGGATTTTGACCCTTTAGAATATATTATAGAGAAGGCCCACAATCGCGGTATTGAAGTTCATGCCTGGGTGAATGCATATTTTATATGGGCTGCAGAAAAAAGGCCCAGGGCTCTTCATCATGTATATAATAGCCGTCCCAACTGGCTTGATTCAAATGGTTTTGCAACAGTAAATAAACAGCAAAATAATAACGGGAAAAAATATTTTCTCGCTCCCCATCACCCTGATGTGAATAACCATCTATTGACTGTCTTCAGGGAATTAACAGCTTTATATGAAATTGACGGCTTACATTTGGATTATATTCGTTTTCGTGATGCTGAATATGGTAATAATGAAGATGCCAAAACTCATTTTTACAAAAGTAAGTATAAAAACCAAGAAAAGATATTCGAAGATGATGAAAGTGTTGTTTGGGATGATTTTCGCAGAGCAGCTGTTACCAATCTCGTAAAAGAAACAAAAGCAATGCTTTTAGAGGTACGGCCGGACTGTAAACTATCTGCGGCTGTAAAACCAAATCTACGTTTAGCGCACAATCGCTTTTACCAGGAGTGGGACGTGTGGCTCGCAGCCGGTTACCTGGATTGGGTTATGCCTATGAATTATACTCCTGACATTCACGATTTTGCTGAAAATATTGATTTGATTTATGATCAATTACCCAAAAAATATCGTGATCGCATCATTATGGGTATCGCTTTATATAATCAAGATGAACTTTCTGCAAGTGATAAAATTAAGTATTCAAAGATCACTCGTTTTAAAGGGATTTCCTTATTTTCGTATAATGTATTTTTAGAAAATCAAAATTATATGAATCAACTGATCATAAATCCTTAATTACTATAATTATCTCACCATCAATAATTATCTCACCATCAATTCAGCTTCAATATCATCTTTGGAATGAACAGCTAATCAATGGTTAATCATACCGCTGAATTGTTTACCAACTTTGAGTGTTATAGAGATTAACATAAATTAGCAACTAATTTCAGGAGAAATAATGTCCAGAACGATCCATGCGCCACGAGGGATAGAACTCACTTGTAAAAATTGGCAGATCGAAGCACCGTACCGCATGATTCAAAACAACTTGGATCCGGATGTGGCAGAAAACCCGGATGAACTTGTAGTCTATGGTGGAAAAGGAAAGGCCGCACGGAATTGGGAGTGTTTTGATGCGATCCTGAATACATTAAAACGCCTTGAACCGGATGAGACCATGCTCGTCCAGTCCGGAAAGCCGGTGGGTGTTATTCGCACCCATATCACATCTCCACGGGTACTCATTGCCAATTCGAATCTTGTGCCGGAATGGGCCAACTGGGAGCACTTCAATGAATTGGATCAGAAGGGGCTCATGATGTACGGGCAAATGACAGCCGGTTCGTGGATATACATTGGCACACAGGGGATTCTGCAGGGAACATATGAAACATTTGCCGC
>PBZW01000064.1 GCA_002730315.1 Fidelibacterota bacterium
GGAAATGTGGATAAGCTGAGCAAGGTCTTCGCTTATATATTCGCAATCATGGGTGTGATAGGGGTAATCTATTCTATCCATGTAAAGAATGATGGTGAACAGCTTGCTGCATTTTACTATGTTGGGGGTTCACTTGGAGTGACTCTTGCGGGTGATTTCCTCAGCTTATTCCTATTCTGGGAAATGATGGCCTTTTCATCGGTCTTTCTAGTATGGTATAGGAAATCAAACTCTTCCGTTCATGCCGGTTTCAGGTATCTTTTATGGCATGTTGCTGGTGGCCTGATTCTGCTGGCTGGTATAATACTTCAATATTCTTTAAGTGGTGATTTGACAGTACAATATTCGCCATTTCATGGTTGGTGGCCTACTGATCCACAGAGTCTGGCTTCATTTCTCATTCTAATAGGACTTATTGTTAATGCAGCTGTCCCTCCGTTTGGCGCCTGGCTTCCTGATGCATATCCTGCAGCCACTGTGACCGGAGCAGTTTTCATGAGTGCTTTCACTACCAAAACTGCTGTCTATGCATTGATTCGGATCTGTGCAAGTTCAGAGATTCTGATTGTTTTGGGTGTTGTTATGGCAATTTATGGTGTTGTTTATGCTGTACTGGAGAATGACACTCGCAGGCTTCTGGCATATCACATTATAAGCCAGGTAGGTTATATGGTTGCCGGTGTTGGACTGGGAACCCAAATGGCTATAAATGGGGTGGTAGCACATGCCTTCTGTCATATTTTGTACAAGTCTCTTTTATTTATGGGAACAGGTTCAGTGCTCTACATGACAGGGACAGCAAAATTGACAGAGCTCGGCGGTCTCTATAAAACTATGCCGCGGACTATGATCTATACAATAATAGGAGGGCTTTCAATATCAGCATTCCCTCTTTTCAGCGGTTTTGTGAGTAAATCCATGACTGTTACTGCCTTTGGTGAAGCACATTTAACTTGGGCATTTATGGCACTAATGCTCGCTTCTGCAGGAACGTTTCTGCATACAGGTCTAAAGGTGCCGTATTTCATATGGTTTGGCAAGGACCAGGGTATTAAAGCGAAGGAACCACCATGGAATATGGAGCTTGCCATGATAATCGGCTCACTTTTCTGTATTGGACTCGGAGTCTTCTATAAGCCCCTTTATGCGCTACTCCCTTATTCAGTCCATTTCGAACCTTATACCGCATATCATACCTGGGAGACTTTTCAGGTACTGCTATTCACGCAGCTTGGTTTCTTCCTGCTACTAAAAAAGCTTTGGTGCAAAAACACGATTAGTTTGGATACGGATTGGTTTCCAAGAAAGAGTGCAAAAGCATTTATGTGGTTTACAAATAAACCGCTGGCAAGTATTGAGTACAATTTTATAGGTGAGCTTTACGAATTTATTATTCAAAAGCCCATACTGAGGGTCGCGAGATTCTTTAAGACAATTGATACAGTTGCTGTTGATGGATCTTTCAGTGCCATAGGGAAATTAACCCTCGCATGGAGCAGGAAAATGCAGGATGCTCAAAGTGGTCAGATTCAGCACTATGCAATGCTTATGGTCGCGGGGGTCATTGCTGTTATTATAATTGTAATGGTGTTACCATAAGAAGAGAGATGGAAGGTATTATTTTAAACAGTCTTGATTATCCCATCCTGACGGTTACAACCTTTCTACCGTTGGCGGGAGCACTCATTATATTTTTTCTCAGGGGAGATGAACTTATCAAATGGTTTGCTCTTGCTACTACAATGACAACGTTTGTTGTTTCGCTTCCTGTTTACAAGCATTTTGATAAAGTAACCTACAAGATGCAGTTTGCTGAGATCCATCCATGGATACCTGCATGGAATATACACTATAAAGTGGGTGTTGACGGTATCAGCGTGTTATTCATTATGCTTGTAGCGATTCTAAGCATACTGTGTGTGACGGTGTCTTGGAAAGCAATACAGACAAAAACAAAAGAGTTTTTCATATCCCTTTTGATAATGGAAACAGCAATGATTGGGATTTTCGTTTCCCTTAATGTTTTTCTTTTCTACCTGTTCTGGGAACTCACACTCATACCGATGTTCTTTCTTATCGGGGTGTGGGGTGGTTCTAATAGGATATACGCAGCAATAAAGTTTGTCCTTTTCATGTTGGCTGGTAGCGTTTTTATGCTGGTCGGAATAATTGTACTCTACTACGCTGGAGGAAAGACTTTCGATATGCTGGAGCTTTCCAAGGTGAACTATCCCACAGAACTTCAATTATGGTTGTTCTTGGCCTTTTTTGCAGCATTTGCGGTTAAAATGCCCATGTTTCCCATACATACTTGGCTCCCGGATGCCCATACGGAAGCGCCCACTGCCGGGAGTGTGATACTTGCGGGTGTTTTGCTTAAAATGGGGGCGTACGGCTTTTTAAGGTTTTCTTTTCCCATGTTTCCCCAAGCAGTAAAGGTACTATTTGTTCCACTGCTTATTCTGTCTGTCACAGCGATAATCTATGGAGCTTATGTCACGTTGATGCAAAAGGACATGAAAAGGCTTATAGCTTACTCAAGCGTTAGCCATATGGGATTTGTTACACTCGGTCTTTTCACTCTTAACCAGACGGGAATTGAGGGTGGACTACTCCAGATGATAAACCATGGTATTATAACAGGTGCACTTTTTCTCTGTATCGGCATGATTTATGAGAGAACTCATACAAGAATGATTGAGGATTACGGTGGACTTTCGAAAACGGTTCCTGTATATGTAGTGTTTTTCACCATTTTTTCACTAGCCGCCATCGGTTTGCCGGGTATGAATGCATTTGTGGGGGAATTTCTTATTATAAGTGGGGCGTTCAAGGCAAATATGATTGTTGCTACGTTTTCTATCTTTGGAGTCGTACTAGGCGTTACCTATATGGTATGGTTGTATTACCGTGTAGCTCTTAATGAAATTAACTCAAGTTCAAAGTCCAACCTTTTTGACCTTGATTGGAGGGAAATAGCAACCCTCGTTCCCCTTGTATTGCTTGTATTCCTAATAGGTGTTCAACCGGGCATTCTTTTGAGTTATATGCATGTTTCTGTGGAACATCTTCTTGAGCAGGTACATACAGCTGTTCCTTTTGAAACTATCAAGATTAATGATTCGATTATTTTAGTTGCTGAATATGTGAGGGGATTATTTTGGTGGGTGTGATGAACTCTATTTTCAATCACCTCGATTTTGCGGAACTTCCCGGGCTTGTGGGTGAATTCCTTATTCTGGCCGGGTCGTTTGTGATTTATCCTACGTCCGTCATCATTGCCGCCAGCGGTATTATTCTTGCTGCTGTTTACCTGCTTTGGATAGCGGAGCGCGTCTTCTTCGGTCAATTGAAAAGCGAAAATAAGCATCTGACCGATTTGATGAAAGGGAGTGAGCGGTGGTCGTTCCACTGATTGTGGTTATTATCAAGCTGGGCCTCTATCCGCAACCTTTACTGGAATATATTGAACCCTCAGTAAATAAATCTTTAGAGAGAGTATGATTTGGCATTAAATGAAACGGAGACAGATGAATTCACACTGCTGGACAATCGATAATTATATGCTATTTTATCAGCAATGCAGTTTGCGCCGGAGGTAGCTTGAGATACGTATTTATGGGCCTCGGACTGTTCGGAGTGTGGTTACTCTGGTCGGGACATCTTGAACCGATGTTACTCGGTTTTGGCGTTTTCTCGTCCGTTTTCGTCATGTTTCTACGTGCAAGGATGGAGCGATATTCAGGCGTCAGTCACGAATACAGGCTCGGTTTGCGCTGGATAGGATACGGCCCGTGGCTTGTGTGGCAGATTACCAAGGCCAACTGGGTTGTAGCGCGCATTATTCTCAAGCCTTCCCTGCCGATACAACCCCGGCTCATGCGTATAAAGGTGAGTCAGAAGAGTGATCTTGCTAAGGTGATCTACGCCAATTCCATAACCTTGACGCCGGGGACTGTTACATTGGACGTCCGGGAAGATCAGTTCCTTGTGCACGCTTTAACGGAAGAAGCTGCTACAGACCTTGGAACCGGAGAGATGGATCAGCGGGTGACTTCTATGGAGGGAAAAAGCTGATGTTTGCTGTGGCCATGGCCGGTGTCCTGGTAACAATGCTTATTGCTCTCATTGCCGCCGTACGCGGTCCTACCGTCTTCGATCGTGTTCTTGCGGTCAACATGTTTGGCACCAAGACCGTTTTACTCATTGCGGTGAGCGGTTTCTTGAGTGGACGACCGGAGTGGCTCGATCTCGCCCTTGTTTACGCGCTGGTCAACTTCACGGGTGTGATCGCGGTGACAAAATTCTCACGCTTCGGCAACCTCGCCTCAGATCATGAGAGGGTGGAACCGTGGTAGCATTTTTCGACACAGTGAGCTGGATATGCCTGATCGTGGGACCGCTCTTCTGCATTGTCGGGGCGGTAGGGCTTCTGCGACTGCCGGATTTCTACTCGCGAACTCATGCTGCAGGGATCACAGATACACTTGGTGCTGGGCTCGTTATTCTAGGCTTAGTTTTCCAAGCGGGATTTACACTTGTTACGGTCAAACTTATCTTCATCATCGTTTTCATGCTGTTTATCAACCCCGGTGCCACTCACGCCCTGGCCAAGGCGGCTTATGCGCAAGGTGTAAAGGTGGAGACGGAGGAGGAAGGCGTAGATGCCACTACCCATTGAGATAGTACTTTTCATTTTTCTCCTTACTACGGCTGTCGTGATTGCCAGATTGGAAGACCTGTTTGCGGCCGCCATGCTCACCGGCATATTCAGTCTACTGTCCGCGGGGCTGTTTACGATTATGGACGCGGTGGATGTCGCTTTTACCGAGGCGGCGGTTGGTGCCGGTGTGGCAACGGTTTTTATACTCTGCACACTTTCTCTGACAGCCAAGCGGGAATATCAGCAACCGACGCGAATACTCCCTTTTATTGTGGTAGGGATTACAGGGGCGGCGCTGATTTACGGCACACTTGATATGCCGGCCTACGGTGATCCTGATGCTGTTCCCCATGGCCACCTATCAGCAAAGTTCATCGAGATTGAAGAAAAAGCTTTTCTTTCGCAGGATAAACACGCAGCCGAACCGGCACAGCACGGCAGCGGGGAAAAGGCGGTAGGGCTCCCCAATATTGTCACCTCAATCCTTGCCAGTTATAGAGGTTACGACACTTTTGGTGAGACCGCGGTCATCTTTACTGCCACCATCGGTGTCATGCTTCTTTTGCGGACCCGGCGCCGTGAGAAAAAGGTTTCGCCTCCCAATAGAGACCAGATGGAGACAACATCGTGAAAAAACAACCGATGCGTATGAGGGAAAAGATCATCCTGCGAGTGGTCTCCAAGGCATTTATCCCTTTCATCTTTCTCTTTGCCCTTTATATTCAGTTTCACGGTGATTTTGGACCTGGCGGTGGTTTCCAGGCTGGGGTAGTCTTTGCGGCCGGGATTATTCTCTACGGAGTGATCTTCGGGCTGGATACGATGCGGTTGGCGGTGCCCGAGCGCCTGATGGAATACGGGATCGTCCTGGGTTTGATCCTCTATGGTGGAGTAGGAATTGTTAGTCTGATTTCTGGAGCCAACTTTCTCGATTATGACGTTCTGAATGCACACGATCCTACTCATGGCCAGCACCTCGGCATCTTGCTTGTTGAGTTGGGAGTTGGGATCACGGTGACCTGTGCAATGACTACGATTTTCTATGCGCTTGCGGGAAGAGGTGAGAAATAATGCAGTGGCTCGGACTCTGGCACTATTGGGCGGTCATCATCTTGATGATGATCGGGCTCTATATAGTCATCGCCAGGGACAACTTGGTAAAGAAGGTGATGGGCTTGAGTATTTTTCAGGTTTCCGTAATTATGTTCTATGTTTCCACCGGAAAAGTTGAGGGAGGCACAGCGCCAATCATTCCAGAAGGCGGTCATGATCTGGTCTATTCAAATCCTCTTCCGCACGTTCTCATGCTGACGGCCATTGTAGTTGGCATCTCAACAACAGCGTTGGCTCTGGCCCTCATTGTACGAATTCAGGAAGCTTATGGCACAGTAGAGGATGATGAACTGAATGCGATTGATGGAGCCGCGTTATGATGGAACAACTGCCTGCTCTTCAGGTAGTCTTGCCTCTGTTTTCGGCTCTGCTCTGTCTGCTGATTCGCAACAAGACCGCCAGCCGGCTGTTTGCTGTGGCTGTTTCATGGGGTTGTTTGGCCATTGCACTAATATTACTTCGGACGGTGCAAGAGACTGGTATAATCTCCTATCATTTCGGTGGATGGTTTCCACCGCTGGGAATCGAATACCGGATCGATCTATTGAACGCCTACGTGCTGATTATTGTGGCAATGATTTCGGCTGTAGTTTTGCCGTTCGGAGTCGGACATTGGGGTCTTTCCATCCCCGAAGGGCGTGAATACCTCTTTTTCTGCGCTTTCTTACTCTGTATTTCCGGTCTTCTCGGCATTACCATCACAGGCGACGCGTTTAACGTGTTCGTCTTCCTGGAGATCACATCCCTGTCTTCATATGCGCTCATAGCTATGGGTCGCAACAGGCGCGCATTGAGAGCTGCGTTCACATATCTAGTTATGGGAACCGTTGGCGGCACCTTTATCCTTATCGGGATCGGGATGATGTACCTCGAGACGGGAACGCTGAACATGGTGGATATTGCGAACCGCCTACCCCTTGCTTATGGATCACGGACCGTGCTTGTGGCCTTCGCCTTTCTGACAGTTGGAGTCGGCATCAAGTTGGCGGTTTTTCCACTTCACCACTGGCTGCCAAATGCCTATTCATATGCTCCTGCAACAGTTTCGGCGTTTCTCGCTGCCACAGCCACAAAAGTTTCGTATTACGTCTTGGTACGTGTCATCTTTACTCTGTTCGGTGCCGCCTACATCTTTGAAACCCTCAGGTTTCACGTGTTACTCATCCCTTTATCTCTACTGGCCATGTTTATCGGATCTACAGTAGCAATCTACCAGACCAACATCAAACGGCTCCTGGCCTATTCCAGCATCTCACAGATCGGATACATGACGCTCGGCCTCTCTTTTGCTTCAATCAATGGTCTCACCGGAGGGCTGGTGCACCTGTTCAATCACGCCTTAATGAAAGGTGGACTCTTCCTTGTGCTTGCGTCCGTTATGCATTCAATCGCTTCGAACGAGATTGATGATATGCGCGGACTCGGTAGAAAAATGCCGTTTACGATGGCCGCATTTGTGCTCGGTGGTTTAAGCCTTATCGGTGTACCGGGGACCGTCGGTTTTATCAGCAAATGGTATCTGGTGGTTGCTGCCTTGGAGAAAGGGTGGTATCCTATTGCTGTATTGATTCTACTGAGTTCGTTCCTGGCGGTTATTTATATCTGGCGTGTTGTAGAAATATTTTTCTTTCGTGAACCCGCTGCCGAAAAATCGATTAAAGAAGCACCGCTGTCAATGCTTATTCCAACGTGGATACTGATCGGAGGAACGCTGTTTTTTGGTCTCCAGACAGAATGGACGGCTGGCGTAGCTGGTTCTGTGGCAAACTTTCTTCTTGGGGGCCTCCCTTGACTCCCGATCAGTTGATCGCCCTGTCGATTTTATCTCCCGCAGTTGGTGCTTTGGCTATTGCACTGATTGGCCGCAATAATGACGCTGGATACAATCCTCGCGACATTGTTACTGTCATTGCGACACTGATCACCTTCGGTTTTGTCGTCAAACTGGCTGGTCCGGTAGTAGCCGGTGACAGGCCGGAGTTGTCGCTTTTTGAGGTTTTACCCGGTTTGGCCATCGCTTTCAAAATTGAACCGCTGGGCATGCTGTTTGCACTGGTGGCATCGGGTCTCTGGATACCGACTTCAATATATTCATTTGGCTATATGCGCGGTCATCACGAACGTCATCAGACTCGGTTTTTTGTCTGTTTTGCCATCGCCATCTCTGCCGCCTTAGGCATCGCTTTTGCACGTAATCTTCTTACCCTGTTTCTGTTCTATGAGCTTTTAACTTTTTCAACCTATCCGCTGGTTACCCATGCAGGAAGTGGGAAGGCTGTCAAAGCAGGGCGAAGTTATCTGGGCATCCTTATCTTTACATCGGTATCCTTCCTGCTTCTGGCTATCGTATGGACGTGGCAGACAACCGGAACTCTGGAGTTTCGGCCCGGCGGCATCGTTTCCGGGCATTTTGAGAGCTCGCGAGCGATCCTGTTGCTGGCACTGTTTGTGTTTGGTACAGGGAAGGCAGCCCTGATGCCGTTCCACCGCTGGCTGCCAGCGGCCATGGTTGCTCCTACTCCTGTGAGCGCACTCCTCCACGCAGTAGCAGTGGTGAAGGCGGGGGTATTCACAGTTTTGAAAATTATCGTCTATGTCTTTGGCATCGAGTTCCTCACTGATGGCAACTACGCGTTGTGGCTCTGTTATGTAGCTGGTTTCACATTGATTGCCGCCTCGCTGGTTGCATTGACGAAAGACAACCTGAAGGCACGGCTGGCTTACTCTACCATTAGCCAGCTATCTTATATTGTTCTCGGGGCGGCGTTGGCGACAAAGACGAGTATTGTGGGTGGAGGCATGCATATTGTCATGCACGCGGCTGGTAAGATTACTCTATTCTTCTGTGCCGGCGCTATCATGGTAGCCAGCCACAAGACAGAGATAAGCGATATGAAAGGAATCGGCCGGCAGATGCCGTTTACCATGTTCGCCTTCTTCATCGCTTCTTTGAGTATTATCGGACTTCCTCCTCTGGGTGGCGCATGGAGCAAATGGTACCTGATTCTGGGTGCCTTGGATGCGCAACAGTTTCTTATGGTTGGCGTTTTGATTGTCAGTTCCCTGCTCAATATCGCTTACTTGCTTCCCATCGTGGTGAATGCATTCTTTTTCCCCACGACGGAAGTCGAAATCGGAGGCGGCATTAAGGAAGCTCCCATTGCCTGCGTGGCATCTCTGCTTGTGACGGCGTTCAGTTGCCTGATCTTGTTCCTTTATCCCGATTTTTTCTTGAATCTTGCACAGATGATTGGAGAATTCTGAAATGGAAACCAAGACTAATGATGGAAGGAATGACCAGGTGCCTGAGAAGACGCACATTTTTGATAAACCAAAGAACGTTAAAAGGGTAATCTGGAGCCTATACCTTATTTGCGGTGGGCTTTTCTTACTTGATCTTCTCATTCATCGTCATCACAGCTTTGCCGAGGGGGTCTTCTCTGCTGAAGGGTGGATAGGCTATTATGCCGTATATGGATGGGTCGCATGCGTTCTCTTGGTATTGACTGCTAAACAGATGCGAAAAATACTCATGCGTAAAGAGGACTACTATGAGCGGTAGTGTGCATCCGGCCTTCGTTCTCTTGCTGGGTGCTCTATTCTTGCCTGTTCTCAAAGGAAGAATGCGCCAGGGTCTATTGATTCTCCTTCCTGTACTGGGATTCTTGAATCTGCTGGGCTTGGAGATGGGTACCGTCTGGCACTTCCCGTTCGCCGGTTACGGGCTTGAGGTTCTTCGGGTCGATAAACTGAGCTTGCTTTTTGGCTATCTCTTCCATCTTGCGGCGTTTCTGACAGCGATCTACTCACTGCACGTGAAAGACAGTATCCAGCACCTGACTGGACTCATGTACGCTGGCAGTGCCGTTGGGGCAGTATTTGCAGGGGATCTGATTACGCTGTTCATCTTTTGGGAGCTGCTGGCACTTACATCGGTGTTCCAGATTTGGTCACGGCGAACCGCTCGCTCGTACGGCGCCGGGCTACGGTATCTTCTCGTGCACATAACATCAGGTCTGATGTTGCTGGTGGGTGCTGCACTTCATTACCGAGAGTCCGGTTCGCTGGCATTTGACGTTATGACGTTAGCCGACACGGCTTCATGGCTGATATTCCTCGCCATCGGTATCAAGTGTGCCTTCCCGCTGCTTCACTCCTGGCTGGTTGACGGATACCCGGAGGCTACACCTACAGGTACTGTATTTCTTGCATCGTTCACAACCAAGACAGCGGTCTACGCTCTGGCCCGCGGATTCACGGGTACAGAGGAACTGATCTGGATCGGAGCGCTGATGACAATGTTCCCGATCTTCTATGCCGTGATCGAGAACGACCTGAGGCGTGTGTTGGGTTACAGTATGATTAATCAGATCGGTTTCATGGTTGCGGGTATCGGACTGGGAGAAGGTATGGGGGTTAATGGTGCTGTGGCGCATGCATTCAATGACGTGATATTCAAGGGCCTGCTCTTTATGTCAATGGGAGCGGTACTGTTCAGGACGGGAAAGATCAACGGATCGGATCTTGGCGGCCTTTACAAATCTATGCCATTGACCACCGGTTTCTGTATAGTGGGTGCGTCCTCCATTTCGGCATTTCCTCTCTTCAGCGGATTTGTCAGCAAATCGATGGTGATGCAGGCGGCGGCTGACCAAGGTCACCTAGTTATCTGGTTAATGTTGCTTTTTGCGTCTGCCGGTGTATTTCACCATGCCGGCATAAAAATTCCTTTCTTCGCCTTCTTCGCCCACGACTCCGGTATTCGCTGCAAGGAAGCACCAATGAACATGCTTGTCGCTATGGGGTTGAGTGCTTCACTCTGTGTCTTTATTGGTTGTCTACCAGGACCACTTTACAGTTTGCTGCCCTATGCTGTGGATTATCAACCCTACACCAGCACCCATGTACTTTTGCAGTTGCAACTGTTATTCTTTTCAGCGTTGGCTTTTATTTTTTTGAAACTGTCAGGTATCTATCCACCGGAACTAAGGTCAGTAAATCTCGATGTTGACTGGGTATACAGACGGATGTTTCCTGCCACGGTAAGAACTGTTGTACGGGCGGTAAAACCACTAAAGGATCAGCTTCTCGGAGGCGGCAGAATGCTGGTAACGTGGATGATCAGTGAACTGCAGCGCCACCACAATCCTCAAGGCATTTGGGGACGGACTTGGCTGACAGGCAGAAGTGTGCTGATGGCGGTTGTTGTGCTGGGTGCATTTCTGTTATTCTATTACTACTGATGGTGTGATCTGATATGGACTTTTCCTTTTACTTCACCACTACCGACTTTCGAGGCATCCTACCCGAGGTTTCACTACTGCTGACCGCTGTTGTCATCCTGACTTTCGAGATGTTGGCGAGGCCGCGGCGGCAGGTTATGCTGATGCTGAGCCTATTCGGTATCACTGTGGCTGGAGGGTACGTCTGGCAGAACAGCGGCGCTGAGATGGTGCTTTTCGGAGGTATGCTGACTCTGAACAGTTATTCGACATTCTTTGATTCTCTGTATCTTGTCGTGGCTGCGGCAGCTTTATTAGTAGCCCAGGTCTATCTTGAGAGGAGGGGAGGAGAACTCCGCGGAGAATACTACAGCCTTATTCTGTTTGCGACCATCGGTATGATGTTGATGACACGGGCCAACGATCTAGTTGTTATCTTTTTGGGACTGGAACTGTTGTCGCTGTCACTCTACGTTCTTGTGGGATTCTTGAGGCACGATGTTCTGAGCAATGAAGGGGGAATCAAATATCTGCTTCTCGGCGCCTTCTCAACCGGCTTCTTTCTCTTCGGAGCCGCCCTCGCCTACGGCGCTACTGGAACAACGAATTTCGAAGGAATTGCTGCAGCAATCGCCTCGGACAATGTTTTTTCAAGTACAGTATTGGATCTTGGGATAGGACTGCTTATCGTCGGTTTTGCCTTTAAGGTAGCTGTCGTGCCTTTTCACATGTGGTCACCGGACGTCTATCAGGGTGCCCCTACATCGGTGACGGCATTTCTTTGCACAGCGCCCAAAGCGGCCGGTTTTGGAGCTCTCCTGAAGCTGTTCCTTGTCGCCTTCTCTGTTGAGGGAGGTGCGTGGCAAGATCTGTTTTGGCTGCTTGCAGTTCTTACAATGACGGTGGGTAATTTTTCGGCGTTAGTTCAGTCCAACATAAAAAGGATGCTTGCTTTCTCCAGTGTGGCTCACGCAGGATATCTTCTCATTGGCGTTATGGTCATGGATGTGGCGGGGACTTCCAGCGTCATGTTCTACCTTCTTGTTTACTCGGCCATGAATCTAGGGGCCTTTGGTGTGGTCGCTTTTGTTGAGGACGAAGAAAATGGATTAAGCTTTGACGACTACCGGGGTTTGGCGTCCAGACATCCGTGGCTCTCCATCGTATTAGCTCTCTTCATGCTTTCGCTGGCCGGGTTTCCACCAACGGCGGGTTTTGTGGCGAAGTATGGTCTCTTCAGCGCCGCTGTGGCGAAAGGATACATCTGGATTGTGGTCATCGCCGTCCTGAATACGCTTGTCTCCTTTTACTATTATGCACGCCTTATTGTAAAGATGTACATGGAGGCCGAGGAAGAAGCGTTAACTGCTTTCCCTTCAATACACAGTACTATCCTGTTAACAATTCTGGCAGCTGTCATACTCCTGTTTGGTCTGACGCCAGGCTGGCTTATAGAGAATACCACTCTGGCTGCTGCTGTATTTTCTCCATAGTCCATTAACTCTCAAGCACTAAATTTTCTTTGATGCGGATAACAAAGGTCTATACAAAGACAGGTGATGATGGTACAACCGAGCTATCTAAAGGTGAGCGTATGCCAAAGGATTCCCCTAGGATAGTAATATTAGGTGCTCTGGATGAGGTTAATGCCGCCATTGGCGTAGTTCTTGCTGAAAACCTCAATAAGATTATTGCAAAAGTGCTTGAAGGTGTTCAGCACGATTTGTTCAACATTGGTGGAGAACTTGCCGTCTTGGAAGAAGATTTGGGTTTGGTGAAGAGTGACGATGTACAAAAACTTGAAGAAGCCATCGACTCACTCAATGAATCTCTTCCATCTTTGGAGGAATTTGTACTGCCGGGTGGTTCTAGAAGATCAGCACTACTATATCAGGCGAAGGTTATTTGTCGGCGAACCGAACGGGACCTCGTGACACTTAGCCATAAAGAAAAGATTAATCCACTTCATCTTAAATACCTGAACCGCCTGTCTGATTATCTTTTTGTTGCGGCACGCTATGAAAATATGAAAGGTGGCGGTGAAGAACAGCTGTGGAAACGAAAGCAATAGGCCCCGGAATGTGCTAACGCTATTGCTGGCTGTAATTGATACCACCTAACATCTATCTGATAAGCTCTTAACAGCAGCTTGTGATCTTCCGCTCATACTTCGGTCCTTTTCCTAAGCCTAGACAGCACGGCGCCTGGGCCATGTTTCTGGTTCCCGCTGGGATGGCCGTGGCCGTGTTGGACAAATGGTCATGGAGTTCTTTTCTCCTCATAATCTCGTTTATTCTGATCTTTCTGTCCCACCGGCCGGTAGTCCTCATCCTGAAAGGATGGAAACGCCGTGACACCATTGAATGGCCGGCCTGTAGTTGGGCCTTCGTTTTGAGTGGTTCAGGGATCGGTCTTGCCGCTTTTCTCTTTCTTTTTCAGCAGCAGTGGAACGCTCTTTCCCTCGGACTTGCAGTGGCGATTACGTTTCTGCTTCATCTCAGGCTGACCCTGAACAGGGAACACATGTCTGTAACAGGTGAGATTATTGGAGTTCTCGGTCTGACAGCTTCCGCACCTGTTATGTATATATTCCTTAACGGTTATCTAGATGCTAAAGGGTGGGTTCTCTGGATGATCACCTTCCTCTACTTTGCCGGTACCATTTTCTATATCAAACTGAAGGTACGAATTCAGCTGTCTCAGCCGGAACCGGATCTGGTGGGTAAACTCCGAGCCGGAATGCCCGTTGTTCTCTATGGAATTCTTTTGTTGATCTATGTTTTTTTTATTACGGTAATCAGGGGTTATTCGTGGTTTTTCTTTTGGGCGTATGCCCCTTTTCTGGTGAAGGCAGTGAGGGGACTCGTTCGCTGGCAGTCAAGGGAAACATTGAAGATCAATCGTCTTGGCGCAATGGAGTTGGCCCATTCGATCCTGTTTGCCGTACTTTCCCTGGCGGGGTTAAATGAGACGCCACAGTAAATAGAGTCATGTGAAATGCAAACCTTGCAATAAAGGAGTTAGAGAATCTAAATTGATCTTACTTATGAGGAAGATAGTAAGCTCAGCTCTGATTCTTCTTTTCGCCGGTGCTCTGGCGTGGCCGCTCATCCCGTCAGAAATGTGCGAGATAAAGTGCAGTCGGAAACCGTGTTGCAAAGTAGCGACCATAAAGGAACAGTGTCCCATGATGGCAGAAGCGGAGAATCATGCACCGTTTCTATTGTTATCAGTGCCCAAGCCCGTATCTGTAAAAGAAGGATATTTCCCGAATGTATTGTTGACGGCTGAAAATTCGATGGATCCCTTGGGCGATTTCTTTTTCCGTCATGCAGAAGTAACTTCCTCCTTCCGAGAAAACCTCAAGATTCCCCTCTATTTCCAGCACCACTCTCTCCTGATTTAGACTCTTTCATCCGCCCTCCGTTTTGAAGCGGGTCCAGGGCGGATTCTGTTGTTTCGTCTGCCGGGTAAGTTTCTCCGCAGACATTGAATTAACAAAAGGAAGGGTCATGAGAAAGAAACTATCATTTGTGTTATTGGCGGCGCTGCTGGCCGGGGCATTAGCGGCACAGGAAAAGACCGATCCTGTGCAGTTAGTATTGCAAACAAACAGGGCTGTATTGGCAGCGCGTGAAGCTCATAAGGCCGCGCTGGAGGAGATCAGGACAACTGGAGTTCTACCGGACCTCATGCTGGAGGGAACGTTCTTTACGGCGCCCATCGAAACGAAAAATGGTCCCATGGAGGCCCAGATCATGCTTGGACAGCGGATTCCACTGTGGGGAAAACTGAGCCGACATAAGAAAATTGGGATCATGAAGGCGGAAGCGGCTGCCCTCTTTTTGAAATCGGCTGAAATTAATGCTATCTACAGCTTGAACGTAAACCGTGCGCGGTATGGTAAGATTCAGAATTCCCTTGCCATTCTCAGACAGTATCAGATCGATCTCCAATCTTCCCGAACTGTTGCTCTGACACAGTATTCTACCGGGATGGGAACGACACAGCACCCTGTATTGAAACTACAGATTGAGATGAGCATGATTGAAAGCAGAATCAATATCCTTGAATCGCAGCTTGAGACAGTCGTCAGCGAATTGCAGACGTTGTTCGATGGACAGTTTTCAAAGCGACTGTTGGGAGGGGAACTGGTGGAAGATTTATCCCAGTTTTCGAAGGAATGGTGGCTGGAAGCGGCAAAGCTGAAAAATCCCGGATATCTGCTGGCTGGAAATGAGCGACAGATAGCGGTGATACAAAGCGAACTGGCCCGGAGAGAAAACTATCCTGATCTGGTAGCGGGGGTGAATTA
>PBZW01000065.1 GCA_002730315.1 Fidelibacterota bacterium
CTCGCAATGTTTTTCAAAACAGCGGTGCAAATAGCCAATGATGGGTTCCACTTCAGAAATAATCTCGCCGTCCGTTTTCACTTTTAGACGTAAAACACCGTGAGTACTGGGATGCTGGGGCCCGATATTCAGGGTCATTAGATCACCGTGAACTACTCCCATCCGTCCTTCACCTTCGGTACAACAATGCCATGATACATTTCCTGGGTTTCATAATCCTTGCGCAAGGGCCATCCTGCCCAATCCTCCGGGCATAGGATCCGGGTCATATTGCTATGACCTACAAATTCAATGCCGTACATGTCATACGTTTCCCGCTCAAACCAGTCGCCAATCCGCCAAACCTGTTCCACAGATGGAATTTTAGAATCATTACGATCAATTTTAATGCGGATTTCAATGGCGTGGTGGTGGGTCATGGAATGGAGGTTGTAACGCACCTCCAAATCTTCACTGGTACCATAATCATAACCCGTTACACACTGCAACGAATCAAAAAGGAAATCAGGATTATCCCGTAAATATTGGGCAGCTTCGTACCACTGCTCCCCTTTCATCTGAATATGACCATTGACGTCTTCAGTATCCAATGATCCGGGGAATTTCTTTTCCAAGGCAACTGCCACTTGAGCTGCAAATGTTTGTTCGGCCTGGGGTGCTTCTTCAGCCTTGGATTTTTCAGCACGTGGTGTTTCTTCCGCGACTGCAGCTTTGGCTTCTCTATTGGCTTTGACCAATGCGGCTTTGGCCTTGGAGCGGGTGACGCGATCCTCAATATTATTGATCGCATCCATATCTCCCTGCAGCGCTTTTTCGACTGATTCTGCTATTAATTTATCCTGGTCCGAGCTCATGCGATCTTTTTCGTCAGGGGGCGTTCAGCCTGGATCTTTTCCTGGAGTTTTAAGAGGCCTTCGATCAGCGCTTCGGGACGGGGCGGGCAGCCGGGAATGTATACATCAACAGGCACTACTAGGTCCACACCTTTTAATACGTGGTAGCCGTACTGCCAATAGGGGCCGCCACTGGTGGCGCAGCTGCCCATGGCGATCACATACTTGGGATCGGCCATTTGTTCATATAGTTTTTTCACCCGTAATGACATTTTCATAGTCACCGTACCGGCCACGATCATGACGTCCGCCTGCCGTGGTGAGGAGCGCGGTATCATACCAATGCGCATCAGGTCATAGCGGCTGGCAGCGGTGGCCATCATTTCGATGGCGCAGCAGGCTAGTCCAAACTGGAAAAACCATGGTGATGTGGATCGTGCCCAACCCAGTAGTTTATCCATGGATGCCACAACAACATTATCTTGAAATCTGTTCTCAAGGACTCCCAACTGTTGTTCCTTCTTTTTCAGTTATAACTTTACGGTAGCGGCCGCTGGCATATTTTACGCGGTATTTCACCCAGTCCAGGTCACCCTTCTTCCAGACGTAGGCAAGGCCCACAATCAGGATCAGCAGGAATATGGACATTTCCACAAAAGCCAGCAGGCCCAGTTCCTGGAAGACAACAGCCCAGGGAAAAAGGAAAACAACTTCTACATCAAAAATGAGGAAAATGAGGGCGATAACATAGAAGCGGATATTGAATTGCACCCAGGCAGACCCTTCTGATTCTTCGCCGCATTCATAGGTGGAAAGCTTATCCGGTGTATGCTTTTTAGGCGCAACGAGCCGCTGAATAAGCAGCGGAACGTAGACCAAAACAATACCGATCAAGATGAAAAGAAATATGGTTCCAAAGTCGCGGTACATGTATAAAATCTCGTGAATTTCGAGCGCTAAATTTATACGTTCACATGCTCATCTTGCAAGGCTAATTCCCTTTAGAAATGAGCAATTTTTGTGTTTGATGAGCCAGCAATGCTCCTGCTAAATTCAACGCCAATGAACCCTTTGAATTACATACTTGCCGCTGCCCTTCCCCTTTTTCCGCGGTGGCTGGTTAAACCCTTTGCCAAACCCTATGTCGCTGGTGAATCTATGGTTGAAGCGTTGCAGCATATACAGGAATTGAACGACATAGGCTTCGCTGCTACAATCGATATCCTGGGTGAACACGTACCAACAGCAGAAGAAGCCGCCGCAATAACAAAATCCTACACTGAAATTTTAACCGCCGTCGCAGACCAGGGACTGGACTGCAATATTTCCATCAAACCAACCCACATTGGCTTGGATGTACATTATGACACGGGACGGGACAACCTGTTCAGCCTATTAGAAACAGCTGCGAATACGAATAATTTTGTGCGCATCGATATGGAAAATTCACCCTATACAGATGCGTCCATTAAATTGTATCTGGAGGCATTGGTTCACTATAAAAACGTTGGCCCCGTTATCCAGGCTTACCTCTACCGCTCCTCGGATGATATGAGCAGGCTTAATGGTGCATCATTAAACGTACGCATTTGCAAAGGTATATACCGGGAATCAGAAACTATTGCCCTCCAGAAAAAAGTGGAAATCAACGCTCAATTTGTTGAACTGGTGAAAAGGGTATTAAACGGTGGCGGTTATGTAGGTATTGCCACCCACGATGTTGCGTTGATCAATGAACTGGAAAACTGGATTATTGAAAATGAGATCGCACTTGAGCGCTTTGAATTCCAGGTATTGTATGGCGTACCCATGGGCGGGCGCCTGGAAGAATTATTGGCCAAGGGATATACCGTACGGCAATACGTTCCCTTTGGCGAAGAATGGTTTGATTATTCCGTCCGCAGGTTGAAAGAGAACCCCAAGATTATCACGTACGTGTTGAAGAACTTATTTAAAAAGGATTAAGATTTGTGAATTCAATTACAACCATTCGAAAAATATTTGAGTTGCAGACCATTGCAGTTGTAGGCATGTCACCCAAGCCGGAGCGGCCCAGCCATTATGTCTCCATCTATATGCGGGATCAAGGATACGAGATTATCCCGGTCAACCCCGGACATACGGAAATTGCCGGAGAAAAATGTTACCCCTCTTTAAAGGATATTCCAAAAAAGGTAGATGTGGTGGACGTTTTCCGGCGGCCGGAATATGTCCTGCCCATTGCCGAGGCCACCATCGAGATCGGAGCCAAAGCGTTGTGGCTACAGGATCATGTAGTCAATGAAGAAGCAGCTCAACTTGCAGAAGATGCAGGGTTGCTGGTGGTCATGAATGATTGTATGCTGAGGAGGATCAGGCAAATGAAGTGACTTAAAATTAAAAAATAGTTATAAGGCTACTTCTTCTACGTTCCTTCGGCGGGCAGGCACTCACCAGCTACCAAATCACATTTACCATCTTCCATACTCCATCATTCCCCTCTCTTCCCCCAACCCATTTTCTGGCTCAAGACATCAAAATAATTTGTATCTGAAAAAATGACCATACGGGTCTTATAGTCTGCTTTTTGTATTGTAACTCTGGCTTCCAATTCCAACGATTCCTGGACCTGCCCATCAACCGCCAGGGCCAACCCACCAGTAGGGTTATCAGGGAATGTGATTTCTATCGTTCTGTCATCGGGTAATACAATGGGGCGCAATGATAATGTATGGGGACAAATAGGTGTAACTACCATGGCATCCAGGTTGGGCATAACAACAGGGCCCCCTGCAGAAAGGGAATAGGCTGTGGAACCGGTTGGTGTTGAAACAATCAGACCGTCCGCTTTATAATTGGCCACATGATTCCCGTTGGCAGTCAATTCACAATTGACCATACGGTGGGAAGAACCGCGGTCAATGGTTACATCATTCAGGGCATGGAAGCTGTGAGACTCATTACCGTTCTGTACTTTACAATCCAAAACCATGCGCTCCAGTATTTCATAATCCCCTTCTGCGACACGGTCCAGTTTAGCAAACATGTCATCTGTGGTTACTTCAGCAAGGAAACCGAGTTCGCCCAGGTGAATGCCCAAAATGGGTGTTTCGCGGTCACCGATTGCCCGTGACAAGGCCAGCAAGGTTCCGTCACCGCCCAGGGATAAAATAAGATCCAACTGCTTAAAGTCGTCCGCTGATTCGATGACCTTGTAGTCAAAATCAAAACCCTTTTCAGCTTTGGCAATGATGCGTGTTGTCAGAAAAATATCCAGCTCGTGCTTTCCAGCCCAGGCAGCAATGTCCGGAAGCAGATCCCAGAATGCTGGTTTTTCGGTATTCCCCCAGATACCGACCTGTTTTGACTGGCTGGCCATATTAATTATCCTTTTCCAGTTTATTCATCAATTCACCGATCTTTTGTTCAGCACCAGATAATTGGCTGCGTAATTGTTCTGAAAGTTTGACACCTTCTTCAAATAATTGCAGACTTTTTTCCAGCTGGAGGTCTTCCGTTTCCATTTCCTTAACGATCTCTTCCAGTCGCTGGAATAATTCTTCAAATGATTTTTCTTTAGCCATAATTCAACTTACACCTAAGTTATTATCCCTTTCAGTATTCTTTTCTTTGCGCGCCGACATGGTACCTTTGGCCAGCTGCAACTGGAACAATTCACCCTTTTCTAAATCTTCAGGACTGTGCATGATGCTGCCCGATTCAGCCGTAGCAATAGCATACCCTCGATCCAATATGTTTTTGGGATTCAAAATAGACAATTCCCCCGACAGCATTTCCAGGCGGTTCAGGTGTCCCTGCACTTTTGCAGATATTAACTGTTTCAATTCCGCGCTTAAAAATGTTTTCAAATCCCCCATGCGGGAAATCAATGCATCGGGGCGTTGGTGAATAAAGCGGTCCTGGAGGTGGTCCATTTTCTGCCATGTCTGTTCCAATTTATAACCGAGCGTTGCTCCAATTTTTTCTTCAAAATTACCTATTAATTGTAATAATTCAGTAATGCCTGGTGCGGCCAATTCCGCAGCTGCTGAAGGTGTTGGAGCCCGCAGGTCCGCCACCATATCGGCAATGGTCACATCTGTCTCGTGGCCCACAGCGGAAATGATGGGTGTGCGGCAATTAAAAATGGCGCGGGCGACTTTCTCTTCATTAAAGGGCCATAGATCTTCCAGGGAACCGCCGCCCCGGCCCAGGATGATTAAATCCACATAACCGCTGTCATCCATTTCCCCAATTGCCCGAACAATATCCACCGCTGCGTCATCGCCCTGGACCAGCGTGGACCGCAAGACCAATTCCACATAAGGTGCGCGGCGCTTTAAAACATTGATCATATCCTGAACTGCCGCACCGGTCTTGGATGTTATTAAGCCTATAGCAGTTGGTATCTTGGGCAGAGGTTTTTTGGTTTCATCAGCAAAAAGTCCTTCTGCCAAAAGCTGTTTCTTCAGCGCTTCAAAAGCCAGGAATAACGTTCCCAAACCCGCCGGTTCCATCCGTGTAGCAATGAGCTGGTATTGCCCCCGGGGTTCGTAAACGGATATTCTGCCGTTGACTAAAACCTGCATCCCGTTTTTTGGTTTAAAGTGCAGGAATTGGTTATTACCTTTAAACATAACACAGCGTACTTCAGCAGCATCATCCTTTAAGGTGAAATAAATATGACCGGAACCGTGGTGGATAAAATTTGAGATCTCCCCTGCCACCCATAGCTGGGGAAATGTGCCTTCCAGCAATTCCTTAATTTGCCTGGTAAGAGCACTTACAGTTAATGCTGTTTGTTCTGTGTTCATTTTGGAGGTTCAGGTGAACCGGCCGCCAGCCAGCATGAATACCAAAAGGAGGCCACCATCACAGCCGATCGGCCCAACCGGTCATGGACCACATCTTCAGTTTCAGCATAGAGCAATTTCAGATAGCGGTCTTCATAGTGCAGTTTTTTGTAGGTATTCAGCTCTTTAGCTTGTTCGGGAGTTAGGTGCTTTCTGGCTATGCCATCAGCTTTTAACAAGCGGGGATAGACTTGAAAAGATTCACGGGTAATTTTCAAAGCTGATGATACATAATCGTCGATCTGCTGGATCTCACCCATGGGCTTGAATTCTGGAATGAGTTCATCCACCATCCGCGATTCCCAGCGGAAATGCACACCCTCGTTACCTGTGATTTGGCCGTTATAATTGGCGCAGGTGTGGAGGGGCATGTGCAGGTCAGCCACGTAATGGCCTAAATGTCCCATATAATAGAGTGCTTCATCCCAGCGCTTTTGCTTAAACATTTTTGTAAGTGTTTGGGCAGTTGCATCAATAGACCATGGGGCGATGCCCCAATTTTTCAGATTTTTTTCACCATACCTTTCTAATAATTCTTCAAACGAAATTTCCAATTCAGAAAAAGGATATTCAGCGTAGAGATCGGCATCAATAAAATGACGATTAAACTCATCGCTATGGACGTCTTTTATAAAATCAGCAACTGGTGCATACAGAGCTAATTGTGTTGCGTTGGTTTGTGTATACAGTCCAAGCTCGCCCTCCAAAAGCAGAGCCGCTTTTTGATTAATCCTCCTATGAACATCATACCCCCAGCCCCAGACATTACTGCCTGCGACCAAGGGAATGATCAATAGAATGGTTCGCAAAGTGCGCCCCATGGGGTATAATTCTTATACTTTCTTTTTCTTATGACGATTAGCACGCAAGCGTTTCTTACGCTTGTGTGTATTCATCTTACGCTTTTTGCGTTTTTTACCGCAGGGCATCTCTTACTTTCAATTAGTAGTTAATATTTCATTGACGCGTTCCCGCATATGTTTGGCGGGTTTAAATGTCGGTGCATTACGCTCAGGTAAATAAATCGGTGCACCCGTTCCTGGATTACGCGCTTTTTTCGGCTTGCGGTGTTTTACACCGAAGGTACCGAAACCACGTAATTCCACGCGTTCGTTATCTGCCAGGGATTCAACGATGGCTGTCATGACACCGTTCATTACGGCTTCTGTTTCCACTTTGGTCAATCCTGTGGCAGTTGAAACTTGATTGATTATATCCTGTTTAGTCATGGTTCATCTCCGAAATATGGTTATGCATTATCCCTGTTTCACCCATAAAACAATTTTTTGTCCGGGGTATATATAACGCCCGTAAGCCAAATTATTCCAGCGCCTGATTTTTCCGGCGCGGGTGCCGTAATCTTCGGCAATATGGCCCAACGTATCTCCTGTTCTTACAGTATAAACAACCTTGATATGACCAGGCGGTCCATCGTGTGAGGCATACGCTCCCCGAATGGGAATGGTTAATTTTTGGCCTATTTTTATTTTATGCCTGTTGCGAATTTTATTTACAGCGGCCAGGTCGTGAATGGATACTTTATACTTTTTGGAAATGGAAGACAAACTCTCCCCTCGGCGGACCTTATGGACAACATATTGTGGAGCAAAACGCTGATCTTCAGGAAGGGCATGAAAATTTGCGGTGAATTGACCCAATGCACCTTTTGGGAGACGCAATATATAAGGTCCATTTTGTGGAGTAGCTGATTGACGTAATTCTGGGTTGTAATATTGCAGCGTTTTTAAAACTGGTACCTGCGGAACGGGCTAATACGGATAAATCGGTGCTTTTTTCTAACTCAATGACGTCAAATTCAAACGGTGCTTTTCTTTTTTCTGAATACGTTTCAAAGCCGTGTTCTTCCGGGTTACTGGCAATGATCGCTGCAGCCAGGTAATAAGGAATATAATTGCGCGTTTCCCGGGGCAGTGAATGGAGTTGCCAGAAATCAGATGTCTGGTGCAGGCGCATGGCGCGGTGAACGCGTCCCGACCCAGAATTATAGGCCGACAAAGCTAAATACCAATGATCAAACTCTTCAAAAAGATCTTTTAAATGGGCACAGGCAGCATAGGTGGCTTTAATGGGGTCACGACGTTCATCCACATACCAATCCCGTTTGAGATCATAAATTTTTCCTGTTGAATACACAAACTGCCACATACCTGAAGCGCTGGCCCTGGAGTATGCCTTCGGATTCAACCCGGATTCAATCATGGCTAGGTATACCAATTCTTCAGGTAATTCCTGTTCAGCCAGAATTTCTTTGATCAGTCCACCATATTCATGCATGCGGTCCAGCCAGATCTGGAATTGTTTGCGTCCTTTGGTTTGAAAATATTGAATGAATTGATCCACTGTTTTAGTACGTACCAGGGGAATATGGCCATCACGGTCATCCACTACAATAAACTTGCTATTACCCATTTCCATTTCGACTGGTATGGAAATATCTTCGATCATTCGGCGGGCATAGGCTGCTGTAATGGGTGCTTCTGCAAGATCCAAGGTGGTCAGTCGCTGGGTGTAAATATCATTCAATGAAGCAATGAAGCGGTCAAATTCTTCCTGGTCGTCTGTAGTTTTTTCACCCAATTGATCTGCTTCGCCTAATAAATCATAAATGTTATCAAGGTAGTATATCACTTCCAAGGTATCCTTATGCACATCGGCAATCATGGCTTCTGTCAGCAATACTTTTACATCCAAGAGCAACTGGGGCAGGCGGTTCACCGAACCATTGCCGTTGGAATAAATACCATTGACCGCTACGCTATTTTCAGGACTCTTCGACAGAACAGTATCTTTGCCGGTTGAATCCTGGCTAAATAATATAACAACCGGTAAAAACAACAGCAGCAAAAATCGTGTAAATTCTTTAATCACAAGGTTTTAGGGCAAATTTTGGAAGGCGAAGTTAGACGCTAACACAGGGGTCAGTCAAGTGCTTTACCAGACAAAATCCTGGAAATTATACTTGATGTGCTAACTCCCTCCACTAAGGGTATAATTTTCACTTCACCCCCATTGGATAACACTATATCACGGCCAACAATTTCATCTTCCTGGTAGTCACCGCCTTTTACCAAAACGTTTGGCTGTAGTTCTGCAATCAATTCAGCTGGTGTATCTTCAACAAACTCCACTACAACATCCACACAACCTAAAGCTTCCAAGATTACAGCTCTATCTTCAATACATTGAATTGGCCTGTGCTGCCCTTTCAACCTGCATACGGATTCATCGCTGTTCAGGCCGATTATCAGTTTGTCACCGGTTGCCTTGGCCTCCTGCAAATATGTAATATGGCCACGGTGTAAAACATCAAAACAGCCATTGGTAAATACAACTTTCTGACCGTCATCCTGCCAGCTTTGGACTAATTCTTGAGCTTCAGTTATTGAAATCATTATTCATCTTTTTCAAGGGACAGCATGAGCAAAAATAGGGCGTGCAGTATTCCTTTTCCAACTGCAGTAATCCCTGGAGATAACCAACAGTACATAACTCACGTTTCGTTAAGAATTGCTTATATTTCCTTTCCAAACGTCCGTATGGTTGTGGGAGTTTCAATTCCAGCCATGCTTTATACCATTTTTTGTATTGTGCATGATCATTTTTCCTTAATGCCCTAACTGCCAAAAGTGGATAAAAATAATTAACACAACATTCTATCAAAACACCCCGTCCACCACTGGGGCAGACTGCAGTTAATCGATTTAAAAAAGTAAGCTGATTTATATCCATTTCCAGTTGTAGTTCAACATCAAAAGATATTAACTCAGCCAAAAGTTCATACCGCTTTTCCGGCCATTGAGCTGGTCGTATGCCGCAATGTTCCCAATCAATATTTTCAGCTTTATTTTTTATATAATCTATCTTTTTACTGAATGGCAAGGCATTCAGTTCGGGGATGTTTAAAGCTGCTATTAAGCGCTGAAAGTGAATTTCGTTTCCTGCACTGCCCAGGGGTTTTGCTAATTGCTCAAGAGCACGGCCTTTTCTGCAGGCCTCAACTTTTTCAACCCAGCGCATAGTACCCAGCTTTTGCAAGATTGCAACAAAACCGGGGGTAATATTTTCATTACTTAACGAACAATACAATTGCAATCTTTTTGGTAAAACAACTGTGTGGCCTATAGGCGATTTTTTTGTGGATACTTTTCTGACTACATGGAGAACAACATGTCTATAATGTATATCTCTATCATGCCCATGGCTGTACCAATCACGTTCATGGATATGGCATTCCACATCACCCTGAGACCATTGTCCGCCAATAAACAAAACAGCGCCTTTTATATCCGGTCCCTTATTAATATTTCGTTGGCCATGATTTACGATTATAAATGAGTTACCCCTTTGGGTCACCAATTGTTTTCCTTTTGGCAATGTGAACCATTGTCGAACAAGATCAACCTCTCTATCTTGGCCTGGCTCACGTACCGCCAGATAAGCGGCAGATTGATGTTCAGGGATCAGGTATTGGCTATAGGTGACTTTTGCGCGGCCCATGATGACTTTAAATTTACGATCTGATTACGAAGAATTTCAGTAACTCTATTGCGGTCATCATACATATAAGACGATGTATCCAGCGGCTGGCCAATGTATAAGTGAATGGGCTTTGGTTCAATATTTAATAAACCCTTTTTAACAATATCAAATGTGCCGCATACTGCCATGGGTGCTAAAGGCAGCCCTGTTTGAATGGCCAAAATAGCTCCCCCTTTTTTAAACGGCTTCATCTGACCGTCAATTGAGCGTGTCCCCTCTGGAAATATCATAATGGAGCGGGGATATTTTTGCAGTGATGCCTTGGCGACTTCCATAGATGCCAGCGCAGCTTTATGGTTGCTGCGATCCACAAAAATATGTTTTCCAAAAACCATGGCCCACCCCAAAAAAGGTATTTTTTTCAATTCAGTTTTGGACATAAAAACCAATTTGTAAGGTAAAGCAGCGTACACCAGTAATATATCAAAAGCTGATTCGTGGTTGGCAATAAAAACGTATTGCTGGTCAGGATCCAGGTGTTCCAGGCCATGAACAGAATATTGAATACCGCTTATGAATAAGAGAATTTTGGACCATTGTTGTCCCGCCAAGGCAACAGGTCTGCCACTCCAATCAAAAATGGAGAAAACGATGCCGATGGTAGCCCAAATAGAGGTCCAAATAATAATATTGAAAAAGATCCAAATATATCGGATCAGCTTAGAACCTCCGTACCCACATAGGGCTGCAAACATTTGGGAATGATCACCTTGCCATCGGGGGTTTGGTATGATTCAAGGAGGGCGATCATCAACCGTGGTGTGGCCACACCTGAACCATTGAGTGTATGGACATAATCCGTTTTATTATCACTGGTACGGCGGTAACGAATATTACCCCGGCGGGCCTGGAAATCTTCAAAATTGCTGCAAGAGGATACTTCCAGCCATTGCTGCTCAGCCGGGGACCAGACTTCAATATCATAACATTTGGCCGCAGAGAAACTCAGGTCACCAGTGCAGAGTTCCAGCACCCGGTAATGCAAGCCCAAAGCTTGTAAGATCGCTTCTGCGTTAGCAAGTAGATCTTCCAATTCATCATATGAAGATTCAGGAGTGACAAATTTGACCATTTCCACTTTATTAAACTGATGAACACGCAGCAAGCCCCTGGTTTCTTTTCCATAGGAACCAGCTTCACGGCGAAAGCATGCTGAATAAGCAGTATAATTGATGGGCAAAACTTCTTCGTCCAAAATTTCGTCAGCATGAATATTGGTTACGGGTACTTCCGCTGTGGGAATCAAATAAAGCTGGTCCTTTTCTGTATGGTACATATCATCTGCAAATTTGGGTAACTGACCGCATGTAAATGGTGACTCACCTCTGGTTAGAAATGGTGGAAAAATTTCTGTATAGCCGTGTTCATTGATATGGACATCCAGCATATAATTGATCAATGCCCTTTCCAGTTTTGCACCCATTCCCGTATATAATGGAAATGCAGACCCGGAAATTTTTGCGGCACGTTCAAAATCCAGCAGGTTGAGGTTCGTTCCCAATTCCATATGGTCTTTAATATCATAATCAAAAACAGGTTTATCTCCCCATTCTTTTACAACAACGTTATCTTTTTCATGGGTTCCAATAGGGACAGAAGTATGAGGGATATTGGGTATAATCTCTAAAGCAGATTGGATTTCTTTATCAATACCAGCGCTTTTTTCTTCCAGCGCTTTAATTTTATCTCCAACATCACGCATGGCAGCAATCGCCTCTTTGTCATCGCCACCAGACCGTTTTGTAGCAGCTATTTTTTCAGAGACGCGGTTGCGTTCGGCCCTGAGGTCATTCACTTCTGTTTGAATAGCCCGATGCTGCCGGTCCAGTTCCAACAGGTTTTTCAAATTGATCTGTTCGCCTTTGGCAGCTATTGCCTGCTGGACAGCATCAGGATTTTCACGAATTCGGGAAATGGATAACATGTGCTTAATTCAATTATTTAAGCACAAAAATTAGAGCACTTAAGAGGGAATTACAACCGTAGACTAGCGGCCTTTTCCCGACAGCATCACCCACACGGTACTTAACATGATCTTAAAATCAAGGGGAAAACTCAGGTTTTCTATATAATAAAAATCGTATTTCAATTTTTTGCGCACATCTTCAATATCCTGGTCATAGGGATGTTTGATCTGGGCCCAGCCGGTAATTCCGGGTCGTATTTTATGCCGGCGGTAATAAAAGGGGTATTCCTGGGCCAGTTTATCCACGAAGTAAGGACGCTCAGGCCTGGGACCAATCATGCTCATGTGACCTTGGATCACCATCAGCAATTGCGGTAATTCATCCAGCCTAAATCGCCGTAAAATCCTTCCAACCCGTGTTATGCGTGGATCTTCTTCCGTGGCCCACACAGGCCCGGTCATTTGTTCCGCATTTTCCACCATGGTCCTGAATTTGTAAATGAAAAAATGCTTGTGATTTTTTCCTACTCGGTCCTGCTTATATAAAACCGGTCCCCTGCTATTCAGTTTAATACTCGTCGCTATGATGAGCAATAGCGGTGATGTTACAACCAACAATGGTATAGCCAAAATTAGATCAATGAACCGCTTGATAATCGTATTATAAACAGTATCCAGGTTGGGGTTAACCTTTATTAAAGGTACACCATAAATCTGCTCCGTCCGAGCCAGCCCGCTGATTACTTCATGCAGGTCAGGAACAATTTTGATGGAAACCGGTGAACCGTTAGCCTGGGTGATGATGCGGGTAACGTGGGTATGTTCTAATTTGACTGGGGCGACAATAACCTCCGAAACCTGGTTATCCAAAATAATTTGTTTAAGGTCCTGCTCGTGACCAATAATATTATAGTTTTCATCACCGTTCAACTTGGGATCATCATCTGAATGCACAAAACCCAGCAGATCAAACCCCTGGTGGTCATGAGTTACAATATCATTGGCGACTTGAAAACCACGGTCATTGATGCCTACAATAATTGTTTTCCTTAAACCGAATCCCTTCGTCAAAAGGTATTTCTGCAACGTGCGGAAAATCCACCTGGAAATTAATAGGCCAAAAGATAGTGCTAACCAATAACGCAAAATATCCTGAGCTGAAAACAACCATGAACCTGGAATTAAAGCATCAATAAAAACGGCCAATAATGCTATTATGAATGTGGTTCGAACCATTTGCTGGATTTCATAAAAACGAGATACCGTCGGCTCACTCCTGTATAAGTTCATGGGCAGAAAAATCACACCCAAAACCGTTTGCATGACAGCAAAAATGAAAAATAAATCGAGGTATGCAAGCCCTGTGTGTTCAAGAAAAATGGGTACCATTACCCATACGAATGCCACGGCAGAAAATAAAGCGTCGGAGAAATAAATTCCCCAGGCTATTATCCACCTAGGATAGCGAATGCGTAAGCGTTGGAGAGTTTCCAGCATGATAAAGAAATATTATTTGAATTATGTATTTCAGTTAAATGTGCTGGATCACACCAGAAAAAGGAGTATCGCTGTACAGTTATGCATGTTGAGTTCCGTTTTTTGTTTCAACTAACTGTTAGCGATTTAGGGCGATAAGACTCCTTGAAGTTGGTTGAAAATAAGGTCTAATTATAACAATTGTCAAGTAGTTGATAGTTGACATAATTATAGAAACCAATCTTTTAATGGGCGTAGACTCATAATAGATGCTTAAACATACTCAACTGGTTTTTATTCGTGCTGCCATGATTTTAATATTCAGCAGCATTATGCCGGGGCAGACAGTACCGGTACCCATGGATCATCCAGTAAATGATTTTATTTTACGGTTATATACACAACAGAAATTACATGGGTTGCACCCCGGCTCTCGTCCATTTACAGTTGGTCAGGTTATAAATGCCCTTAATGAAATATCAACCAGTGACCATACAATAACAAATCAAGAAATTATTCTTTTGGAACGCTTTAAAAAAGAATTTGGTGTTGATGAAATTGAACAGGGAATCCGAGGACCCTGGCAATCAGGAAACCTGTCTTCTTCTTTACAGAATATTATCAATGTTTACGATGTCGATTATCCAGAAAGCAGGTTCGTTTCGTATCATGATGATCAATTATTGTTGTGGTCCGACTGGGAAGAGCATTTTAGTATAGATATTCAAGATACTATAACCAGGTCATTTTTTACAGACCGCGTAACTATTGCTGGTGTATTTGATAATAACCTTTCGTTTTACAGTCGTTATACACTACATAGGGTAGGTCATAATGAAAATTATCCTTACCCCGATGAATACAAACAGGGTTATGCTCTAATTGATACAAATACTAATTGGCTCGTTTGGGACGTTTCTGAAGCAGTACTACATTGGGAGAATTCAGTGATAAATGTTGAATTGAGTAAAATTCCCATTTATTGGGGATTCAGCAAACAGCATTCACCAATTTTATCCGCCAATGTCCAACCATTTACTTTTTTCAAAGCATCAAAAACCTACAAGCGTATTCGTACCCAGAGTGTGTTGGGATCTCTTGTTCCTTTTGGAGAAAAACCTAAAGGAAACGTAGATATAAAATATATTGCTGCCCATCGATTTGAATTTGATCTATCGTCAAAGTTAACAGTTTCTTTTAATGAAATGATCATTTATGCCAATCGTGAACTTGAATTGGGTTATTTATTGCCTATTAATCTTTTCTGGTCTGAAGAACATGGTTTAGGAAATAGAGATAACGTACTCATGTCTTTTGATGCTTTATGGAATGTAAATCCTGGTATGACTTTTTATGGAACTTTTTTCTGGGATGAATTGTCCTGGTTCAAGCTGTTCAAACCATGGTGGGGAAATAAATTCATTTCTCAAATTGGTTTATACTGGGTCCCATTTGGAGATACAAGATTGCCTGATTTTAGGATAGAATTTACCGCCAGCCGACCTTGGGTCTATACACATCAGGATACACTGCTAACGTATACATCAGCTGAAAACGGGTTGGGGTTTCCCTTAGGTCCTAATTCCCAATTGATTAATTTGGAAATAAATTCGTGGCCGACGTTTAAAACTCACCTATCTGTGAATATAGCATACGTGAAAAAAGGAACTGGGCTTGGATCAAATCCAAATCATAGCTATAGTTTAAGAAATGAAGATTTGGACAATGATACACCTATGTTAATGGGAAACGTTAAAGAAAATTTGATTTATGGTATGAATTTTCATCACAGACTTACAAAACTGTTAAGCATTACTGGAAATTGTTCTTTTAACAATGATGAGAAAATATTTGAAGGACGATTAGGTTTATTGATGAATTATTAGCGGACAACAGTCCAAGTCGTTTGTCTTTTACCTAATATCCAATCGATGATAGCCAATGCAGAGGCAAAAATTACTTTAATGATGTACCGCACTCCGGAAAGAAAAATTCCAGATGCACAAAACATAACCTGAAGAATCAAAATCATCCTAAAAATGTTGGAATCTTTAGCTAGGTAAATAGAAGAAAAAAAACATAAAAACAATAATAATGGTGAAAACCAGCGAATAAGTTTGTGGGAAACATAGGGTATAAAAACGGACCTTTTATTGAAAGGATTTAAAAGTGATATAACATACTTCATGGTTACTAAGCTTCTAAGAATAATTCGTCTTTTCCTCTTTAACACGTCATTGGGAGCATCTTCCATTGCAATAGCTTCTGGTTCATACACAACATCTAATCCATTACCATATACTTTTATCGGCTCTAATTGATCGCTGATAGAATCTTCAGGTAAGGGAACAAAAGCATTTTTTCTTACAGCATAAATGCTGCCATTAGCTCCTAGCAACCAACCATTTTTACTCTCTGCTTTTTTGATCGCAACTTCATATTTCCAATAAGAATTTTCTTCGGATTTTTTGTTATTATACTGCAATTCCCCGCAGACAACACCCACTCTCTCATCAGCAAAATTTCTCACTAATTTTTTGAGTGCATCCTTTTTATAAATATTATTTGCATCACTAAATACTAATATTTCATTTCGGGCAATTTTTACTGCTTCATTCTGAGCACTGGTTTTACCGCCTCTGGATAGCTTCAGTATTTCAACAAAATCAAATCCATTAGCTATTTCTAATGTTTTATCCGTTGAACCATCATCAGCCAAGATGACTTGTAACTTTTCAAGTGGATAATCGAGGGTAAATGTATTTTTTAATTTTGCAGCAACACATTTTTCTTCATTGTATGCACAAATTATCAGAGATATGTTCGGCAAATACCGCTCATTTTTCTCATAATTATTTTGTTTTAATACCTTTAAAATGAAATAATAAATTGCTACAGTGTAGATTATCAGTCCCCCGCTAATCCAAAAAATAAATAGTAAAAAGTTCATATTTAAATTGAGTTAATTACAGTGATTAACTTTTCTGCTTGTGTGTCCCAGTTATATTTTTCTTCAACAGCTTTCCTTCCATTTTTTCCCATTTGCTTTGCAATTGTAGGATTATTAATTAAATATTCAATTGCGTTTGCAGATTCCATTACATTATCTGGATCAACACAAATACCACATTCTGTATCGTGAATTAACTTTTCCCATTCATTGTATTTAGAAATCACCATAGGAATTTCATTTTGCATATATTCAAAAAATTTTGTAAGCAACTTTTTCTCATAATGTGCTTTTGACGATATCAATGCCAAACCAATGTTTGCATCTGAATAATGTTTTTTTATAATTGAATAATCAATATATTTTTGTTTGCCTATCGTAGCAATGTTGTTAGAAAGTTCAGCATCTTTTTCTATCAAAGAAATGATATCTTCATCTTTCAAAAGACCTACTAAATATAATTTTACATTGTATCCTTTTTCGATTAAAACAGAGAGGCACTTTATCATATTGATTGCACCACGATCGACAGTTACATTACCGGTATAGATTATTTTTACATAATTATTGTTCCTATCGATTGATTTTATTTCATTTAGTCTTGGATAGTTTAAAATATCTATTGACTTGTCAATGATTTTTTGCGGAAATGAATTTTTGTAATAGTTCTCAGCAAAAATAATTAAATCAAAGGAATTACAAATAAGCTTTTCAATAAAAGAAAAAATAATTGCGACGATAGTTCTGATAAGTTTTGTTGGAATCCATTTTTTTAATAGAATTTGAGTATAATAATCTTCATGAATATCATAAATCACTATTTTTCTTTTGAATATTTTTACATACAAACCCAAAAAAATTAGTTCAGGGTCATGGAAATGAAACATATCTGCAGTGGATCTACGAATCCTTTTTAAAAGCTCTTTTCTTATTTTCTTCCTGTCTGCTACTTTATGCCATGAAGGAAGTCCAAATATTTTCACACCTTTCTCTTCTTTAAAATCAAATTCTGCTGGTGCGTGTAATTCTACATCATATTTTTTTGCTAATGATACAGCTTCTTTATAAAAAATCCGTGGATCATTCCAGTGATGGACACTTGTTCCTATAAATATATTTCTTTTATCAGGCATATAATAATGATTTCAATTCAGCAAGCCACCCAGAATTGACATTCCTATATATGATTATACCGACGTATAGGTATATAATACTGGTTAGCACAAATTGTACCTGTTCGGTCATTGTTGTTAAGGCGATAATATAATGTATTAAAATCATACCAGTGCTGACACCAGCTATATCACGCAACAATTTTAGATCCCATATGCGGTGCTGATACAATTTTTGAACAAAATAAGCACTGGTCAATCCTGTAACGAGATGACTAACGAGAAAACTAAATAAGGCAATCGAGAGAAGATTGTATTGTAAATATTGACCAAAGAGGTAAGTGATTACCATTGTCACCGCACCTAAACCATAGACCAGAGAATTATATCCCTTTTCCGACACAGCATCTATTGGGCTGCGGGTCAGACCGGCAAACGTATAAAAAGGTAAGGCCAGAATTGAAAAACGCAAAATCAAAACTCCCACATTACTAACCTCACCCAACCAGAACTCTAAAATAAGCGGAGCAAATAAAAAGATATATATTGTTCCAAGCAGACTAAAAACAATTCCGGCTTTTAGCATAATTTTTAATAGACTCTGCACTTCACCCATGGATCCACCAGAGATCATGTTAGCTATACGTGGTAACAAAACCATACCCAGCGGATTAATTATTAACAATGCCAACCGCACCAAACTCAAGCTGGAATTAAAATAAGCAACACTTTCAAAATTAACCGTTTGCGCTAGCATGATTGGTATGCCCGCCAATAAAATAAATTGCGATATAAAACTGGGGATACGTTTTAAACCATATTGAAGAAGTTCCTTTGATTGTCGGGTATTCACATCCTGTAAACTGACTCCCTTGTTACGTGAAACAAAGGACATGAACATAATAATTACAATACTTCCCCCGATCCAAAACAGTCCGTCATAAAGCGTGTCAACCAAATAAAAAACAATAATGGGTATGATAGCAGTTCCCAGTAATTGAAACACATTCGCACCCAACATATTCATATAACCCCGGTAAAGCGCATAGGTCATGAATTGGGTACACATGCTGAAGGCAAAAAGCACATACAACCAAAAATAATCCTGATTAAAGCCGGTAATATCGAATAAAAATAATCCGCCTATAAATATGATTGTTAAGGGAATTGATACAACTATAAACAAGACAAACGCATTATTTGTATAGGCTCGTTCAAAATTCCTGCTTAAATAGTTTGGCAGCCCAATATTCATCCCAATCAGCAATATGCTTACTCCAGCCGAAAGGGTTCTTTTTATAAGTAAAAATTCACCTAAAACATCTAAACCGTAGAGGCGGGCAATCAAGCCATTGAGAACAAATACGCCACCAATGACCACCAAACCATTGAGCAGGGTGACAAGCACATCTGCCTTGAATGATAAATGCTTATTCAACCAATTCATTCGATAACATTAACCATCTTAACACTATTGTTTTGTACAATTCTTAATCTTTCCAAGCTATCAACATGAGTTGATGCAATTGTGATCCCTATTAACATCCACAAAACACGATTATCATTGAAATCGCCTGAGAATTGGGCAGCAAAGAACATCACTATAGTACCTGAAACCCATAATGCAGTATGATCAGTAAATGACCCTAGATGTAGTCCTGCTTTAATTTTTTCAAATGATTTTTTAATAAATGCTGATCCGATTAAAAGCCCAATGCAACCTAGTTCGGCCATAGTTTCAAAGAAAAGATTGTGCGGATACCAATGCCAATCTCGCCAGATGAATAATGAACTAAAACCTCCTGCGCCAAGTCCAAAAACAAAATTATAGATCGAAGAAAACCAAGTTTGGATCGACATTGACCAAAATTCAAAACGGGTCATTATTGTACTTACTCTTCTTATTCCCTGTTGAGTTAATACAACGGATCCTTGTGCAATATTGAGAAAACGTTCTGTAAGATCTTCAGGCAAGAGGAGTAATAAAATAGTCACAAGTGTTATTGCCAAAAAACCAAAACCAACTATTCTTTTTATATGATCTTTTTCAAATAATAAAGCATAAACTAATATTCCAAACACAACACTTACTAATGGTCCTCTAGAGCCAGATAAAATGATACTTAATAAAATTGCTGATAGCATAACTAAATGATGCAAACTTTGACCTTGACGATTTCTGATCAGGATTGTTATCATCATTCCTGCGCCAATCGCTAAATATCGACTTACCTGAATTGGATTTGCACCAGGGATGGAAATGCGATTCCAAAATGCTAAAACTACAGCAAAATCTCCCTTGGTCAGAAAGTATACAAATTGAAATAACATTATTCCTATGATCACCACAAGTAATGATTTAAACATTGTTAACAATCGTTTAGAATCTGCAGAAGATTTAATAACGATTATTGGAGTAATAAACATTGTAAAAGCAAAGGTATTAAAACGGATTATCTTTCTCAAACCATAAACGGGAGAAGGAGAATAAAACAGAGAAACAATTAATAATAAGCCAAAAACTAAAAACAAAAAAACAGGAGTTTTTATTTCATCAGGTATTTCCCATTTACCCTCGAGAGCCATCTTAATTAGACCTAACCAAATGATTATGGTTGTTACTAGAGTTATATCAATTATTTCAAAAATAGGTACATATGTAATCAAATAACCTTTTATGATTGCCGTTAAGCTCATGATCATTAATGCTATTGCTGGATTTTTTATCAACCACCATAGCATTATTGATCCCAGCGGAATTAATATCATTAGTGCTGGGTGAATTAGGATGCCAATAATAAAAATGACTAGTTCAAAAACAACAAGAACTGACAAAGATATCATACTGATCAGTGTTCTTTAATCAGATTGCGCAAAGATTGTGTATTTTTATCAGTATATAGATAAATAAGAGAAAGTATAAAACCCATTAATGTTGCCCCGATAACTATAAAAGCTCGTTTTGGTTTTGCTTTGTTAAGAGCAACTTTTGGTTTATCAATAACCTGCAAAGTAGGAATATTTTTAGTTTCTTCAAGCTTTGCTTGCTCATATTGTGGAATAAGTATTTGCTGAATAGTATTTTGTAATTCAACATCACGAATCAACCGTGCATTCTGGAGGCCTAAAGTTGGCAGATCATCAAACGACACTGAAAATTCTATATTAGGATTATTATCTAATTCATCTGAAGAAACATTCGTCAGCAGGTCCTGAAGCTTTTGGTCTAGTTTTAACATTAAAATATCAAGTTGTTTTGATTGTTCTTTTAACATCTGTTCCAACTGCAATAATGTTGGATTATCACTTGATAATATGTTATTAGCTACTGCCAATTGTGTTTCTGTCTCTATCTTTTTCGCATAGAGTACGGTGTATGTTTCAAAAATTGAATTATATGCTTGTGCACTCATTTGCATTGTGCTGGATAATTGAGTGACCAGATCAATTATTCCAGTATTTTCTTGAAATGCCTTTAAATCCAATTCCGCTTGCTCAAGTTCTGCTTCATTTTTATTGAGTCTCTTCTCCAGGAATTCGCGATTATATCTGCCAGCTTCCATTCCCAGGTTTTGGTTGGTTTGATCTAACAAAAAGAGGACTTCATCAACCATTTGTTTAGCAATATTAGGATCTTTATCTATAATCGAAATTTCAAGAGTCCCTTCTTCGGTTACTTCTAACAGCATTTTTTCTTCAAAAACTTCCATAGCGTATTCAATATCTGGCTGGCTATACTTTTCAACTAAATTGAATCTGTTCACCATATGTTCCTTAACGCTTCGGCTTTGGAGAATTGCAATAAAGTTGTTTATATCTTCATTGATTGTTGATAAGCCAAAGTCAGATACGGGAATAGGAGAAATAGCTGAAAGAAAATTGAATTTTCCGGCACCGGAAGAAAGAATAACAGCTTTTGATTCATACCATTTTGGTAGAAGCAGTGAGACCACAAGAGAAACAAGCGCAATAATAGAAGTATTTCTTGTTATAAATTTCCTATTTGACCAAAATAACAAAATATTATTATTTAAAATGCTTTCCTCATCAAAATTTTCATTACGTTTTTTTTCATCATTATCCAGCACACCATATCTTTTTAGATCTGCTATACGGTTACGCAGTGTTTTTTCAGCCATTCCATTCATTTCTGCAACTCGTTTTCGCTCGTGAGGATCAGAAACGATTTCTGGATGTTCTTTCACAATGGAAAGAATCTTTTCTTCATGTGGTGATAATTTTATACTCATTGTATAGTTGCCTGATAGGCAAGAATTAAAGTTGCTATTGATGTGAGTGCCTGAATAAAACCAGTATTTCCGAAAAAAACACTGCCATACGTTTCAGGGACCTCAATTATATCGCCAGGTTCAGCAATATTATTTTTCGCAAAAGAGATCATTGTATTATCCTTGCGTATCACTTTTACTCTTAAAGATGAACCAATATCCATCACGCCGCCACTTAAGGCTATATAATCTTTAACTGTATACCCTGGTCGGTAAAAATGTGAACCAGGTCGAAATACTAATCCCGTTACTAAAATTTTATTAGCATTATCATATTCTGTGTAATCAACTTGTTCTTCATATTTTAGATCGGCAAATGGAACATAGATTTTATCGCCATCAAATAATTGAGGATTATTATTTAGATCACCATTTAACAAAAATTCTTTTAGAAAGATTTCTTGTTCTTCTTCATTTCTAATGAGTATAACTTTTTCAGGGTGAGCATGTTTTTGAACACCGCCAGCTTCCAACACAGCTTCAAATAAGCGGCTTATGGGTGCCATTTTTACAAATTTAGGTTTATTAACTGCTCCGTATACTAATACTTTAAATTGACGGAAGCGGATGAGATTTATTGAAATCTTGACAGTTTGATAAACATCTTTAATTTCTTCGTTTATTTCTCTTTCAACTTGAGCAAGTGTTTTACCTAACACATTTATTGGACCTATTTTAGGTACGATCAATCGGCCTGATGGTCCTATGGTAACAAAATTATCAACATTCTCAACTGACCATTCTTTTGATATTACTTCTTCATATAGACCTAGAGATATATTGATTCGTAGGCGATCTCCTGGTCCAAGAATATATGTTTCTGGATCAATCGCATTCTCTAATGGTAACGGTTTTACACCATACTCACGATAAAGCACTGGTTGCTGGCTTTCATCAACTTGAGAAGAAATATCTAATTGACTATTAGATTGGGCAAATAAAAAACCAAATCCAAAAATCAGTATTAGAAAAATTCTTTTATTATACATTTATTCAATAACTCCTAATCTTTCCTGCTGATAAGTATTATTTTGAATATCCAGCCACCATTGTTTATTGTCTATATACCATTGAATTGTTTTCCTTATACCTGATGAAAATGTCTCTTTTGGTTCCCAGCCTAATTCATTTATTAATTTTGAGGAATCGATAGCGTATCTAAAATCATGTCCAGGGCGATCTTGGACAAACGTGATTAAATTTTGATATGAACCAATGTTTTCTGATGGCGAAATATCATCTAATATATCACATATCATTTTTACTATCTCTATATTCCTAATCTCATTATTGCCGCCAACATTGTATGTTTCTCCAATTTTACCTTTTTTAATAATTGTATCAATTGCATCACAATGGTCATCCACATACAACCAATCCCTGATATTTTCTCCTTTTCCATAGACCGGTAATGGTTTATTACTCAGGCAATTTAGGATCATGAGTGGAATCAATTTTTCCGGAAATTGAAACGGACCATAATTATTTGAGCAATTAGAAATTATAATTGGAAGTCCATAGGTGCGCTGCCAAGCCCTGACTAAATGATCAGACGCCGCTTTAGAAGCAGAGTAGGGAGAACTGGGATCATAAGATGTTTTTTCTGTAAAAAAGCCATCGTCCTCTAAACTGCCAAATACTTCATCTGTAGAAACATGATGAAATTTAAAAATTGATTCCCCTTCTAGTGAACGATAATACCGCAATGATTCCTGGAGAAGGTTATACGTACCTACAATATTTGTATTAATAAAATCTCCAGGACCATCGATGGACCTATCTACATGGCTTTCGGCTGCAAAGTTTACAAGAACAGTTGGTTTATGAAGGAGAAATAATTCTTTAACCAGGTCTTGATCACCAATATCACCATGTACAAAGACATAACGATTATCATTTTCAACTTCCTGTAAATTGTTGGGATTGCCTGCATAAGTAAGCTTATCCAAATTGATCATTTTAACAGTATCGCTTTTTTTGAGTATAAAACGAATAAAGTTGGATCCAATAAATCCACTACCACCGGTAACAATATAGGTTTTACCCATCTTCAAACCCCAAATTCCGGAAGTAATGATTCATCCTGGTCAGCTAATTGAGGAAAAGCCATGTCCTTGTCAGTGAGAATGGGTTCATTTACAGGCCATTGAATATTTGCTGTTTTATCGCTCCATGAAATTCCATATTCATCATCAGGATAATATTTTTCTGTACATTTATATTGAAAAATAGCAGCTTCACTAAGCACACAAAAACCATGGGCAAAACCCGGAGATATATAAACAGCTAAATGATTTTTATCATTTAAATTTGTAGTGTATGATTGGCCAAAAGTAGGTGAACCTTTGCGAATATCTAGTGCCACATCAAAAACCTCACCTAAAGGACAACTGACCAGCTTCCCTTGGCCGTATTTTAATTGATAATGCAATCCCCTAAGTACACTGCGAGTTGATTTAGACTGATTTTCCTGTTTGAATTCCACATTTAATCCAACTTCACTAAAATGGTCTTGCCTAAAACTTTCAAAAAAATAACCGCGATTATCATTATAAACAGTAGGCTCAATAATAAATAACCCTTGAAAATCAGTTTTAGTGATTTTCATGCTTTTTTTCTGCCTACATTATCATAATGAAATCCTAGTGATTCTAAATCATCAATATTTAAAATGTTTCTACAGTCTAAAATGTTCGGTGATTTAACTAAATCCTTCAATCTAGGCAGATCTAATCCCCTGAATTCATTCCATTCAGTCATAATGACAACTCCATCTGCATCACAGACAGCATCTTCCCAGGAATTATATATATCAAGGTCATTAAAGATCTTTTTCATATTTTCATTTGCAACGGGGTCGTATGCCTTAATAATTGCACCTCTGTCTTTCAAAGCAGCAATCATATTAATGGCTGGAGATTCGCGTACATCGTCAGTTTGAGCTTTGAATGATAATCCTAGAATTGCAATGGTTTTACCATGTACATCATCATTAAAAAGATTAATTAGTTTATTTACCATCCTTACTTTTTGCGATTGATTTGCTTCAATCGCGCTTTCAACCACTTTAACATCCGTACCTAATGCTTCAGCCATGGCTATGAGTGCTTTGGTATCTTTAGGAAAACAGGATCCGCCAAATCCTGGACCTGGATGCAAAAATTTAGGGCTGATTCTACCGTCTATCCCCATTGCTTTAGAGACAACATGTACATCAGCTCCTATTGCATCACAAATATTTGCTATTTCATTAATATAACTAATTTTTACAGATAAAAAGGCATTACTGGCATATTTAATTAGTTCTGCAGTTTCTATTGAAGTTTCAATAATGGGTGTTTCATTAATATAAAGTGGACGATATACATCTTTCATAAAATCAAAAGCTTTTTCATTGGACGCACCAATTATAACCCTATCCGGCCAAAGAAAATCCTTTACAGCTGAACCTTCTCTTAAAAACTCGGGGTTAGATACATAATCAAAATCATTTTTTGATTTATTAGTATCTTTAATTATTTTTAGAATTTCTGCACCTGTACCAATAGGGACAGTACTTTTTGTGCAAACAACTTTATAGCCATTTAAAGAATTACCAATCGCCCGGGCGACCTCATACACTGCAGTTAAATCTGAAGTACCGTTTGCACCTTCAGGCGTACCTACTGCAATAAAGATAATATCTGAATTTTCTATCGATCCTGCTATATCGTTTGAAAAAGAGAGTCGACCATGTTTTACATTTCTATCCACTAAATCATACAGCCCGGGTTCATAAATCGGAATTTGACCATTTATAAGTTGTTTTATTTTATCCTCATTAATATCAGCACAAACAACATTATGACCGAAATCCGATATACCAGCACCGCTGACAAGACCAACATATCCAGTTCCAATTATTGTTATTATTTTCATATTAACTAATTTAATTGTAGTAAAACTACGTATTTATCCTCGTAAACGAAATAAATATTATCAGGTTAAACCTATTAGTCTCCTTATATACCATTCAATAGATAAAATTAATATTAATATTATTATAGCTGTAATATTTTCAGTTAATCTTGCGCTCTTTATTAACATTTCCTGTTTATGATTCGTATATATATTATTAAGCAACTCTGCCCGGGACTCCCAAGGTATATACTTTCCATTTGTCAAAGATGAAATTGACTGCAAAATAGTTTTATTCAAAGAAACTTGATTTAATTCTATCTGGCTTTCATCAATAATAAATGAACCGCTTTGTATTGATTGATTATTTTTATCCTGCAATATGATTTCATAATTATATAATCCAGGTTTTCCTGCCAAAAATTTTGTCTCCCACTGTTCATTCATTGGATTAAATAATAATTCATATGTAGCAAGTGAGTTATTTTTGCTCTTCAATGAAATATAACCTGTAATGGATGATAAATCTTTTCCAATTTGACCATATGGAGAACCTACAATATGAATTTCCTCACCTTGTTGATAAATGTCCTTATTGATTCTAAAATACAATTCATTTTCACCACTGGTGCGTAGTAACCATGAAAATAGGTTATGTAATAATGAAATACTGATATTGTGATGGTCTGATTCTGTCATTTTATAGTAGAGCGTTGAAAAATCTGAAGATGTCCACACACCTGATCTCAATCCATCAACTTCACCTGATACTAATAACGGTATTGTTGAATTTTCATAATATGCAAGTCCACTTATATTATCCTCAGGATCAATCATAATTTTGGGATAAAGAGGGGGAAACAAATCCGCTTCTACATTTGCAGTGATCATTTCAGAGCTTATTTGATGAAAAATACCACTTTCACTTGACCAAATCCATTGCTTGTGTTTGCTATCATCAAACGTATCCTGTGAGGACTGAACGTGAAAGAATGGATAAAGTGACTCTATTGATTTTTTATTAGTATTTGGCCCTGCAAACATGAATAATGATGATGATTGGGAAACTATTTTTTTTGCTAAAATTTGTTTCCATCTTTTTGAAATGGGTGACAAGGGAAAGTTTTCAAATACAATTAATTCGTGTGAGTTAGACCAGAATTCATTTATGGAGGGTATAAATTTTTCACCTTGTTGAACAAAATGATCCAATTCTACTCTTGGAATTTCTTTAATAATTTTCTTCAATGGGCCTGTATTAAAATTTGGTGAGCCTGTAATTAAAGCTACTTTGTACCGATCCTTGAGGACTGTCACTAGAAAACGCTGGCTATTATTATTAATGTTTATTTCATCCGCCAAGACAGATGTTTTTATAAAATAGTCATTCTCACCCAACAATTGAGGTGTTACTTTAAATCTTGCATTAGTTAAGGATCCATCGCCATGCAATTGAACATTTTTTGATCCAATCAGCTTTTTCCCTCTGTATAACAATATATTGACCCGATCGTTGATTCTTCCATGCGAAGCTAAAGTGACGTTGACATCCATTTCTTCACCTTTAATAACAACTGTCGGCGCTTCTATTAATTGAATGGCTACATCTACTAAAGGGATAGTATCACCGACACCAACAGTAAAAATTGGAATAGATAAGTGTTTTAATTTGCTCTGTTTTTGTTCACCTTTAGTGATTTGGCCATCTGTAATGATGATTGCTCCATTGAGTGCTGATTCAGTTTCATCAATATGATCAATCACTTTTCCTAAATCAGTCGCTTCCCCTGAAAGCACTACAGTTGTTTCATCTGGTTTGTATATCTTATGATCAAAATAATAATTCTGTGTTTCTGAATCTTTAATTTCAGCTTCTGAAAAAAATGAATTAACACTTTCTATATATGAATCTGATGAAAGTGATTGATGATAACCCATACTCACTGAACGGTCAGCATAAATATTCCATCTTAAAGGAAATTCATAATGGTCTATCCAAGACAATTTCGGTTGCAATAACAGGAATAACAGTATAGCAAAAACACAAATTCGTATTGAAATCAAAATCAGGAGTTTATGTTCTTCCCTTATAGCCGAAATAATCCAGAACAAGGTTAATATTGCCGCTATGAGTAATGACCAAAAAAAGCCATCCGCTTGTTGTAAAAACTGTATTGTCATGTATTAAGCCAGTTGCAAATTGGGATCAATATCGAAATCCATGGCAGAAGAAACGCCTTTATGTAAATAAAGTTCACCTAGATATGCTACCATAGCTGCGTTATCTGTACATAAGGATAAATCAGGATATAATACCCGAGTAGAGGATAAATGATTTTCGACAGTCTTCCTTAATATTTTGTTAGCTGCAACACCCCCTGCAATTACACAAGTTTCAACATTTGATTTGTGAACCGCTAGAACAAGTTTACCAACTAATACATCAATAATAGCTTGCTGGTAACTGGCTGCGATATCTTCTATAGTGCAATTATTTTTCTTTTTATTTGAATCCATATAATAAAGCAACGCAGTTTTTAAGCCACTAAAACTGAATTCTAAATTATCATCTTTAATGAAGGCACGTGGAAAGTCAACAGCGTCTGGATTTCCTGACTCGCCTAATTTTTCAATTTCTGGTCCCCCCGGATAACCTAATCCCAGAATCCGTGCTCCTTTATCAAATGCTTCGCCGGCAGCGTCATCCCTACTCGTACCCAAAAGAGTATAATTGGACATTTCTTCTATCAGCCAAAGTTGGGTATGACCACCGGAAACAAGCAAACATACAAATGGAAATTCTAAGGCTGGGTCCGCCAGAAAATTAGCAAAAATGTGTGCCTCCAGATGATTGATGCCAATAATGGGTATTTGCAGACCTTGTGTTAATCCCTTCGCAAAACAAACTCCTGCCAACAGTGTTCCTGCCAGTCCTGGTCCTCTTGTAACAGCAATACCATCTAAATCTTTTTTTTGCGTTTCAGCTACAGTTAAAGCTTCATCCACAATTGTATTTAACAATAGCTCGTGTTCACGGGATGCTAATTCAGGAACAACACCGCCGAATTTAGTGTGGATAATTTGGGAGCTTACTATCGATGAAAGAATTTTACTATTTGAACAGATAGCAGCTGCCGTTTCGTCACATGACGATTCGACACCGAGTACAATCAATTTATTTCCTTAGTAACAACCAGTTCTAGGTTACGCGGTGACAAATCCTGCCACTGGAGAATATCTTCTGGAACACTCACTGACGGCTCGTAGTAGTTTTTACCAGAAACCCATTGTTTAGCAAAATCAATCGTTACTTGAATATCTTCAGGATTGACATCTGCTATACGGTCAACACCACCTACTACAGTCAACGCCACTGTTGTTGGATTTACAAATAAACGCAAATTGGGTAATACATTAATTAATTTAACCGGAATTTCACTGATGATCCGTTCACTCACGGCTTCGACATTCTGTAAAATAAAGATTGCAGTTTGTGAATATTCAATCAGGGAGTGAGATTTTTTATCCACATTCAAGTTTACATTTAAATCAAAATCCTGAAGTATAAATGTATCTTTTATCGTCGATATAGATTGCATTTCCTGGATGACTTCTCTAGGCCCCGCAGCATTGATGGAATCAGGGTGGATATTCAATTCTCCCACTAGAGTATAACCCGGCGCAGGTTTAATGAAAACTGGAGCATTAACAGGCAATTTTTTTACCATGTATTCATCCAAACTGATATGTATAGAGTCCGGATATACAACTTCAATGTATTCAAGTTCGAATGAAGGTGGAATAACTACTTTTTGAGGATAACGTTCGTAGTATTCATTAAGGTAGAAATCATATTCCTCAGAAATTCGCTCAAGATCTATAACAAGCTTAAAATTGGAAATAAAATTCTTAAGCAATAGTGTTTTAAAAAGAACACGCCCAGGACCTTTTAATCTAACCTGGGCGAATTCGGGAACTTCCTTCTTGTGAGCTTTCTGGGCACTCAAATTACGTGCTTCAATAGGCATATCCATGACCATGGAATATTCATTTTCACTAACTACAAATACCCATAGCAGCAATGCCAATCCAACTGCCCCCAACCTCATACCCAACGATTGCCAGTTGAGATAATTTTGCAGTTGGTTCTTGCTCATTAGATCATTTTAGTTTTGCGGATATATCCTTATTCTTCAGCGTCAGTTGATTCTTCAGCAATTTCCTGCTGAAGTTCTTCTGGCATTTCTATCTTTTCTGAAGCCGGTGAATCTTGTTCATCCAGGAATTCTTTTACAGAATCCTTGGTTGCTTTTACACCTCCCTCAGAATACACTTCTGAAAAAAGTATGATTTTTTTATCATCCGGCTTTACTTCCATTACATTGCCTGAAACGGTATCACCTTGCTTGAGTTTTGCAGCAACTTCCTTGCGTTGCTTCTTAGGCTTTTTCCCAAATGGAATTATACCTTCAACATCCATATCCAATTGCAAAATGATGCCTTTGTCCAACACGCGAATGATACTTCCGCTTACTTCTTTACCAGTTTCATAATGCTTATTGATTTCTGGCCATGGATCTTCAGTCACTTGTTTAAAACCTAAAGCAATACGACGGTTATCCCTGGAAATTTCAAGCACTTTAACTTCAACTTCCTGTTCCTTTTCCAATATCTCCTTGGGATGTCTTATAACTTTAGTCCACGATAAATCAGATACATGTACAAGTCCATCTATACCCGTTTCTAATTCAACAAAAGCACCAAATTGGGTTAGGTTATTAACTACACCTTTATGGGTTGAACCGATAACATATTTTTCTTCAATTTCATTCCAAGGATCCGGCTGAAGTTGTTTAATTCCTAAACTAATTTTACGATCTCCTGTATCAATTGACAGCACCATTGCTTCAACTTCATCACCTAATTTATACAGTTCATTAGGATTACGAATATGACGCGTCCAGGACATTTCTGACACATGGATCAACCCTTCCACACCGGGTTCTAATTCAACAAATGCTCCATAATTTGTCATGCTGACGATTTTTCCCTTTACTGTGGAATGGACAGGATAATTGATTTCCACATCCTCCCAGGGATGGGGAGTCAATTGTTTTAGTCCAAGAGAAACACGCTGTTTTTCCTGATCAAAATCAATAATTTTTACAGTGAGGGAATCATCAATATCTACCACATCTGAAGGATGATTTACACGGCCCCAGGACAGGTCTGTAATATGTAGAAGCCCATCTACACCTCCAAGATCAATAAATACACCAAAATCGGTGATATTTTTTACGCGACCTTCCAATACAGTGCCTATTTCCATTTCACTCAATAAAGCATCGCGCTGTTCTTTTAGGCTTTCTTCAAGAATAACCTTGTGTGAAACAACAATATTTTTTCGAGCTTCGTTCAGTTTTACAATGCGGACTTCAATTTCACTATCCAGTAGTGTATCAAAATCCTTAATAGGCCGTACATCAATCTGCGAGCCGGGTAAGAATCCTTGAATCCCTTCCAAATCCACAACCATTCCGCCTTTAATGCGCCTAATTATTTTACAGGTAAACGTAGTTTGATTATCAAATATTTCTTTTAAATCCTGCCAGCGGCGCATGAAATCAGCTTTTTCCTTGGAAAGAACCATATTGCCGCGACGATCTTCAAGCCTTTCAAGATATATATCAATTTGATCACCGATCCTAGGCAGTGTATCATCCGTGAATTCTTCCCTGTCAATTATTCCTTCAGATTTAAAACCGATATCAATGAGAATAACATGGTCATTCATGCCAATCACACGGCCCTTAATGACTTGGTTTTCAGATATTTCAGCTAATGAATTTTCATATTTACCCTTTAATTCTTCTGTAACATCCTCATTGATTTCAGCTTCATCCATTTCCTGTTTACTGACAGTGCGAATATCACTAAATAATTTGGGATCCAAATAATTAATATCACTTGTTCCATTAGTAGATGATTCTACTTCAATAGATTCAGTTGTTGTTCCATCTTCTTGTGTTTCGACCTCTGGTGTTTCTTCTACCGTTGTCTCTTTTACAGCGATATCAACACTGGCGTCCTTAACCGGGGTATCAGACGTCTGTTCTGGGGTCAGTTCTTCGTTTATCATAAGGTTATTATTTCCTGTTTGTTATTTATTTTATTTATGCGTTAACAATTTCAATTATCTTCGATACCTGTCCATCGATCGTTAAATCAGTTGTATCGATTTCTATGGCATCCTCAGCTTTTCTTAAAGGTGATAATTCTCGCGTAGAGTCATAAGCATCACGGCGCTGAATATCTTCTACCAAATCCTCAATTGATTTTTTTTCACCCAAGGCCAGTAAATCCCTTTGTCTCCGTCGGGCGCGTTCTTTAACATCGCTAGTCAGAAAAAACTTGTATTTAGCTTCTGGAAAAACTACTGTTCCAATATCCCGGCCTTCCATCACACAATTTGTTTTGGAAGCGATCTCACGCTGCATCTTTACCATACTATCACGTACATTTTTTAATGCACTGACAGCACTCACATTCTCCGTTACTTCCATAGTCCGAATATTATCGGTAACGTCTGTATTATTCATCATTATCTGGAGTTGACCATCATTGTTCACCAAATCAATCTTCAGATCATCCAAAAGTGCATTGATGTGTTTTGAATCTGAAATGTCAGCCCCAGCATTGATCATGGCCAAAGTCACGCATCTGTACATTGCTCCAGTATCGAGATAAGTGAAACCCAATTGTTCAGCAACAATTTTTGCAGATATACTCTTGCCGGATGCAGCAGGTCCGTCGATAGCGATTATCATCAAATTACCTTCTCAAAAAGCCAGCAAATTTACTCTTTCTCCACACATAAAACCTATATTTATAGCCATACCCATAATTAATCAAATTTTACTTTTTGCGAAGCTGAAGCATTTCTTTTATTGTTAATTTGCGCCAAGATCCTTCAGGAACTCCCTGCAGATTAATTGGACCATAACTGATTCTATGCAATGAAAATATTTTTCGCTTTAATACAGCCATAATTCGTCTAATCTCTCGATTTTTTCCCTGACACAATTCCAGTCTTATTAATACTCTTTTTTTAACAACTTTTTGCTGGAGGACTTTTGCCTTACCCCTCTGTCTATTACCTATAAAAATTCCACAGCGCATTTTCATTATGTCTGATTTTTCAAGGAGACGGTCAATTTCTACTTCATAAACGCGGGGGATTTTATTTTTTGGCAGCATGAGTTCTTGAGCCAATGAACCATCGTTTGTTAACAATAACAATCCTGTTGAGTTGCGGTCGAGCCTGCCAACAGTAAAAAGTCTTGGTTTCCGAGGTACCAATTCCATCACTGTTTTACGTCCTTGGGGATCATGTGCAGTGGTGATAAATCCTTTCGGTTTGTTGAGAACCAGTACATAAGTATCTTTCTCAATCCTGACCCTGCGGCCATCAAAAAATACTTTATCATTTTCATTTACATTAAAGGCAGGATCCGTTTGTAAAATACCATTTACTGTTGTTGTTGCAGCGAGAATAAGCCTGTCTGCTTCTCGGCGAGATGCAACTCCCCCCTGGGCGAGATACTTATTTAAACGCACGAATGTTTGAAGTGTCGATCAGTCAATTGATCAATATTAAGCTGAAGGACTCTCTGTGGGTTGGTCTATTTCGGTAGTTGGTTTTGCCGGTTCCGGTATAAATACATCCAGCTGTTCTTTCCTGTCACCTTCAGTTAATTCGACAATTTCCTTCAATTTTGGCATATCCGAAATGCGGTTAAGTCCAAAATACTCTAGAAATATATCAGTAGTTGCATAGAGTAAAGGACGACCAGGACCTTCATCACGACCTTTAATCTTTACCAGATTTTTATCGAGGACTGTTTTGATAACCCCAGTGCAATCTACACCGCGAATTGCTTCAATGTCATAACGGTTAACCGGTTGTTTGTAAGCAACGATTGCAAGAGTTTCCAGCGCAGCCTGTGACAGTGACAATTTTCCAGATTTATTCAGTAATCTGCGCACCCATGTTTCATATTCAACCCGGGTAGTAATTTGATAACCGCCTGCTATTTCTTGTATAACTAACGGCCGGTCCTCTTTTAAAAATTTTTCCTGCAATTTTGGTATAAGCAAGTTCAATTGTGGTGCGTCATCTACAAAAATAAGATTTACCCTGAATTGAGTTAAGGGTTCTGGCGCAGCAAAAAGCAATGCTTCAATAATCTGTAATTGTTCTTTTTCTGTCATATTATGCTTCTGCGGAAATGAGTTGAATTTCTAGCTCACCAAACAATTCATTCTGCAAAACGGTAATCTGGTGAGAGCGAATCAATTCCAGCAAGGCCAGGAATGTCACCACGACTGCAATTTTAGAATCTAATTGGCCGAGCAAAGTAGAAAATCGCATACGTCCGTCGCCATCAAATGAACGCATCACCAATTCTTTTTGATCATCGAGGCGAACAGGTTCCCTCGCTAATTCATAAGATTGGATCACCGGCATATTATCCATGGCCGCCTTAAATGCACGGGCAATATCATACAAAGTTATATCTTTAAGAATGACATTAAACTCTTCCGGAGCGTCAACAACATTGAGTGTTTTACCTGCAGGAAATACCTGGTTGCGTTCTACCACATACATTTCCAGGGTTTCTGCTGTATCCTTAAAACGGGAGTATTCTAACAATTGATTGACTAATTCCTTGCGGGGATCGTTCATTGCTTCTTCTTCATCCATTACCGATTGTGGCAGCAGCATTTTTGATTTTATGCGCATGAGTGAGGCCGCCATAACGATGAATTCACCGGCAACATTGATATTTAATTTTTTCATTTCTTCCAGGGTTTCCATGAATTCTTCAGTAATGTTTGCAATCGGGATATCATAAATATCAATTTCATCGCGGCGGATGAAATAAAGCAATAAGTCCAGGGGACCCTCAAAATTATCTAAATGAACGCTGTAACTCATGCTTTGTAATTTAACCCCGTTACCTCTCGAACTGGAGTTAAAAATGATTCTGCAACTGCTGCTGCTTTTTCAGCACCGTACTTTAATATTTCATAAACTTCATCGCAGTGTTGTACATAATAACTCTGTTTTTCTCTAAAGGGTTTAAAATAGTCCATAATCGTAGAAAATAATTCTGCTTTTATTGCACCATATCCCGTACCGGGAGTATTGAATTTATCAGCGAGATCAACGCGACCATTTTCATCAAGGAATAAAGAAAAAATATTGAAAAGTGCACAATCGGTATTTTTTATTTCATTAACACCGGAAGAATCTGTAACTATGGACATGACCTTTTTCTTAATCTCATTTTCCGAACCGAAGATTGGAATTGTATTTTTGTAAGATTTACTCATTTTCTGGCCATCAAGCCCGGGAACCAATTGGGTATCTTTATCAATATCCGGTTCGGGAACAACCAGGACTTCGCCAAATGTCTGGTTAAAGCTTATGGCAATGTCCCGTGTCATTTCCAAATGCTGTTTTTGATCCTTGCCCACAGGAACAATTTCACCACCGAATAACAGGATATCCGCTGCCATGAGAATTGGATATGAAAATAAGCCCATATTTGCTTTTAAACCTTTTGCCAGCTTATCCTTATAGGACGTACCCCTTTCCATGAGTCCCACGCTGGTGACAACAGATAAAATCCATGTCAATTCAGCTACTTGAGGAACATCGCTTTGAATCCAAAAAGTGGATTTTTCAGGATCCATGCCAAGTGAAAGAAAATCCGTTGCGGCTCTTATGGTATTTTCTTTTAACAAGGCGCCATCCTGCATGGAAGTCATGGCGTGGTAATTCACAATGAAACAGAATAAATCATTTTCTTCCTGATAATGAATCATCCTGGACATCATGCCGAAATAATTACCAAGATGGAGCTGGCCGGAAGGCTGTATACCGCTTAATACGCGTTTCAAAATGATTCCATAAATAAATACGGCCGCCATGCTGTCTGGTCATGGTTTATGAATTGCTGGAAGTAGTGGATCCTGTTGGGTTTCCTGGGCAGCCGCTTGAGGGGCATTTTTGCCTCATCCAGCGTAAGATTACCCTTTTGCTTATTGCATTGTTGACAGGCAGTCACGAGGTTATCCCAATTATCGGATCCGCCCCGTTCCTTGGGGATAATATGATCGATGGTCATCGAGGAGAATTTGGAACCGCAATATTGGCACGTATGCTTATCCCTGATCATAATATTCTTGCGGCTCATTACCACATTCATGCTATTATAATGTACAAAGTCCTTGAGTTTAACAATACTCGGCAAAGACAGTGTTATTGACGGGGAATGGACTTGCTGTTTATAGGTTTCCAATATGTCCACTTTCTCCAGATATTTTAAACATATTGCCCGCCGGGCAGTACAAATCATCAATGGCGCATAATTGGTATTCAAAACCAGAACTACTTTGTTTAATAATGAACCGTTTCGATTGGGATGAATCATCAGTGTTTTACTACCCCGGCAATAGAAACTGCTTTTACAAAATAATCTTTTAATTTTTGACTAAAAGCTGCTGAAGAGGAATTTAGACTCTCATTTCTTACCCAGCCCCTGGCATTTATAAAATTGTCACCGCCTAAACTAATGGCTACATGGCTGATATCATTTTGTTCTGCAAAAAACAAAAGATCCCCTGGTTTTGCGGAAGATATATCTATTGCATCATTAAAATGTTCTCCTTGCATATATGAATCACGAGGCAAGGCAATAGCATGTGCCTTAAAAACAGTTTGTACAAAACCAGAGCAATCAAACCCTTGAGTAGATTTACCTCCCCACAAATAGGGTATGCCTAAAAATGATTGCGCGAGTCGGATTATTGAATGACGGCTAGGAGATAAAGTTTGATCATTGAGTTCAGCTGCGCAAGCACCTTCCAGTCCATCCGGTAAAATAACAGTATACGCATTGTCATTGAGTTCTGCGTTAACCTTGCCTCCAAAATGGATGGTGCGGATATTTTGCCCTTCAGTATTGACAATGTCACCTGCATGTCCAAAAAATGAATGGGTTGTAGTATATACATCATCCTGGATGACACCGTAAAAACCATTGGCCCATGATTCATATCCATCCCACTGCTTTATCTTATACCAATTATTTGATTGATCGATAACAGGGCATGATTCCCCCAGGAATCCCTGGGTAACCAATTCGGATTGAAATGCAGGTTCTTTGTATAGATTCATGACAGCAACATTTATGACAAAATTTGGCATATGTATTTATTCACTTCAAATTCAACGGCAAATTTATTCAACCCTCCGTCTGAAACACAACACATCTTCGAAGAGAATTCAATCTTTGATTGCGTTATGTTTTTAAATTAATATCATGCACTTGTTTACATCGTTATGTCTCAGGGAAGCCTGTTAAATCCGGGCACAGTTCCCGCTACTGTAAATGTACCATGCATGAGTCAGGAACCTGGAATTTCGATGTATCCACTGATCTTCGGGACAAAGGTCATGATACGAAATGATATAAATATATTACACTTCGTGATTATGACCCCGTTTATTGACGGGGTATTCTGTGTATAGATTCGCCCTTTGCTATACATTATTTGCATATACATTAATTGCCGCAACACTTGATGGTTTAGTCCAAAATGCCCAACAGTTTCCCGTTTCTTTTGCTGTAATAGAGAATACGTCATCGGGCCATTGGTCTATTGCAGATGAAAATGGGCGCTTTTCAATTCAAGGCGATTCAGGTGACAGTCTTTTAATAAAGCGCTATGGATATCATGAAACGAGCCTGGTTGTAACTGATAATAATGCACTTGCAATCACCCTCCTGAAAGATCCTATTCCCTTAGGCCGAGTTGAATCAACTGCATTGCAATTATCACATATACCCTATTCAAAAACATATCAGGCTGCTCCTTTCCAAAATGGCAGTATAGCATCCTTATTTAACCAATTGTCCAATGCCCAGCTACGTACCTATGGTGGTATGGCGGGAAACACAACCATCAGCCTTGACGGCGGTCCGGGCTCCCACACAAAAGTTGTGTACGAAGGAATTGATATCACCAGCCCCCAAAATGGAGAAGCAGACATTTCTCAATTACCACCGGAAGCAATTTCCTCAATTGCTATTGCTGCACAACCCGGTGTCTTTTATGGTTCCGGAACGACGGATGGAATTATCTATCTAAAAAATAATAGTGAACAGACTTCGCTTACTATTAACAGTGGTAATTGGGGCAGAAAATCATGGACAGCACACAGTTTTAATTCCTTTGGCAATTATAAAACGCATTTCACAATCGGGCAGAGGTCAGCTGAAGACAACTATACTGTAACCTGGCGAGATAAAAGCTTTGAGCGCCAGAATAACAGTTTTAATCAGAATTATGCAGTATCATCATATTCAGGATCAATAAATCAACGGTGGAAAACAAAAGGTGTTTTTTTATACTCGGGTCAAGATCGAGGTGTAGCCGGGTTGATATATTTTCCCAGCCTTGAGGCAAGGCGTGAAGACGAACTAATGCTTATTGGGCTTAATGTGACTTATCTATTCTCACGGGGATTTATTACAAGTGCTGTGCAGAGGCGGCAGAGTGATGAATCATACAGTGACCCTGATTATAATATTGACAGCCGCCATAAGCTTGAAAAAAATATAATATTGGTCAAAGCCAAAACAAGTATAACTCCTGCAATCGCACTTGTTTTTCAAGGGAATTCTGAAGTAGAAAAAATAAACAGCTCCGATACAGATGCACATTCCAGGGAGAACTTTTCCACTCTTTTATCTTCAAAAATAAATGTTCAACACAACTTCACTGTACAACCGACGGTAAGAATAGATAAAATTGGCACGGACCATCAGGCCTTAACGTACAATCTTGATCTTACCTGGCAACAGTCAGACCATCTAAAGCATATTATTTCGGCGGGCAATTCATTCCGGGCGCCGGCATTCAATGACATGTATTGGAATCCCGGCGGAAACGCTGATCTGAAACCGGAAAAAGCATCAAAATTGATGGCTATTACTTCATGGCAAAAGGATGAGAATAATGTTGATATAACCTGCAGGTATATTGAAAGTAAAGATTTAATTCAATGGATACCAGGAACCGATAATTGGTACCCGGAAAATATTGCTGAAACAGTTCGAAAAAGTTTAAGCACATCGGGGTCAACGTCCATTTCTTTTTTTACTATATCCGGTTTTATTACACGGCTTTGGACCCGGGATTTGCAACAGGATAAAGCATTACGCTACGTACCGGAATTGAGTGGCAATTTGTATATAAGCACGCAATTAAACAAATTGGATTTGGGTATTTCAGGGCGATACAATAGTGCAAGGATCGCTATGTATGATTATCCGGAAGATTTAATTTTACCACCGCATTTTATTCCATCCATTTTCTTAAAAAGACATTTTAAGATTTTTAAACGCCAATTATCATTAGGCCTTTCTGCGGATAATATTCTTGATACACAATTTGAAACAATCAATGGCTACCCGGAGCCGGGCAGATCGATCAACTTCACTTTAATCATACAATAATCAAATTGTAAACCTTCAGAAGGTTTGAGTCATTTTAGTCTTTAAACGTCCAGTAAATACCGAAGGATAAGAGCTGGCCCATGGGCGGAAATGAGGGATGATGCTGTATCAGAAAATTAGCTCCCTCTTTGTCAGGGAATATTTGTAGTACAAGGGGTTCCAATTCATGCAAAATATTGCGGATTGACCAGGTGATGGTCATGGAAGAAATGGTTATCGCAGCTTCTGCATTCAGCAGCCATATATCAGCCTGGTTTAAACTCGTCATGATAAATTCATATGGATAACCGTCAATCGGATGAACAGACATTACCGTTTCTCTATTTAAAAGGCCATCACCCGATAAATTCATTTTTAAGGCAAAACGGTTGAATACATTTTCGTTATCATACTGTAATTCAAACCTGGTAATAGTACCGATACCATCAAAAATCAGTGAGCCACCATCCCTGCTGAAATAACTTCCTGAAAGGGAAAAATGGTCAAATAATTGTGTTTTAGCCAAAATCCCAGTCTGCAATGTCAAATATTTTCTATCATCATAGAGCATTGATGAATAGTCTGCGGTCAACGCAATAAATGAAGATTTGAAATCACTTTTTAATTTTACGTGAGCCAGAGAATGATGAACAATGTCATCGCCGAGAACAGCAAAGTCAAAATGATGGGGCTTTGAATATTTTTCAAAAGCTGTTTGCATGGCCACCCTCCCCCATGATTTCGAAAAATCGACAGCTACAAAATCTGCAACCTGATTACTGATCATCGTTAAACCTAAGGTTGTTCTAATACCAAGTAGTTCAATATCTCCGTACAAAGTGTGCCAGCTTATGTTTCTTAATGTTGAATCATTCTTGCTAGTGGATTGCGTATTCATATCCAAACCAAGAAGAGGATTCAAATTTCCTATGGTTAACCCGCTTATTTGGTTATGCCAGCGCATGCGGTTTAAGTATTGGTTTTTTGAATTTGAATACCAAGAAACATCCACTTGGCGCCACTGTTGGAACATGGCAAGGTGAGATGTCCATTGCAATGTCTCTTCAGGAGATCTGGTAATAAAGCCGGCTGACAATATTTCATCTTCATGCAAGCCGTTAACAACACCTGAATCCGGCAATCCGGATTCCGTAACCAAACGAGCAGCGGCAGCCTCAACGAGCCACCCTTTATTTTCAGATCTATAATCCACCCTATAGGACTGCTGCATGGGTGAGGCTGACCCCCCGGGATGAAAGAATTGACCCTCCCTGCCGGCATAACTCCGTTTAAACCCGTGTAAGCCAATGTATCTTCCAGGTGTTTCTACGTCAATAATAATTGCCAGTTTATCATAATTATAATCACCCTTTTCGTAATCCAGGGTAGTCAATATCCTATTGGTATCCAAAAATGTGTAATTAGAAGTTGGTATCAGGTGAGCACTCCCTAACTGAAAATGCTTATATACACTTTTTCCGTAACGCTGTGGATAATGAGTGTAAGTGCCGTCAAATAATAAAGGTCCGGATGTCCAATTTGAATTCCAAAACAACCGCCCGTTTATGGACGATATACCATACTGCCCGCTCCAGTCGTAAGGCAGATTCACTGTTTGTCCAAGGAGGAACGAAAAACATAGAATGAAATATAAATTTCTCATTTGGCAAGGAATTTTGTTATTCTTGGTACACCTATGGCAAAAATAACGCCATTGGCAACCTGGTGCAAAAGTGTAAAGCCAATCCCGGAAATGTAGAGGCCAATGGTCCTTGAAAGGTCAAACCCGGCACTTAAAGGATAGCTTAACGTGGTGAGTGAATCGAAAATAAACGTCAGCGCAAAACCAGTAAATCCAATTGCGATAACTTTTTGTTTTGAATATTCCCTGATCATAAATACCCCATGGAACAACCCCCCGGCAAACCCAATTCCGGCCATACCGATTACCTGGGCAAAAAATAAGGGTGGAAAGCTCAACCCAGAACCCAGGGGATTTAACCCGGAAAAGATCATTTCGGCTGTGCCGCCAACGATCAATCCCCAAACTGGCCCTAAATAAAGCCCTGCTGTAAAAATGATGACTGTAATGAGTTCAACGTTGGGGATCATGAGCAGCGAGAATCCTGCTCCAATGGCCAGGGCGGCAAATATCGACGCCCGTACCAATTTATTCAGATTCATCCATTCCCTTGTATAGGGCCGTGCGGAAAATATTCTTCCTGTCAGTCCATTTGCCATCCTGCTGATCTTCTTCCAATGCCAGTTTCATCAGGTTCATTTTGGCATCCAGGTTATCGATCAAATGGACTAGCAATGCTTCTTGAAAACTTGGCTGTTTGGGGCTTTGCCATTCATAGCGCCCCTGGTGGGATAAAATAATATGCTCCAGTTTCTGTTGGAGTTCTTCCGGAAAACCCTTGATTCCTGCAATAGTTTCCCGCACCATATCCCTGCCGATAACGATATGGCCGATGAAATTGCCGTCATCGGAGTATTCAGCTTCAAGGTCCGGGGATATTTCAATGAGTTTACCGATGTCATGGAGAAAGACTCCGGCAATAACCAGGTCCTTATCTAGTTTATAAAATGTCGCCAGTTTTTCAGCTATTTTAGCCATGGATAAAACATGCTCCAGGAAGCCCGAGCGATAATTGTGATGCATCATTACAGATGCCGGGTGAATCAAAAGTTGATCTTTATTTTCATGGTATATGGTTGAAACCACTTTTTTCAGGTAGGGGTTCTTCATCTTTTCAATAACCTGCACCACTTCCCTCCACATCTTTTTGGGATCATAAGGTGACGCAGGGACAATCAATGCAGGGTCATAGCCATAGCGTCCATAATGCTGAACAGATGCAGTGTTAATCTTCTTGATGACCAATTGCGGGCGGTCCTGGAATGTTTCCACGTTACCCTTCACCGCTACAGGATCACCAGCAGAAAATTTGTCATTCAATTCATCCACCTTGTCCCAGACCTTGGCATGAACCGTGCCGGAATTGTCTCTCAATACCACATCAAGGTATAAATCGCCGGCACGGGTGTGGCGCAGGTGTTTTTCTACACAAAGGTAAAATCCCTGTATGGTTGCGCCTTCTTTGAATGACGATATTTGGGTAATGGACTTCATAGATTAAATCATCCTAAACATGTGTGAAAATAAGTAAACTTCCATATATGAAAGTTACACTGGATACTGTCTCTTATTCCAACGCCCATGAAAGAAAAATGCTGAAGGCCTGTCTGCGCAACTGGTTCAGCAACCCCCGGGACTTGCAGTTTACCGATCCGCGGATGCCCTACCCTTTTGATTTTCGTAAGTGGTGCGCGTTATCTTATCAAGAAGAAAATATTAAAACATTTGTCATTAATGAAGAAGGCTGGGTGGTGGCTTATTTGAGTGTAAAAATCATTCCAGAAAATAAACAGGCTCATTTCTTCCACTTATTCGTGGATAAAAATCATCGCCGCTGGGGATTGGCAAAAAAGCTTCTGGACCACGCAATCAATTATGCAGAAGATTTTAACGTGAATTTTATAACCCTCAATGTTGTTCCTAAAAATGAAAGGGCAATCGCTGTGTATAAAACAGCAGGCTTTATTGAAGATGGTGTTACTGCCCGGGGCAGTATAAAAATGAAAAAAGGGCTTGGTTGAATGAATGCATGAACGATTGGATGAACAATCAGCCAATCATTCAATCACATTTCTGATTCTTTCTGTTTTTTAATCACTTCAGGAACGTCGCAATTGTCACACTTGGGGTCGATATCACCCTGCTGCCAATTCTTCCTGAAGCGTTGAATCGTATAAACCATAGCGGACAATAGTATAATCAGTGCTATGATCGTTTGCAAATCCATATCAGCCAAAACCTAAGGCTAATCCGCCCTGGTACACAATGAAAGAAGCTCCATAAGCAAGCCCGTTCATATAAACTATCATAAATAACGGCCACTTCCAGGAATTAGTCTCATTGCGGACAATGGCAAACGTAGCCATACACTGGGCCGCAAACACAAAGAAAACCATCAATGAAAGCGCTACCAGGGGCGTATATAAAGGCAATCCCGTTTTGGGGTTAAGGTCAGACTTCATGGCATCCTTCAGTTGCACAACATCATCCACATCGGATTGTACATTGTAAATCGTTGCCATGGTGCTGACCAACACTTCCCTGGCGGCAAAGGATGTAATTAAACCAATACCCAATTTCCAGTCAAATCCCAAGGGCTCAATAAGCGGTTCAATGGTATGTCCAATTTTCCCGGCGTAACTGGTACGGATTGGATTTTCATTTACTACCACTTCTTCTACTTTGGGAAATGATGCCAAAAACCATAAAACGATGGAAATAGCCAGAATAATTTTGCCGGCATTGACAACAAATAATTTTCCGCGGTTAAACACCTGGTGTAAAACTGACCGCCACAGTGGTGTCCTGTAAGGCGGCAGTTCCATGACAAACGAAGACTTACTCTCCACTTTGATAAATATGCTGAATATTTTTGCCAGGATAAATGCTGTTGCCGTACCCAGAAAATACATGGCAACCAACGTCAAGCCTTGTAGATTCAGAAAACCAAAAACCTGAACAGCAGGAATGAAGGCGACGATCATTAATGCGTATACTGGCAAACGGGCACTGCAGCTCATAAGGGGCAGAATCAAAATGGTGATTAATCTTTCTTTCCAGCTGTCGAGGGTGCGTGTAGACATGATGCCGGGAATCGCACAGGCATAACCGCTCATCAAGGGCAGAACTGAACGACCGTGGAGTCCTATCCTGGTCATAAAGCGGTCCATCATAAACGCCACCCGGGCCATATAACCCGTATCCTCCAGGATGGTCATAAAAAACATGAGGATCAAAATTTGCGGGAGGAAAATGAGGATTGCGCCCACACCGGCAATAACACCTTCCACAAGCAGGTCCCTGAGCATACCGGCAGACAGCAATTGCAACACCTGGTTCCCAATCCAGCCGACACCGCGGTCAATCCAATCCATAGGCACCGTAGCCCAGGTAAAAATGGATTGAAAAATAAAATAGAGTAATAGTACAAAAATGGCAGGGCCGGCCCATTTATGGGTTAAAATTTTATCCACTTTTTCACTGTAGCTCATTTCCGTAAGCTTGGCGTCAATATGGACCCTGTCTGTTGTAAGTACACTGTCCAGCCATTCATACCTTAAGGTTGCTTCCATGATCCTGTGTTTAATGCCTACATCTTCCAACGCCTCTACCGCCGCCTGGCGATTTTCCCGCAGTGTACGCATAAAAGATTCATCCTTTGCCATTCCATTAGCAGACAAATCATTATAAATCTCTAATGTGGATTTCCGGGTGACCAACCGCAAAGCCTGGGCATTGGCCAATCGCTCATTGTAGTTTAAATGCTCTACAAACATTTCTTTCAAAGGATACAAAGCTTTGGCAATATCATCATTAAGAAAAATGGGGAATGAATTTTCCGCTGTTTCCCCAGCTATCGATTTTTGCAAAGCATCCAGTAATTCTTTTTGACCCCATTTTTCCGTGGCTGACATGGGTACAATCGCGGCAATACCCAAATCGGTGGCCAGTGTTTCAAGATTAATACTGAATTCATCTTTTACCATATCCATCATGTTCAACGCCACTACAACGGGAATACCCAGGTCTGCCAATTGTGTTGTGAGGTATAAATTGCGGCTCAAGTTGGTCGCGTCCACCACGGAGATGATGGTGTTGGGCGGTTCATGACCGTGTATCCAATGCAATACTTGTTCAGTAACAATTCGTTCATCCATGGATTCGGGAGTGAGGCTGTAGGTTCCAGGTAAGTCCAGGAGGTTGAATTGGTTACCATCATTAAAATGTGCCGTTCCGATTTTCTTTTCCACGGTAACACCGGGGTAATTGGATACTTTTTGGTTTAGCCCGGTCAACAGGTTAAAAATGGCCGTTTTGCCGCTGTTAGGATTGCCCACCAGAGCGACCCATGATTTTTGGGTATTTATTTTCATTGCTGAATCAGGATATTACACGCATCGTCCTGCCGGAGAGATACATGATAACCCCGAACTTTCAATTCGATAGGACCATTCATGGGTGCTGTTTTGATGCGGCGAATTTTTATACCGGGCAGTATTCCCATTTCTACGAGACGGGATTGGAGTTCCATTTCGCCGGTAAATGCCTGCACTGTAGCACATTCACCATCTTTTAAATCAAATAGGGTCACTGGCAATTTTTGCAAAGCCCGAATAATTGATGTATATGGCGTACTAGTTTAAAGCCATACTCTTGCGTTACCTTATCCTGCAAATCTTCAATTTGATCTACCATGAATTCTTCTATACGGCCGCATTGAATACAAATGATATGGTCATGGTGATAGGTATCTATTTTGTGTTCAAATTTGCTGGGGCCTGTACCTACATCCAGTTTGCGGACCATATTATTTTTTACAAGTACATCAATCGTACGGTAGACAGTTGCCCTGGAAACTGAAACACCTTTTTTACGAATGGCCATATATATTTCATCAGCATCGCGGTGGTCATCACTGGAAATGATCTCCCGCCACACAGCTTCTCTTTGAGTGGTGAAACGTAACCCCTCATGATGGAGAATTTTCTTTAACCTATTAAGACCTTTAGACATAATTATTCCTTATTGAGATTGAGTCTCAAAGAAATTAAAAACAAATTTATAATCTTGAAAGAAAATTATAATTGGGAATTATATTGGGAAGCTTAGTAGACTTTTTTCAGCTTGGCGAACTTGACGATCAGTTTCTTCTTCAAACCGTCTTTAAAGACCACACCTACACGCTGGTTTTCCCCGGAACCGCTTAAGGCCATGATTTTTCCGATACCAAAAATGGCATGTTCGACCATATCACCAACACGAAAATCATCAAAAACAGTCACCGTACGCTTAACCTCCATTTTGGCATGTCCACGGTCAGACCCGATTACCTTGCGTGTCATGGCCGATGAAAAATTGATATTCTCCAGATGGTCTTCTGGAATTTCGCGCACAAAACGGGATACCAGTCCATAATACTGTTCAACACCCGCGCGGCGGCGATTACTGGCATAAAGGAGAAAAACATTCTGCTTAGCCCGTGTTAAACCAACATAAAAAAGACGCCGTTCTTCCTCCAGTTCCTGTTTATCCTGGAGGGAATTGTACAGTGGAAATAAACCATCTTCCAGGCCAGTGAGAAACACAACGGGAAATTCCAGTCCCTTTGCTGAATGAACGGTCATCAGCGTTACCCTGTTTTCCTGGTCGTTCCAGTGATCGATACCAGTGAGTAATGATACCTCTTCAAGGAAATCGGTCAGCATCGCTTCAGGGTTCCGGGCCATGAATTCATCAACACTATTTAATATTTCATTAATATTGTTCATGCGTTCCATGTCTTCCAGTGTGTCCTGTTTCTTATAATGCTTCAGGATTCCTATTTCATCTACCAGAGTTCGCACCAGTTCGCCAGCATTCAGCTTATCCAGCAAATCATGGTATTTGCTGATGATTTCATGAAAAGTATGCAATTCATCCGCCTGCTTGCCGCGTATATTCATTTTGGAAGGGTCAGCCAAAACATCGAATAGTTCTTTTTTGGATTTTTTAGCTTCCTGGACACATTTATCCACTGTTTTCAGGCCAATGCCCCGGGGTGGAAAATTGACTACACGGCGCAAAGCAATAGTATCCCGTTTATTGACAATCAATTGCAAGTAAGCCAGCAGATCCTTGACTTCCTTGCGCTCGTAAAAACGGATACCGCCAATAATTTTATAGGGAATACCATTCCGGCGCAGGCTGTCTTCCAGTGCTCTTGACTGGACATTGGTACGGTACAGCACTGCAAAATCGCTGAACGTGCGCTTATTCATTTTGATCTCTTTTTCCAGAACACTGATCAGGGCATCGGCTTCTTCCATTTCATCGTTGGTTTCCAGAAGCCCCAATTTATCGCCAGCACCATTCATGGCTTTTAAATTTTTCAGGGCACGGTCTTCGTTATTATTTACTACGGCACTAGCAGCATTAAGAATTTGCTGGGTGGAACGATAATTTTGCTCCAGTTTAAATATTTCACAGCCGGGGAAGGATTTTTCAAAATTCAGGATATTGCGAATATCTGCTCCCCGCCAGCCGTAAATGGACTGATCGTCATCACCAACGACACAAATTTGGTTATGATTACTGGCAATCGCGTTTATAAATAAAAACTGCGGTCGGTTCGTATCCTGGTATTCATCTACGAGGACATACTTCCATTTTTCCTGGTATTTTTGCAGTACTTTTGGAAATTTCTCAAACAATTCCAGTGGAAACAGCAAAAGATCATCAAAATCAAGGGCATTGTTTTTCTGCAGGGCAGTTTGGTAATGCTTATAAATATCACAGATTGTTTTCTCTAAAATAGTCCGGGCTGATCGTGTGGCGTCTTGAGCACTCAATAATTTATTTTTATAATAACTGATTCGATTACTGACCGTTCTGGGATCCACAAACGTCCGGGAAACATTTATTTCATCCATCACCAACCGTATTAATGCCACCTGGTTCTGGACATCATAAATGACAAAATCTTTGGAAAAACCAAGCCGGTGGATTTCTTGCCTTAGCAAACGTGAACAGATAGAGTGAAATGTACCAATATTGAGGGGTACATTTTTATTTCTGATCAAGGCCAACACACGCTTTGACATTTCTTCCGCTGCCTTATTTGTAAATGTAACAGCTAATATTTCTTCTGGCTTGAAATATTTCTGTTGAATCAAATGTGCAATTTTATGAGTCAATACACGTGTTTTACCGCTTCCGGCACCAGCGAAGATCAACACTGGATTACCAACGGCCTGCACTGCTTTTTTCTGTACTTTATTTAATGTGTTATTTGCCATTTATTTACGAATTTGCTTTTTCTATTTTCCGTTGCCGGTGATTTTTTCTGCGAACTTTTTGAAATTTCCGTTTCGCCTGCTCATGCTCTTGCTCCGTTTTAGTAAACGTATGATAGCCGTCTCCACGAGCGACAAAAAACAGAAAATCATTTTTTAAAGGGTACAATGCTGCCAAAATTGACTCTTTTCCAGGATTATTGATTGGCCCCGGTGGCAGCCCCTTATTTAAATAAGTATTGTATGGCGATTCAATCTTTAAATCCTTTTTCAAAAGCCTGCGTGGACTATCTTCGATTATATATTGAATCGTGGGATCAGCTTGTAGTTTCATCCCTTTCAGCAGGCGGTTATGATAGACTCCCGATATTACCGGTCGCTCGGTATCATAAAGCGCTTCTCCTTCAATGATTGAAGCCAAAGTGACCACTTCCTTCATTGTTAATCCTAACTCATTCGCCCGCAGACGCATAGTATCAGTCACACAATAATGATATTCCTTGACCATAGTTTCAAGTATGTCCTCCGGATCTTGATCTTCCAGGAAGTAATAGGTATCCGGAAAAAGGAAACCTTCAAAAGAATCATGGTCAACATTCCATTTTTTCAATAAGCTCCTGTCTTCACACAGTTTCCTAAAATCATTTGCATCCACATTCAATAACCGTTCCAATTCTTCCGCGATCTGGTCAATGGTCCATCCTTCATAGATCGTCAATCGTTTCAGATTTGGATCACCATGGACCAACTGATCAATGATCTCGAAATTGGTTTGGGCGTCTTCCAATGAATATGAACCAGCAGGCAATTTTCTTTCATGCCCCAATGTCCAAACTGCTATCTTGAACGCACGTTCATTGGAAATGATATTTTGTTTCTTCAAAATATCGCTAACGTCTGCTATCGTCGATCCTTTCGGTATTCGGACCTTGATCAATGTATATGGATTTCCCTGGGGCCAATTGATGATCAACAGAAAAAAAGCCAGCACACTGAACAGGATCACTCCAAGTACCACACCAACCAGTCGTTTCCCCGGATTAAAGTACTGTAATGCCATGATTTTTGGGGTGCAAATTTAGGGACTCTTATTAACACGAGTCAATTTCCTGTTTATATATTAATTAAAAAGTTTCCCTTTGGTCATGGGAAAAGGGTGCTTTAATTTCCTCGTCGCTATGAGCAAAAATAACGAAGAAAAACACTTGCATCTCATTGAAGGATGGGCTTTTACCAGTAAAAATTATATCATTTTTGCTGTAGGTGTTTTACTGATCGCTCTGGGGTATATAGTGATGGCAACCGGAGAAACATATTCAACCCAAAGCCTGACCATCGCCCCGATAATGCTTTTTCTCGGATATGTAGTGGTTATTCCTGTTGCTCTGATATACCGGGACAAAAAATAGTTTTTAATAACTGGGATCGTAGTTCAGTTGGTTAGAACGCTGGCCTGTCAAGCCAGAGGTCGCGAGTTCGAATCTCGTCGGTCCCGCTCTTAATTGAAGCCCTGTTTATCCTCGATAAACGGGGTTTTTTTGTTTCCCTGATATTTGTTCTTAAATAGAATAAAAATTCATTATATTATGAGTAAGACAACTTGAAGTTATTTTTACATATCAAACGTTAAATATTGCTAGCGACAATTGATTATGATATAAGTATGAATAATTAGAGTAAATCCTGATTATCTCTTAACAATAACAAAAAAAATAAGGAGAACCTTACCATGAAAAAAATAGTATTAATAACGGTACTCTCTTTTTACGGTTTACAAGCCCAAATGGGGGTGAATGTTGTTGTCGGTGCGGCTTATGTAAACTTTGTCAGTGAAGACGAACAAGAATTATATGATCCAGTTATTGCTGTACCCGAGATTGCTGTTGAAAAAAAATTAGGCCCTGTAGTTGCTGGAGTAGGTTACTATAGTGGTGGGTATACCTGGTCCGGAAGTGATATTACAACAAGTGTAAAGCTCGACTATCTCAGCCTATATGGTATTGTTCCACTATTTTTGGGCCCGGTTGGTATTGGAGCGGGTCTTGGTATCGGGATACCAATGGGTGGTATTTTGGAATCTGAATATGCAGGTGAAAAAGAATCGGTAGATTTTGAAAGTGACGACCTGGAAATCGACCAAAGTTTAATTCTTGGTGCAGGCATTCAATTTACAGAGCAAATTGGGGTAAGAACTTACTTGAGGATGGGTTTAGTTGATATTTTTACAATTCCGTGGTTTTCCGCATCTGATGTGACCAACGCCGGATTGGGTGTTGCACTTTCCTATAGCTTCTAGTTTTTCAACCAAATTCCAAATTATAAAAGCCTTCGTTTAACGACGAGGGCTTTGTTGTTTATGGGATGTGTCAGATAATATCATATAAAACCAAATAAAGTCTAAAAGAGGACACAAAAATGGAGGACACACTCCCTTACCCCATACACCAAGGACGCAATAGCGGGGTTTTTTGTTAATTATTGAAACACCTTAAGATTGTTCAATTGAACACAATCTTAATTACCGAAACCTCTCACCAAAAAAAATACCCCACCGAAGTGGGGTATTTTATACTAATTATGGTTTTGATGAATTATTGTATGGTGTTTTTAATTACAATAATACTCCCAAGTATCTACATCATCCTGAGAAAACTGATCGCAACCAGCATTAAGACCTGCTTGAAAAGCAGCTATCACGTCTACACACGCTGCAGCAGTAGCAATTGAATCTGTTGCAGCAGTCCAAGCCTCTTGAGCTTCATTCGCTGTTTCGGTCAAATCATTGCACTTATCAACTTCATCATCTTCACAGCCTATCGTAAAAATCAAAGTCACAGGCAATATTAACATTATTAAGTATTTCTTCATCGTTTATTTTCTCCTTCAGTATTAACCATTAACGGATAAATCTAATATTAAACATCCAACCTTGCAAACAAAAATCATCCACGAATCCCCCAAAGGCGGTCAAGTGGTGGGGTTTGATGATATTTACATTATTTAATATTATTTTATTGTTAATTTTAACCAACAAAAAAAAAGGAAAAACCATACCATGAAAAAAATAATATTAATAACTGTACTCTCTTTTTACGGTTTACAAGCCCAAATGGGATTGACTGCAGTTGTTGGTGCGGCTTCTGTAAACGTAGTCAGTGAAGACGAAGACATGCAAGATTATTTAGGTGCAGTTATTGCTGTACCCGAGATTGCTGTTGAAAAACAATTTGGCCCTGTAGTTGCTGGAGTAGGTTACTATAGTGGTGGTTATGAAATAGCAATGGATTTTTTTGGTTACACGATGACATCCACTACAAAGTTCAACTATCTCAGCCTATATGGTATTTATCCACATTATTTTGGCAAGGTTGGCCTTGGAGCGGGTCTTGGTCTCGGGATACCAATGGGTGGTACTGTAGAAATTGAAATGGATGGTGAAACAGAATCGGAAGATATTGAAAGTGACGACATAGATACCGACGTAAGTTTAATTCTTGGTGCAGGCTATCGAGTTACAGAGCAAATTGGGGTAAGAACTTACTTGAGGATGGGTTTAGTTGATTTTGAGGAAGATGCAGGTATGAAAAATACCGGATTGGGTGTTGCACTTTCCTATAGCTTCTAGTTTTTCTACCAAATTCCAAATTAAAAAGCCTCGTTTTCGAGGCTTTTTTTTATATTTGATTTATTATTTTAGCAATACCAATTTCTTCGTTTGCACAAATTTACCGGCTTTAATCTCGCATAGATAGATTCCAGCGCTAACAGGATTACCAAGATCATTAGTGGCATTCCAAATGACTGATTGAAACCCAGCCTTTTGTTCCTGGTTAATTATTGAAGCAACCTGTCTTCCCAGTAAATCGTAAATGGTGATATTTACATTTGCCTGCTCCGGCAAATCATAGCGGAGAGTAGTTGTTGGATTGAAGGGATTTGGGAAATTTTGATGTAATGCAAATTTATCTGGCAAACCAGCAACATCAATTATTGAACTTTCATCTCCCATGATCATACTGATATCAACAGTCATGCTTGTTTGATTGTAGTAAAAAGAGGGATCATCAGAAATGATAATTTCACCTTCGATTTCATAATCTAGATCTGCTTGAGGCATCATGGTCAGGGACATACTCATCGTATCACCTGGTACGACCATAAACGACAGCCTTTCCCAGCTGAGCCAGTTATCCTCATCTCCCTGGGTAACCCAGATATTGTCCACTCCGATCCCGGAGGACCAGTTTCCACCGCAATCATCATAAAGAATACCCACATTGAATATGCCCTCACTGATGTAGGGAGTGAGGTTATACATTAGTGTATGCCAACTTGCTTCTGTTGGATCATAGGCATAATACCCGTCCCAGGTTACACCTGTTCTAAATGAATTTTCGACTTCAGTCCATGTGGCACCATTATCCGTTGACACGACAATGGATGCGTCTTCAGAATATGTCCCGCCACTTGAACAGCCCCCGTAGGGCTGAGGGAAATACATATCCACATAGAAAAAGACCGGCCCAGCACCGGTATAAGGGATCGCCTGAGATTGGAGAATTGAATTGGTGGGATCGTAAGTGGTGTACCAAGACTCACCATCATTGTGAAAGTAGAATGCACCATCTGTATCTTCAGGATAAGTCAAATAGAGTCCGTTCGCAGAGTCTACTGTGCCTATGGTCCAAAAACCAGCAGATGGAAAAAAGTTGTTTGAGGCTCCAGAATTAAAATCATCATATAACAGTACATCATAATAATAATAAGCATCATAAGTAGGTTCAGACCAGAACTTTCCATAATAATTGACCGTGTCACTATTAATCAATGAAAATTCATGCACGGAATATTCACCAGCACTGTAGTCTAACGTGTCTGTAAAAGTGTCTTGAGATAGACTTAAGGCGACAACCGGAGTAAAACAGGCTTCCGCAGAGGTAGTAGATTCACCTTCACTATATTCAGCAATAATGGTATAACAATACTCTACACCATTAGTTAAACCTGAGTCAGTATAATTGGTACTTGTAGTTGTGGCTATGGGTGAACCATCTCTCAACACCTCGTAATCCAAGAATGTGCCACAATTATTTACATAAGCACCATTTCCGCCAAACACACGAATATTATCCACATACCAGATTTCGTTGAAGCCAATGCTATCATAAAAACGGAAACCAAGATAAATAGATTGTCCTGCATAAGCAGTCAGATCAACCAAATTGGAATTGGAGCCATCGCCCAAGGCACTTGGACTTGATACATGTACTGCAGTCCAATCAGTTCCATTTGTGGAAACCTCTACCCAATTAGAATCATGGGAAAAGCTGGTGTATGAGTAATACTCATCAAAGTATAGTGTTGCAGTTGAATAAGATGAAAGATCAATCAGATCCGTGCTCAATCGACTGTTCACTGGCGCAAGGGTATCCGACCAGGATGCAATAGCAGATAGGCCTTGTGAATCTCCATCTGTACAAGGGAACATTCCCATACCGCAATCGATTGTGTCGCCAGTGCTCGCCTGGAACCAGCCTCCAGATGTATCCTGTCCCATATGTTCAATGGTAAATCCTTCTGAGGCGGTGGCACAAACTGGAAAACAGGCTGTAAAAACTTCATCACCATAGCCGCTCAAAGTGTCCGACGGCTGCCAAGACAATTCAACGGCTCCATCCATTGGAGTTCCATTCAGAAATGCCGGCGGGCATAAATCCTGGCCATTAGCCACTCCATTAATTGAAAAAAAGATTATAAATAATGATAAGAAAAAGAATTTGCGGTATAGATGGTGTCTGTTGTAATTCATATTTTTACTGCTCCTATCCTTAACGTTAACTATAGTATAAAGCTCTATATATGAAATATTTTAGTATTATTTTCTTTTAGTTCAAAGTTATTTAATATTCAGCGATATTTTATGAAAAAAATACGTACATACATAATATTTGCCATCCTTGCTTTTCTTTTACTATCCACAAATGCTTTTGCGGGTGCCACAGGTAAAATAACGGGTAGAGTCTTGGACGAACAAGGCCAGGGTCTTATAGGTGTAAATATATATTTGGAAGGGACCGCCATAGGTACTGCCTCTGATCAAAATGGTCGTTATTTGATTATTAATATTCCTGCCGCTACCTATAACGTTTTGGTCTCTTATGTCGGTTATCAAACCATAAAAATGACCGATGTAATCATCAATGCAGACCATACCACTACCCTTGATTTTAAGATGACTATATCTGCATTGGAAGCCGATGAAGTGGTCGTCGTGGCAAAAAGACCGGTTATCGTCAAGGACCAGACAGCCACCACCAACACCATGGAAAGCGCCACCATAAACAATATGCCGGTGAATAACATTTCTGAAGTTCTTTCTACCATGGCCGGTGTGGTGCAAAACCATGGTGGTAACTATATTGTCGGCGGTGGTTATCATTTTCGGGGCGGACGATCAAGCGAAATCACCTACCTGGTGGATGGATTTGTAGTAGAAAATGCCTTATATGGGGATATGGGAATGGGCATCTCCCGCAATGCCATATCGGAAATTTCAATGATCACAGGCGCTTTCAACGCTGAATACGGTGAGGCCACCAGCGGTGTGATCAACATTGTGACCAAGGAAGGCAAATCAGATTATTCATGGCAACTCCGAGGAGTATCTGATCAACTGTTCAATCCGGATATTCATGCCCAGGACCTGTACCGCATAGAAGGAACATTTAGCGGACCGTTACTGCCATTTAACCCCAATCTGGCCACTATTTTCCTGAATGCCGATGCCATGAAAACACGCACATCAATGTGGAAAAATAAACTGCCTTTTGATGTACTAAAATTTGACGCGGATGGTGATGGTGTTTACGACCAGGCTGATGGCGACACCATTGCTATAGCGGATATTACAGCAGACGGCAAACACAACCCCGTAGAATTGAAAAAGGGAACCATTGAGATCAATGATCCTTTTACGTTTGAAAACCGCTTTAATGGCAAGCTGGTTCTGCGCCCTCTGCCAAAATTAAAGATTGTTGCTGCAATGAATAACTATACAGCCAGGCACAAGGGCTTTTCTATGGATTGGCGGCCGATCCCGGAAATGAATTCCACCGGGCAAGAGCTGACATGGGATTTCCAGTTAAAAAGTTCGTATACCATTTCTGAAAACATGTTCTTTGATCTTAAATACCAGCGCTATTCCAGAAATCAATGGAACGGATACGAACCGTTTCTTAATGATAAACATGAACTATATACCGAGATTTTTACAATCCCTGAGGATTGGGCTGGATATATTCCTCCTTCTCTATCAGCAGGTGGCGATTTTCTTTGGCTCAGTTATTATGCAGAACCTTTCAAAGATCTCAATGGTGACGGCGTCTGGAACCAGTTTTCAGCAGAATTCTGGCGCGATGATAACAACAACGGTATGTGGGATGCTGGTGAATATTTCAGTGATTGGAATGAGGATGGAATATGGAATATGATAGACCTGGATAATGATGGCTTCCCCGATGAGGAACCATACGGAGACATGGACGGGGATAATCAGTATTCTCTGGGAGTTGATCCTCCCGTCAGCAGTTCTGGTTCATATGGCGGCACGTCCGGTTGGGAATTCTGGGGTGATTATGAAATCTTGAATAACTACGGCGATACAGTTAGGATTGCTAGATCCACGAGTCAGAATTACTGGTGGTACCATTCTGATTATACAACCCTGGGGGGATCCCTTACCTGGCAATATAATGACATCCACCAGGTCAAAACAGGATTTGAATTCAGGCAATATGACCTGGGAGAATTTTGGGGCTCAGGAATTGGCGGGGGATTTTTTGGTAATTCTTCTGATGCGAGTTTTCTTATGTGGAGCCACAAACCCAGATCCCAAAACTGGTATATTCAGGATAAGATTGAATTCAGTGATATTGTTATCAATGTGGGCTTCAGGCATGACCGCCTTGATCCCAACAGCACTTATCCCGATCCTTCCCGCGAACTGGGTTATGAATACACTGATGATAACGGTGTGGAGCATATCGTCGAACCAAGCACATTAATCTTGTTATCCGAAAATGAACACGAAACCTTGGTTTGGGGATATTTGAACAGGGATAATGAAGGGGAAATATCCAGTTTTGAAACAGCGCCCAAAGCACCTGTTAAGGACCGGTGGAGCCCCCGGCTGGGAATCGGATACCCTATTACTGATCGTACCGCTTTTCATTTTTCGTATGGTCAATTTTATCAATTTCCCGACCTTATAAATATGTATAATTATTCCAACCACCAAGGCTATGGCGGTGTACCTCCTGGTTGGTCCAATGCTGCTAATACCATGGCGCAGGATTTTCTATATGGTAATCCATACTACCCATTCCCTTATAATATTACAGAATGGTACATACCAGAAGTAGGAACACCAAATGTTAATCCACAGCGTTCAGTTCAATACGAGACTGGTCTTCGTACTCGAATTGGCAATCAATTTCTGTTAACCATCAATCTGTATTATAAAGATATGTTCGATTATATTGCCTCCCGCAGGTATGATGCCGACCCCAGCCAATACGCTATTTTTGAAAATATGGATTACGCAAATTCACGGGGATTGGAAATTTCATTTCAAAAATTATATTCTGCGGGACTTGATTGGGAGATCAACTACAACCTTTCACGGGCGGAAGGTAACGCACCAACCGAAAGTTTTCACTGGTATGTCGCTGAATGGGCAAACGGATACGATTGGCGGGACTTCAACCGCACGTACACCATGCCCTGGGATCAAACACATACTATAAATTTCCGATTGAACTACCACAATCCGGCCGGCTTCGGTTTAAGCGCCCTAGGCTACTACGGCAGCGGACTGCCGTACACACCTGAAGATGCCCGCGCTCGTCCCGTGGATGAGCAGTATTCAGGTCGAATGCCCTCTACCGCTAACCTGGATCTAAAACTTTTTTATGATTTGAAAATGAAGGGGTATAATGTCAGGATCTTTGCTGATGTCACTAATGCTTTCAATAAAGGAAATGTGCTCTCGGTCGACAATTCTACTGGTGAACCTTTTGCTACACTCGACTCCGGACAATCACCTATGTTCGTATGGAAACCATATAATATTAGTCCTCCCCGGCACATTGAAATTGGGATTAGCATAGGTCATTAAATTGAATATTAAAAAACTAACTTTCCTTGGTTTCTACTTCTTTACGTTATTATTAGGTCAGGAAATGAACCTGACGAAAAAACAGTATTATGATCTGTACATAGCTAAACCAGGTTTTAACGATCGGACACCCAAGATCCTTGGAGCCCAGGATAGAAAACGCAGTGTTCTGGATAAGGGGAATGTGGTTCTGCGGTTATCAAATGCCGCTATTTACGGATATGACCCCTGGGGGTTATGTCACGAATTCCCAGCCGGCAGCATGATCATGGATGGCTGTTGCACGTATTATTGGACAGCGGGGCCTATTGTTGGAGCATTAAAGGGTGGTGTGCCCTCTGTCAGTGTGGGTACCAAGTATTCCGCCAGGGACCATGATGAAGAGTTTGAACCTTTGCCAAATTATGATGCCGGTTATGTGGATACAGATGCCAACATCGGTGTCGCCTTTAGTGATATTCCTGAATCCTGGCCGGATCAATGGCCTATCGAGTCAGCAAAGGGTGATACATTCATGTCCATTATCTACAACGCTTCTAAAGTGCCTGAAGATACGTTGTATTTTCCAGGTATAGAGTCGGAACTGGGTCCGGAAGGATTTCCCGATGCTCCCTGCGGACTGGGTGTTAAGGCCGATCGGGAAGCCTATTTTGTAGTTACCGATAATGATCCGGAATACGGAAATACATTTGCCAGCAACAATGGTGTGGGGCCACTCGACATCCGTATTGATGTGTGGGTGCTGAACTACAGCAATACATTCGGTAATGATGGTTTTATCTTCATCCAGAAAATGACAAACGTTGGCAAGGATACTTTACAGGATCTGTATTTTGGAGTAAACAGTGATCCGGACACTCCGGAACAAGGCTGGAATGAATGGACCGATGATCTATGCCTGTTCATTGAACCAGATGATCCCCACATTGCTGAAAAATTATCAGACACAACCGATGCCCATTTATTGGAAAACCTGGCTATCTTGTATGATCCCGATGATCAATCGGAAGGATTTAAATCATCAGGCATTGCGTGGGTTGGGGTAAAATTCCTGGAGTGTACATATTATAAAAATGATGGCACAACTCAACCTTATGGAATTACTGCATTTCATACAGTTCCATGGGATGAGGACACCCAGAGCGATGTAGAAGCCTATAACATCCAGATGCTGGCAGGGATTGAGGAACCAGACAACACTGCACCACACTCATCTGATGTATTATATAATAAACCATTTTCTTACGGCCCGGATGTTACCTGGATTATGACTGCGGGCGGACCGGAACATGTAAATACTGCTGGTCAAACAGTTCCGGCTTTGGATGTAGCACCAGGAGAATCAGTAGTTTTTACTTTTGCTGATTTTGTTGGCATCAATGAAGCTGATCTGCTGCGCAATGCCAAAGTTTTTCAATCACTTTATAATAACAGTTGTTCCAGTCCACAGCCACCGGACCAGCCGTTGGTGCGCGCTGTCCAAGATGACAAAAAGATCGTATTATATTGGGACAATCGCAGCGAAGCGTCCATTGATCCGGTCACCGGATCAAATTCCTTTCAAGGTTACCGCGTATACCGCAGTACGGATCGTGGTTCCAGCTGGGGAAATATGATCACTGATCTAAACGGTAATCCAACTGATATATATCAGCCTTTGGCTATTTATGATAAAACAGATGGTGTTTCCGGTCCTTTTGTTATGAATGACCCATTGATCTATTATAACCTGGGTTCAGAATCCGGACTGCAGTACACATTTATTGATGAAAATATTATTAATGGGTATGAATACTGGTATGCGGTCACTGCATACGATGGACCTGATGAGTGGTCGGGAGCACCCGTAGATCCGATGGAAAATTCAAAAGCCAAGGATGCCTATATTGCCAATGATAACACCGTGGCCTTAAGACCTCAGGCAGCTCCTGCTGGTTTCGAAAAAGGCGGTGTCGACAATGTAGACCACGTTGGATATTCCGATGCGACGCTGACACCCATTACAGCGGATCCATTTATGGTCGAACTATTGGGATATTCAGAGGTGACTGAAGATGATTTGATCAGCAAGGGTTATACTTATCTAGTTGAGTTTCATGAACAAATAGATACGGTTGATTCCAGCAACACAAATATGTCTGACTGGGACACAACCTACACACGTTATTGGTCTATGGTCAACACTACCACAGGTGATACAATCATACCTGAAGAAATGGATATTGTTTCCGAATCCCAGCATGTGGTGGACGGGTTTATTCCTTCCTTCTCCGGTGCGGTATGGGAAATTGAGCGGGAAGATTCCACAGTACTTACACCCAACGATATTAATTCCGCCAGTAACATTCCTTTTGTCGGTTTAGGGCATCCCAGTGCAAGTGCAGCCACGTGGCGAAGTTATATGTCTACTCTCCCACCAAGTTCTGTGGGCGAGCTGGGAGGTAAACCAGTTTTAACCGATTTATGGAATGATCTGGAACTGCGCTTCACAAGTGAAGGATCAATGGCATCCTATTACAATATTCTCACCCTTTACGGAATGCAGGAAATCGACAATATTCAGGTCCCCTTTGAATTATGGGATGTGGAAAACCAACAACGTTTAAATGTTGCTGCTTACCAGACACAAGGAACTTCCAAACCCGAAGGTCAGGTTTGGGAATTGGACAGTGTAATAGTATTGGATTCATCTTTCGTGTATGGGGATTTAACAATTGATACTTCCTGGGCTTACGGATACAGACTAAACACGGATTTTCAGTTCATTCCCGGATACACACCATACTCCGCTGAAAGTATCCTGCACTATACGGAAGACACAGATCAAATGGGCTGGGTAATAAATTGGAACAAGGATAATCATTACTTTAATCCTAGTGATCGATTACGTATCTATATCCCAAATCCCATTATTGTGGGCGAGGATACCTACACCATTACCACTTCAGTAGATGATTATAAAATTTCCGCGGGCGACCTGAAACAGATTAAGGTGGTTCCTAACCCTTACGTGGTCACTTCTCTCTACGAGCAGATCGCCTATGTCAAAGAAATACATTTTACCCATTTACCAACGGAATGTGTTATACGGATCTATAACACGTCCGGTGAACTGGTGCAATTGTTGGAACACAATCCCAACAGCCCAGGATATCGCGGTCCCAGCGTGGAAGCATGGAATTTAATGACCTATAACAGCCAGGATGTGGCTTTTGGGGTTTATGTGTTTCATGTGGTTTCCGGCGGGTTTGATTCCGGTGAAGAGTTCACAGGAAAATTTGCGGTGATAAAATGAGACGATCATTTTTACCCATGCTGTTTTTCTATTCAATCTTATTTGGTCAATTTGACAACGCGGGCACGTCTGCAGCCAACTTCCTTAAAATAGGTGTAGGTGGAAGAGCAACTGCTATGGGCGGTGCTATTACCGGTCAAATAGATGATCCAACCAGTTTATTCTGGAATCCAGCTGGAATCGCGAATGCTAATGGCATAGAGATTGCGGTAAACCACACAGACTGGATATTTGATTTTACCCATAGTTACTTTGCAGCAGTAATACCCGCTGGACGGGTCGGTCACTTTGGTTTAAGTATCAATTATCTCAATCTGGGAAAAATGGAACGCACCACTGAACTACAGCCTGAAGGAGATGGAACTTCTTTTTCCGCATCTGATGTGGCCATTGGTCTTGCCTATGCAAAAAAGATGAGTGACCGCTTCAATTTTGGTGTACAATTAAAAATGATCCAGGAATCCATATCCTTTTCTTCTGCAAATGCACTCGCCTTTGATGTAGGCTCGCAATATATTACCCGTTTCTCGGGATTAAAGATCGGTATGTCCATCACCAACTTTGGAACTAAAATGAGCCTGAAAGGAACAGATCAGAAAGTGGATATTGATCCTTTTGAAGATATGGATGGCAATCCGGATGTAATTGCCACTCTGCGTACGGAAGATTGGCCCCTACCCATGGCATTTCGCCTTGGGCTCTCATTTCAGCCTTTAGGTCCGCAATCTCTGATTAAAAACAAGTTGCTTATTCTGACCGTGAATGCTGATTATTATGACTCCAGGGATCAAAATCCATTTTTTCTTGGCGGTGCAGAATTAAAAGTAAGTAATCTTATTTATCTACGGACCGGAGTAAGACAAGAATATCTGCACTATAGTGATTCCTTCGATGATCTGTCTACAGGAGAGTTAGAGGATATAGCCAATTCCGAACAATACGTTAATCGCTGGTCATGGGGATTCGGTCTCTCTTCTGAAAGTTTCCCGGCCATTCCCTACAAGTTGAACGTGGATTATTCCGTGTCAAACCTGGGTGTTCTGGGCATTAGTTCCCAGATAGGCCTGACCTTTAAATTATAACCTTATTTTACAGAATTAATTCTTCATTGAATGCTGAAAGAATTTCCAGATTTCAGCGCTGGTATTTAAATCCCCATTACCTGATTTCACAGGCCAGCCCGGCGGCCATTCATGGTCGCCGCCAATGACCTTATAAAACCAAACTTCATTATTATTTCTTCCGCCAATATATTTATGTGAGACAACGATACTCCCGTCATTTGGATCTATATCGGCTAATGTGTCGATGATTGTGGTTGTGCATTCATTGCGCTTGACCCATAAATTGATGGTTCTTTCCACACCCATATAAGCCCCCCACTCATCACTATTGTCTTCATCGCCGGCATAATAAGTTGTGTTGTCCGCAGTGCCATGAACATGAAAAACAGGAACCGGATCATTTTCATTGCATGAATCATAGAACCATTCCATCATACAGCCGGTGATCGGGGCGATGGCTTTGAACACATCTGGCGCCTGGCAGCCCAGCAGATAGCTCATGTCGCCACCATTAGACATGCCGGAGCAAAAGGTTTTTTCAGGATCCAGGTTATATTTTTTTTGTAAAAACGTAGCCAAAGAAGTGATGAATTCTACATCATCCACAGTTTCATTTTTATGAACCTCATAACCTACATTCCAAAAATGTGTACCTTTTTTTGTATACTTCGTATCTTCGCTCCCACCTGTGCCTTGGGGATAACATACCGCAAAACCATTTTTGTCCGCCACTTTATCCATTTGCGAATATTCCCTGATTCCGTTTGCTGAACCGCCTAAACCGTGCAGAACAAAAACCAATGGACTATTTTCTTGCAGACCGTCCGGTCGATGGAGAATGTATTGGCGAGTTTCACCATTCATGTCAAAAGCAATTAAGTTTTGCTCTGTGGTGTTCTTGCACGACACAAATAAAACTATTGTGAGTGAGTTTAAAAGAAAATATTTCATTTAGACTTTCGTTTTTTTCCAGTGGAATGTAAGAACAAAAGTGGGGGAAACAAAAAAACTCCGCTACTTGGCGGGGCTCTTTTTTAAATCCTATCCCTTTGGGTGGCTTATTTAATTAATTTTGTGGTTGTTCCAGCTGGACCCGCAGATTTTCCATAACATACTGCAGCATCTTTCTTTGCACGCTCAAATAACCCAGCCGTGTTTCAATATTGATATAGCGGATGCCCTTGCTGGCCGCCAGCCGGGATAGTGTGCCGTCATCATTGGCTTGACTTTTCTGCAGGACAACATTGTACGGAGATTTGGATAAAATTTTAAAATCATTTTCATCGGTACAGATAAAAAAGTTGTGGTGCTGGGGATGCTCGCTGTTTTTAAGAGAAATTTCATCACTATTGGCCAATTCATCTTTTATCGAATAGTTGCGAATACTATTATGCAAAGCAATCAGCAGCCCACCCGGCGGCGGTTTGACAGTATCAAAAAATCTGTCCCGCTCTTTGTCCAGCAAGTCCAGCGTTTGATTTAATTCAGAACTGGATAAGTTGGCGTTCATTTTTTGCAGGTTGCTCTTGGCGCCATTCCTGGAAAACATGCGGTTGGGATCAAGCAGCAATCCGCCTACCTTTACTTCGCGTTCTTCATTATTGATTAAAAAAGCTTTTCCAGGCTGTGTCTTAATATGGTCATCCAAAAGCAGCCTGGCCGTTTTTTCATCGCCGTGGAGCCAGATGTAATGGATGTTCGAGCTGGCGTGTTCTACTACCTGGAATTCAACCCCGGCTATATCTATAAAATCACTTTTTATGTTCTTCGCATCTGGTTCAGCAGAAGATCCAATAACAAATAATAGTGGAAATAAAATAAACAAACGATTTGGCATTGAGGTCTTAATTAGATAATAATTACAATTATTTTAATAAAATCATTTTCTGGACTTTAGAAAAACTGCCTGCTTGAATACGGTAAAAATACATTCCAGCACTGACTGTTTGACCCTTATCATTTCTACCATTCCATTTGACAGATTTGAACCCAGCTTCCTGTTTTTCATTTACTAATGTTCTTACATCCCTGCCTAGCATGTCGTAAATGAAAATATTTACATTAGCCTGTTCTGGTAAATCATACCGAAGTGTTGTTATTGGGTTGAATGGGTTGGGGTAGTTTTGATGGAGATTAATGATTTCTGGTATTTGTGTTTCTTTATTAATATCAAGCTGTTGCATTCTTAATGCTATTCTAAATCCAAAATGATCATTTCCTTTAAATTGCTCATCCTTGGCTCTAGCTGATGATTTTAATGTTGCTTGATGATAATTCCAAGATCCGCCTCTTCTGACTTTAAGACCTGTATCCACAGTATTAACAGGGTCTGAAGCATTATTAGAATTATTGTAATAATCTGAATCATACCAATCTTCAATCCATTCCCAAACATTGCCTGCCATATTATAAAGACCATAAGGATTTGGTTCATTCATTTTTACATTCAAAACATGACCCTGAGAAGGATTTTCACCTAAGAAATTCCAATTAGCACTTGTACCGTCACTATAAACATTTCCATCTGC
>PBZW01000066.1 GCA_002730315.1 Fidelibacterota bacterium
CAGCCATTTTTCCCACAACTCGTCATAGTTTTGGAAAACAGGAAACACCCGAGCCCCAAAACGCTCTGCCTTTGCTCCCTGAACTTCATCTGGGGGCGGTGCAATAGCGCAGATGTATAAATAACAGCCAACCATACGCTGGGCGATTCCTTGGGCCGGGGGAATACAAAAAACCCGGGTTGTGTATTGGGATAGGGATATCTGCCAGGCTTCCTGGAATATATGATCCAGTGGCGGAATAGCTTCCGGTGCATGAATCTTGTCCTGAAACCAGAACTGATTCTTTTCCCATTCTTCCCTATCGCCAGAAAACAACTGATGCGATGGATACATGTCCTCCCATCCTTCAAGTTCCGCTGGGACCTCAAAATCATGAGGGTCCGGGAACCTTCCTTCTGTTTTGTTTGTCATTGTAGGTTTCTCCTTGCTTTGTTTGTTTTTATTTGTAAAATTTTATTGATTAAGCTCGTAAAACTCCCTTTTGTATCATTCGTCATAATTAGATATTCTTCTCTTTACTAGCTATAAATAATGAAATATGACCAATTTGGTAATAATTTGATAATAAGATCAATTTATCTAAAATTATTGTAAAAAAATAGCTACGAGTAACCATGATTATCCTAGCCCCAAATTAACATTTTTTAAACTTGCGGAATCTTTATCAGGATAATGTCCACCTATCTCTTTCGTTATTTTCTTTCCTGCTCTTAATACAGCTTTTGAAATATCAACTTTTTGACCCATCATTCTTCTTTTCAATCCAGATATACTTATAGCAGCAACCGGCTGTTTATTTATGTCAAAAATAGTTGTTCCAACACAATAGACATCATCTGCAAACTCCTCTTTATCATAGCTAATGAAAGATTTATTGACCCTTTTTAATTCTTTACGAAATTCATTTTCCGTTGTAATAGTTTTACCAGTTCGCTTGCTTAACTTTGTTATTTCAAAATATAAATCCAGAAAGTCATCATCCATAAACGCAAGAATAGATTTTCCTAATGCAGTACAATACATAGGGTTCCTGGTCCCGACTGGAGTGTCTATGCGAATATTCTGGTTTGATTCTTCATTTGTCAAACAAAGCACATCTACTCTATCTCGTATAGCTAAACACGCTGATTCTTTGATTTCATTGGAAAGTTCGCGTAAACAGGGTTGAGCTTTTTCCACTATAGATTGATTAACATCTACTCGAAGACCAAGCTCAAAAAGATAAATACCTAATTTGTAAAACCCATCTTCTGTCCGCTCGACGATTCCTAGTGACCTAAGCGAATTCAGAAATCTAAAAACGGTAGATCGGTTCATTCCCGTTGGAATAGCAATATCATTTGTAGTTAATTCTGGTTTTTCTCTGGTGAACTGTTCAAGAATTTGAAAAGTTTTATATACTGATCCATTTTGGACAGATAAATTTACTGCGTCATCAGATTTGTTTAATAATTGAACCATATGTTTATTATATAAACTTATTACTATAATTGTTAAATGCCAAGAAAAATATTTACATGTTTACATTTTGTAAGAAAATTATATTGATTTAGGAAATTATTATAAAAAACAAAAAGGAATAGAATCTCACATTTCTGATAAACAGGTTTTTTATATTACCTCATCAACGCTTTGATGGTTTGGTTTGATTTTGGAGGATTATATTTTATGGATAGGCCAATCCCACTCCCCATAATCAATTTTACCTATTATTTAAATTAATTCCGGTTGTGATATAACATATATTTCGCTGTCTCGAGGATACCCAATGTCATCCTCTCATAATTCTTTACCATTTCCTCGTTTCCAGAGAGGATATCTTCTGCAGGGTCGGGGCTGTTGAGATCATGAAATTCCATCCCGGAGCCATTGCGAAAGATCCGCAGATAGTAATCACTATCTAATACACCATAACTGCTGGGGGAGATCTTTTTATTCACTACAAAGGCCATACCATTTTCATTTTTTAATACATCCCTTCCCAATGTCTTATTGGTATAATCAATTCCGCTTAATCCGGCGATGGTCGGCATAAGGTCAGGCAAACCGCAAACAGTTTCGATCCTCCGATGATCCATTCCTAGCCCAGGCGCATAGATAATGAATGGCACATTGTAAGAACGGAGACGAAGCGCATAGTCATCCGCAGGCATATGCTCCGCTTGGGGATCAGCGTTGCCGTGATCCCCAAACAGAACAAAGATCGTATTTTTAAAATAGTCAGCTGTATTCGCCATTTCCATAAATCTGCCGATAGAATGATCCAGGAAACGCATGGCGTTGTATTGGTCGAGTGAATTAAAACCCGCTTTCTGCAATACCTGTTCATCTTGATTCTTAATAATGAAACCGGCGTTATCCTCCGGTATGGAGTAGGGACGATGATTCGCAGCAGTTTGCACAATAGCAAAAAATGGCTTTTCACTGTCTCTTTTTGAAAACAGGTCATGTGCCTCGCGCAGCAAATCCAGGTCAGAGATACCCCACACATCCACCCGCGGTCGGTTAAAATCACCCAATTCCAGCAGTTCCATATCCTTCAGGTTATACGTGATCAAGCTGCGGATATTCGCCCAGCTGGCGCTGCCTCCGATCAGGTAATATTTATCATGATCTACAAATTCTGAAATAATGCTGTACTGATCGCGGATGAGAGGATTCCGTGAGGATGTTTTTGTTCGTGCCACATCCGGGATGCCGGTGACCATGGTAAACACTGATCTGGATGTACTAACCCACGGCACATAGAAATTGGGAAAAAATAATCCATTTTTAGCTAATTGATCCAAAGTGGGTGTTGTATCAAATGGGTTCCCCATCAATCTCATGCGGTTGAGCCCCACAGATTCCATGAAAATGATTACAATATTGGGGGGTGGTTCAATTTTTTTATCAGGAATAATTTCCCTGGTGAAATTCATATTATCCTGGTCCGGTTCAGCCACCCCAAGCCAATTCGAAATCGTTGGATAATATTCCCTCACCTTTTCAATATCAAAATCGGCTTCACTGAAATTTGAGGTATCATAAAAATACAAAACCGGGTTCAAGGCCAGTGCTGAAACAAAAGGGTCCCGACTAAAAAAAGCGTCGCTCCAAAACAAGGCATATTGAGCAAACGTCCCCCACAAACTAAATAAGTAGATTGTACCGCCAACTATAACGCCAACTACTTTATGGGACGTATTCCTGTATTTGGGAGTTTTGGCAACTGTGGCGGCCACAAGACCATCATGGAGTTTGATCCAGGTAAAGCAGAGAAGTGCCAGGATGGATAAGAACCATACAACCGGGTAACTCTCCCAGACCATTTGAGCGGAGATAGTCGGATTTTCCAGAAGGATTAAGGCTGTGATATCCACCCGTTGCTGAAGGTATGCATAGTGGCCAAAATCAGCAGTATAAAATAATACAGCCCCTATGATCAAAATCCCGTAAATCCATTTTCCAACAGTGCGAGTTCTGTGTGAGCGACCCATATTCAAGACTGGAATCATAGTCAATACAAGCAATGGCAATGAGATTAAAATAGCCAGGCGCAAGTCAAAGCGGACGCCCATCCAGAAAGCACGAGTCAGGTCAGATGCGCTAACATCAGCGACCGGATCATTGAACGTATAAAAGAAAACGATTCGGAATAGAATAAAAAAGAGCCACGATAAGCTTACTGCTCCCAGCAGGTAGCGCAGCCGCCGGGAACGCATAAAGGAAAAATTCATCTAGACAGACTAACCGAGCTCCTGCAGAATATCCATGGCATGGGTTTTAACATTAACTTTCTTGTATACTTTTTTGATTATGCCATTTTCATCAATCACGTATGTATTACGAAAAATACCATTGTATTCACGACCCATGAATTTCTTTTTCCCCCATACACCATAGGCTTTCAACACATCATTACCCTCATCGCATAACATAGGATATTCAAAATTCTGTTTATTACAAAATTTCTTTTGTTTCTGGGGTGAATCAGCGCTCATCCCAACAACAACTGCATTTTTCATTTCAAATTGCTTGAGTTCATCCCGGAACCCTTTTCCTTCGACTGTTCATCCTGGGGTGCTAGCTTTTGGGAAAAACCATAAAACGACTTTTTGTCCTTTCAAACCGGACAGGGAAACTTCATTCCCATCTTGATCAGGCAATGTAAAATCTGGTGCCTTGCTTCCTTCTTCTAACATAAGTACTCCTTAATCTATAGTTGACCATCTCAATCGGTCATCATTTTTTAGAACCATTTCATTCACAACTTGAATACCCTGTTTTTGTCCTCTCCATACCAGATGATCCAACGTCTCTTCAATCGTGACCCATTTGTATTCGCAATGCTCGTCTGACAAGGTTATTTGATCTGAATCTACTTCAATTCCAAAAACGGGGACAAGGTTGATACGGTCACCATGGGCCTCATAAAAACGGCTCACATGATCAGCCACAAACATGTGCTTCGGTTTAAGGCCTGTTTCCTCCAGCAATTCCCGCTTGGCTGCTTTCGGGGCAGATTCACCTGCTTCTATCTTGCCGGCCACGCCTTGCCATAAATGTTCGTAACGTTTTGTTTTCGCTCGTTTCAAGATTAAATACAATAAGCCATCATCCGTTTTTCTAAACACATATGCATCTACAACTCGAACTACAATATTCGACATAAATTAATGTATATGATGTTGTTGTGATTCTCGCATTGCCCAGTCATTCGATAAAATAAAAGCTGTTTTATGAGCAGGAGCAGTTGGATCTTTTTTATACTTCAAAAATTTCTCTAAAACTTCATCAGCTGCTGTTGGATCACCAATTGCTTTATAACATAATCCTAAATTATAATATACATCTGGTTGTTCTGGATCGATGGCTAATGACCTATTGAATAAATCCACAGCTAAATGATATTTGTTTGTTAAATAATGTATTCGACCAAGTTCAAATAATACTTTTCGATCTCGTGGGTACGCTTCAAGAACGTGTGACAAATATCTTTCAGCTTCATTAAATAATCCCTGCTTTTGTTTTATAATTCCCAAATAAGCCTGGGCACGATGAGATTCCGAATCTATACTTAATGCTTTTTTTAACCACCCTGCTGCTTGATCCAAATATCCTGCATCAATATTCGTCATGGCAGCATTAATATATGCCTCAGTATAATCTTTATTGATGTGAGTTGCTTCCTCAAACGCATCAATAGCTTCAGCATAACGTTCTTGCCTGTATAAACCAATTCCATATCTATTTAACCGTTCATGATCATTGGTCATCTGTTTTGATTTCGAATTTGAAGTAAGGACCAAAGTATCTTGACACACATCAACGATTGGAAATACTGGAGAATCCTCACCTAATACCCACTCAGTATACCAGCGGTTAAACCGCCGATATCGGACTTGGGTAGTAATTGTAAATGGCGGATTGGCTGATACTGGGAAATCTATTTTATAATGAACTACATCCGTTGCCTGGGCCGGTAAAGATCTGTCAAATAACATTGTGCGCACATTCCACAAATCATGTTTCTGAATCCATTTGCTATCTTTTGTCACAGGCGGCGCAATGAATTGATGAGCGTTAGGATCAACATGTCCATCAGCATCTATTTTCCCACTGGTGTATACTTCCTTTCCATGGTGATCAACTACAACAAACTCTAACCAAGCTTCATACAAATCCAGCGGTCCAGTGGGAAAACTATGGGCAATATTATTTGTGACACTAACATCAAATATGACTGATTCCGTTAAATCAGGCAGGGGCATTTGTTCTTGAAGCGGTTTAGTCACATTACCATCATTTCCTCCTATTTTCATTGCAACAATATCTACAACCAATTCATCCCGTTTTAACCATGCAGTTGTTTGGTCCAATTGTTCATCAAATCCATGTAAAAACGGAATGGCTGTATTTGCCGCAATATACCTATGGGATTTCACTGTTCCATCGGTTCGCGATGGATCGGTGGAATTAACTTCACGCATATGACAATCATTACAGTTTTGTATGTCTTCCTGTCGATAAGCGAAAACTGATTCTCCGGAAAAACCGCTCTCCTGCCAGGGGTCATATTGATTCTGAAGCTGTAACCAGCGGTATTCATTCGTGTATTCATCAATGGATTGTTTATGGCAGACAGAACAATACTCCGGAGTGGAGTAAAAAGATTTCATGAATGTTTTTTTATGATGTTGTGGTTTTAATCGAATCAATAAGTAATTTAAATAGGATGGTATTTCGCCTTCCCGATCCCAAAATAAATATCTTTCCGGCGGATTATATACATACTTGCCTGTACCCTCCAGACTCCCGGAATCCTCAATTGAGTGACATACTATACAGGAAATACCTTCACCAGGATGATTATTCCTCACGGAATTATTAGCATCCATTTTTCCTGATAACAGAGCAATTGGATCGTGGCAACCGCCACAATACCGAGTTGCATTTTTACCTTCTGTCTCCACCATGTATTGCAAAGTCTGCTCAAAGTAGGGATTATCCGTAGAATATCTATGAGCAGATTCTGACCATTGTTCAAAAATATCTTCATGACAATTTTTCTGACCACACCCTTCAGAACCAGCCATAGTCTTCTCATTGATAAATAGGTTGTTGGTTGTAGTGGTCATGCTGGGGGAAAATGGGTTTGAACCAAAAGGGTATGTATAGTCATTTTTCTCAATATGTGTTGGTTCATTATGGTGATAAGTCCAACTACCTAAAACTGTAAAAAACATAATTGCTGTCATCCAAACACCGCTTTTTAAAAATCCTTTTCCAGACCCGTTTAACCTTCGCTGAACCATGAATACAGTTGGTGTCCATAAATGAAATCCTAAAAAAATAAAAAATAAAAAACTTATAATGATATGAGCCCAATAAACGATTACTCCTGATTCGGAAACGCCGGTAATAATGAGAATGATTCCACTTATGAATGAAAATAGTACAAACTGGCCTGTAAAGTGACCAATCTTGGAATCAAATGGACGAATAAAATTTTTATGATAAAGCCAATGCCGAAAATAAAACCAACAGATAAGTGCTCCCGCTACAATTCCAATAAAGGTATGCAGAAGTACATTAAACTGTATAAAAAATTGCCCCGTTTTCCCAAAAAAACTGATTGCACCAGAAACAAAAAGGAATATTAACAATCCCAAACTAACAATGTATAATGTCGATTCCCACGATCGTTTTTGACCTTTGTTCATAAAAATTTTATTATTTTCTTTTTCTGACAAAAATTGTTTCTAACTTTCTTAATACTAAACATATAATTTACTTTCAAACCTAACTTTTCCCACATATAAATAAATTGATCATTCTCAACAAAAGGTTTACATCCCCTTTTGTTCCAGCATAGATTTCAGAAAATTATGTGACCAATTATCAAACGTCCCTGCAGTTATTTCCCTGCGTATAGTTTCCATCAAATTCATATAGTACGTCAAATTGTGCAGGGAGGCCAAGCGATGCCCCAAAATTTCGTTCACATTCATTAAATGCCGTAAATACGCCCGCGTATGGTTCTTGCACAGATCACAGCTGCAATGTTCATCCACAGGAATAAACTCTTCTTTATGTTGTTCGTTGCTGATATTTACGATCCCAGCTGATGTAAAAAGTTGGCCATTACGGGCATTGCGGGTGGGCAGGACACAATCAAACATATCCACACCGCGTTTGACTGAACGAACCAGATCTGTGGGCCGACCGACACCCATTAAATATCTTGGTTGATCTTTAGGAAGTAATTCGTCCATCTTTTCAATCGTTTCAAACATAGCACTTTTTTCTTCTCCGACAGCCAATCCGCCAATAGCCATTCCGCATGTTGCAAACGGGATTAATTCTTCCGCACTTTTTTGGCGCAATTCTTCATACACATTTCCCTGAACAATAGGAAACACGTTCTGCCCCCAGTCATGAATACCTTTATTTTCATTCAGATACGCACTACAGCGTTTCATCCATTTTGTTGTGCGTTCAACAGCTATTTCCACTGTTTGATAATCTGACTGCCCCGCGGGACATTGATCGAAGGCCATGATGATATCCGCACCCAAATGCTGTTGGATTTCCATGGAAGATTCCGGTGTAAAAAAATGTTTACTCCCATCTATATGTGATTGGAATTCGACTCCATCATCATCGACCTTATTCAGCTTGGCAAGGGAAAAGACCTGGAAGCCACCGCTGTCAGTTAACAGTGTATCATGCCAATTCATGAATTCATGTAGACCACCGGCACGGCCGATCAATTCATGGCCTGGTTTTAAATATAAATGATAGGTGTTACCTAATATAATACGCGCATCAATAGCCTTCAATTCACTTGTATTTACAGCTTTTACCGTCCCTCTTGTACCAATAGGCATAAACACAGGAGTGGCAATGAAACCGTGATCTGTGATAATCTCACCCGTTCGGGCAGATGTCTGATTATCAATATGGTGGATAGTAAACTTCAACAGTTAAAAAATGTGCTGAAAAGCTTCCCGGACAGATTTTACGTCGTGAATTTTTAGTCCTTTGAAGGATTTCACATTTTTCATATTGCTTTTTGGTATAATTGCAATTTTAAACCCTAAAGCTACTGCTTCCTGCAGCCGTTGTTCTATCTTTGCTACAGATCGAACTTCTCCCGTCAACCCAACTTCACCTACGAGAACAGTGTTATTGGCAATAGGTTTATCCAAATTGCTGGAAGCCAATGCTGAAATAATGGCCATGTCTGCCGCAGGGTCCTGGATCTTCAATCCACCTACCAAGTTCACAAATACATCATTCATGCCCATGATTTTTCCCAAGCGCTTTTCCAGCACAGCCAGCAGCATAGCTAACCGGCGTGTGTCCACACCATTGGCATTGCGCTGGGGTGTACCAAAGTTGGCTTTTGAAACGAGGGCCTGAACTTCAACAAGTATGGGTCGGCTGCCTTCCATGGAAGGGAAAATAGCGGTACCGGCAGTATTTTCTGTACGTTCTGCTAAAAACAGTTCAGATGGATTGGTAACCTCTTCCAAGCCTAATGATGTCATCTGGAAGACGCCCACTTCATTGGTGGCGCCAAAACGGTTTTTTACCGAGCGCAGGATCCGATGGTCATAGCGATCATCCCCTTCCAGATACAGAACGGTATCTACCATATGTTCCAGCATTTTCGGCCCGGCGATTGTCCCTTCTTTGGTTACGTGGCCTATAACGATCACAGTAAACCCTTTTTGCTTGCAGGCGTTCAACAGCTGCTGGCCGCAATTCCGAAGCTGGCCAACAGAACCTGGTAATGAATCCAAGTCTTCATTATAAACAGTCTGGATGGAATCGATCACCAACAGGGCCGGCTGTACCACAGAAACCTGTTCCAGCACATTCAGGATCTCATTTTCACCGGAGACATGGAGGCCTGTTGTTTGCACACCCAATCGCTCCGCGCGCAGGGCTAATTGATCATCACTTTCTTCAGCGGAAACGTAGAGTGCGGATTGTCCGCAACCGGCGATAACCTGCAGGGCTAATGTGGATTTTCCAATTCCGGGCTGGCCGCCGAGGAGGATCATGGAGCCGGGCAATAATCCGCCGCCCAAAACCCTATTTACTTCGCTTAACCCGGAAGATGAACGCTTACGGCCTTTTTTATTGGTTATAGAACTTAATTTTTTTGTTTCCCTGGCTGGCGCGCCGTTGGTCTTGCGTCTGGTTTTTGGTGGGCGGAACTCACTTAAGGTACCCCATTCATTGCAGGCCGGACACTGGCCGTGCCATTTCGGAAATTCATTACCACATTGATTACATAAAAAGACAGTTTTGGGAGATGATTTGGCCATTTGCTGGTTGATAAATTATTGGTTACAGGTTACATGTGCAAAAACTTACAGATAAAAATAGACACGCTGCATCCCATCATTGACCAGTAACCAGCTAAGAGTTACCAATTACCTATTTACCAGTCAGTGCCTAAAGAAAAATAGTATTGTGGTTTGGAATAACCGGTATCATTGATATCCCAGGCAGAATCAATCCGCAGCAAGAAATACCCCAGGTTGATTTTCATACCCCACCCGAAACCGGCGACAGTATTATTGTTGAAATCAGCACCATCATCCCAAGCTGTACCAATATCCAGAAACAGGTGTGTACCCAGGTTGCTCAACATGAATTTGTCAGGAACACCCATGGCCAATAAAAAGGGAAAGCGAAATTCAAAATTGGCTAAGGCTACATTCGAACCAACCCGTTCCATATAACGCCGGCCCCTGACCGGCATGACAAATTCAGAAAAGAACACATCTTCAAGGTCATTATCACCGTCAGTCATCGTAGAGTCGCTGAAACGGCTATTATCATCTACACCGTCTGTTTCACCAGTACCAAGTATCCAATTCTGCAAACCGCCCAAATAGAACTTTTGTTTATTTTTACCCTGGCTTGTCCCTAAGGTTAACCGCCCGGCTAAACTGGAGTAACGGCCAATTTTGAAATATTTCCGCAAGTCTATTTTTAACGTTTTGAAGTCCAGTTTTTTACTCCCCCAACCGGGACTGACTACTAAGGTCGTATTCTGCCTAAATCCATCTATGGGTCCAGTAAAACCATAAATGGTATTATCATACACCCAACTGGTGATGGGTAAAACAACAGAAAAATCATCATTGTTTATTTCCTCGAATTCATAATAATTGACTTGCTGCCATTCACTAAAGGAAAAATAATGATAGGACAATCCGCCTTCGATGCGCATAAAACGACTGAATGGGTGGGAAAGGTAGCCCATAATACCAAAATTTCTTAATAAGCCGCGGTGCTGAAAGCCATAAATATCATAACCCAGAAAATATTCATTCGCCGTATGGGAGATGGAAAAATAATAATCCGTAGGCCGTGTCAGGTACGCATAGCTGAAAAAATAATCACTACGTTTTAAATCTATCACCATTTCCGTACCAAAATAGATCTGGTGGTCACCGAGCATATCGCTGAACGCAAACATGGTCATCCCCTGGGCGCCGAAAACATTATTAAAAGATGCATAGCCGTTAACCAAGTCCAGGGAAAATCGTGTTTTGTAGACTTTGGGTATATAGCCGTTGTCAGAAATATCTGTTGTATCACTGGTAAACTCTTCTGCAGCATCCGGTGCTGTTTCCATAGACTGGTTAAAATGATCATATTCCCTGGCAAAAATCCAATCCCTATAATCCCTGCCGGATGTCCGGCCGGAAGTCCATTCACCACGTTTATGCCGCCGTAAATCGGTCAAATCTTCTGTTATTTCATCCTGTTTTATTACATAGCGTGTTAATGGTGTAGCCATTTCATCTTTTTTCAACGGATGGCTCATGCTGTACACATCCCAACCCATATCGGCGTAACCGGCAAAAACCATATATTCATCATCTTCAGTCAGGCTCAACTGGAAAGCGCCAGTCAAAATATTGGTAATCGCAACAGGTTCAGAATCAAGTGAATGTCTGTAAATATTCCATACACCGCTGGCATCAGAAACATAAAATAACGTGTTAGTTTGTGTATGGGACCAAACGGGATAATCCTCATTGTGGTCTGTAGCCGTCAAACGCGTAATATTCCCTGTAGCAACATCGATGGAATAAAGGTCTTTTTGTGCAAAGGAAAGTTCATTGAAATTTTTGGTGTTACGTTGGCCTTTCACGTCATCATTACGATCAGAAACAAATACCAGTTTTGTGCCATCATTATTCCACGACGGTTCTGAATCAGAATACAAATCGCTTGTCAAAGAAGTGAGTTGTTTCGTATCCAATTCATACTTATACACATCACTGGTACCATTTTTTGTACCAATAAATGCCAATTGCTTGCCATCGGGGCTCCATGAAGCAGTGAAAATACCATCCAGGTCAAATGTCAATTTTTCTTTCTTTTTTGACTTAACATCGATCAAATAGAGCGCATCTGCTTTTCCGGCCTTGGCAGCGATGACAATCCGCTTGCTGTCCGGTGACCAGGATATACCGGGCTGGAGTAATTTTAATTCTTCAAAATCCACGGACCTGTTACCCTTTACCAGCCGCTCGATTTCCTCGCCATCAATGGCATCCAAAAGATAAATATCAAAATACCCGGACCGGTCTGACAAGACCGCTATTTTACTGCCGTCGGGGGATACGGCCGGGGAAATATTGTAATAATTTTTCGCTTCTTTATGATCGGTCAAACGCTTGGCAATATCTTCAATTTCATCCCGACCAGCCACATCCGGCCAATACTCCTTTTTCAAGTATTTGTGCCACTTTTTGGTAAGGTCTTTATAATCCATTCCCAAGGCACGTTCAAAGCCCTTTTCAGCATTCTGGATCATTTTCATGGCATTGATTATTTCACCAATTTTTTCACGGCCGTACTTTTCAGCAATGAACCGCCATACTGATTGCCCGCCTTTATAGGCCATGTAGGATTCCAGTTCTTTAACCGTGGGCATTTTTTCATTGATGGATAAGTCGCGCATGGTCATGTCCGCTTTGGTATCCCAGTTCATAGAAAGATATTCTGACAGGCCTTCATTCACCCATAGCGGTATCCTCAACTTCACCCTACCGGCAATTATGCTTTGGATACTGCCGTCGTAAATCATGTCATTCAAAAGTGCATGAACCAGTTCGTGGTGGATGACGTGCCGGAATTGTTCATAATCCCCTTCAAAAGGCAGGACAACACGGTTCTTGAATAATTCTGTTACTCCACCAATACCTTCCTGCATGAACTGCCAGATTACGTTGGTCTGCTGGAAATCGTTATGGGAATGATAGAGAATTATGGATACTCTTTTTTTCAATGTCCATCTCAGATGCTTGGATATTTGTTCGTGGGCGTCTTCGGCAACTCCCGCTGTGAATTCAGCTAATTGGGTGTCGTCACCATAAAAATAAATGTCAAAATTCGGGGAGGAAATCAGGGACCAATCGAATTCCTTATACTGCACTTTATTTTGCCCAAAAGACTGGGCCAGCAATCCTTCGGCTAAAAGAAAAACAATGATAATTATTTTACGCATATATTAAAGTTACGTCATAACCTTTGTTGAGTTCCAGAAAGTAAACTTGCCTGAAACTATGGCTGTTTTACTCATAAGTCAATGATTGGACTGTACAATGTTCATTTAGTTAAAGGTTGACAATTCCTTTGCCTGTACATCTACGAAAAAGTAAGTTACTGCTTATGCAATTGCCCGTCTATTTTATTTCCGATATTCATTTAATGCTCCAGCAAGACGAGTACGAAAAAAAACGCCAGGAAAAACTGTTTCGTTTAATGGATTATGTCGCCCAGTCCGGGGGTACCTTATTTATCGTCGGTGACTTGTTTGATTTTTATTTCGAATACAAGCATGTTATACCAAAAGTATATTTTCCTCTTTACCAGCAAATGTATAGTTTAAAAAACAAGGGTGTCGAAATATATTTTGTCACCGGCAACCATGACCATTGGACTTTGGATTTTATGGGACAGACACTCACCACAAAAGTATATGATGATGATTTATCGATTGATATTCAAGGTAAGCGATTTTACATAACTCACGGTGATGGGATATTATCCTTGGACAGGGGGTATAGACTGTTAAAAGCTATTATCCGCAGCAAATTGTTTATCTGGCTATACCGTGCGCTGCACCCCGCAGTTGGTTATGGTATTGCCAATGCCATTTCCAAAAGAGGCCGCCATGATGAACATCCACAAGAGTACAACGAAAAGGTGCTCAATGAATTAAAGGTGTTTACAGAAACGGTTGTTGCGGACGGGCATGATTATGTCATTACAGGACACTACCACCAGGCAACCGTGGAAAATGTGAATGGTGGGAAGCTGGTTGTTCTGGGCGATTGGCTGCAGTATTTTTCATACGCTGTTTTTGATGGTAATGACATCGAACTGAAATTTTGGAAAAATGATGCGTAGACTAATCATACTCACACTTATGGCCGCAACACTCTCATTCCAAAGTTGTGCAATGATCAAGGGCCTTTTCGGCAAAAAGAAAGAGAAAGTAGATGTAAACCTGGCTGAAGTGGAAAACCTGCGCCGGGAGTATCAGGATGGCCGTGTCCAAGCGCTGCAGGAATTGATTGCCATGTACAATGATTCAAATTTACCCTTTGATGTGCGTATCGCTGCCGGGGATGTTTTGGCGGAAACGCAGCACCCTACTGCTTTGAATGCCATTGCTCAAGTTGTATCCGAAGCTGAAGCCCTGGATTTAACCTTCATGGAGGCATCCATTGAACTGTTGGCAGAATTTAGAAGTAATCCAGCTGCCGGGGATGCCATGGTCCGGGCCATGCACACCATTGATGAAAAATCAAATAAACTGCACATGACCCTGGTACGCAACCTGAACAAAGTCCGTACGAAAGACCAAATTCTGGCCCTGTTGGAACTGTATGAAGTATCCAAAGCGAATGTTTCCCGGACTGATAAACTATTAACAGAAACGCTGGGTGCAATCGGTAGTAGTGAGGTCATCCCTATTTTGGTTACTATTTCCAAGGATCAATATATAAATATCGCCGTTCGTAACCGTGCCCTGGAAATCCTTGGTAAAAAAGATCCCCACGAAGTTGCACCGGCGTTTGCGGAACTATTGGGAGATCCAAATACCAATACAGAGATCAGGGAATTTGCCATCAATACCATGGCCGGGGTGAAAGAAGAAAACCTGATTCTGGCCCTCATTGAAACCTATAATACAGGCAAGCGCCAGTATTTCAGCATGCTCAATACTTTGTTGGATGCTTTAGGCGAATTCGATGACCCCCAAGTATACAAAGCAACTGTAGATATAGCTCAAAATGATGAATTCCCCTTCCCGATAAGATCCAAAGCCATCCGTGCTTTAGCGCGTTTTGCCGATGACGCAACTGTAGCTAAAGTACTCCCGGTCCTTGCAAATGCGGATAACTATCCATTAAGACCGGCTATAATTGAGATGCTTAAAACTATGGGCAAAACAGATATGTTTGGTGAAGATGTCCGACGCTTAGCTTTCCAGGCACAGCAGGAGGCTGTCAACCCATGAAAAATTGTATTATTTTGTTATGCGTGTCACTTATCTTCGCCCAGGAAGTAGATACTACATCAACAACTGTAGACATAGCAGCAACAGACACAATAACTTCTGATACGACAGCATTGGACACTACACTATTTCCCGACGTCATAATTGAAAAAGAGAAAGCTGCAAAACTGCCAGAAGGAGAACCATTTTTTGATTATAAGGACGACTTGGATATACTGCAGATTCAAATAGATTCGTTGAAACGTGTTCTACGTGTCCTGGAGCGTAAAAGTGCAATTCCTCCTATCAATAAAGAATTATTGAACTTGATCAAGATGCCCGAACTCCAGCACCGCATCGAACTCACTAACGGGACGGTGGTTATGGGAGAAATCGTTGAAGAGACGGACTTAGAAGTAATTATTAAGACCAGCATTGGCCAATTATTCATTGACAAAGATAAAGTGGTGAATATTGAAGAGGAATCATCTCCGGCACCAAAAATAGAACTCATGAGCGAGCCCTTTGTGAGCGTTTATCCGGACCGGGAAAAAATAACTGGTGTGGTAAAAAATGCCGGAAAGATTCGAGCGGATTTTGTGCGTATCATTGCTAAACTATGGACACCTGAAACAGAATTGGTTACTATTGATTCTGCCTTTGCTGCAGGCTCGGAGCAAGAATATAAAACCGGCGTCAGTACAGATACAGCCATTGAACCCGGTGCTACAGCCAGTTTTACACTTACCGTTCCGCTGGCTGAAGGATTACCTGCCGTTGAATACCGTACTTACGATATCCGCTGGATTCAAGCGGAATGATCTATTTGATCAGTAAAACCTTTTCTGTCTGAACATTATTTCCACTTACCAGCTGTATAAAGTACACCCCGCTTGGTTGGGTCGATGCATTCCAAGTGACTTCATGCTCACCGCTCATCAGTTTACTGTTTACCAGCGTTTCCACCAACTGACCGTTTATATCATAAATATGTAGAGACGTGACATACTGGGTCTCCAATGAGAATCGTATCGTTGTCGTGGGGTTGAATGGATTGGGATAGGCCGAGTATAACATGATTTTTTCAGGGATCAGCGGTTCATCTTCCACCTCCACTTGCGGCAAAACAACGCCAGTCAATGCAATCGTACCATTGGAAATACTGATAATTCCAGGCGGAATTCCAGCTTGTAGCGCGCCCACATCAAAACTGCCGCTTAATGAATCAGGATATGTGATGTGATCAATCGAAACATTGCCGGTAATTCCCAGATATGACTCATCTAAAATTATTGATAAAAGGGATCCCAGGAGGTCCTCAATAAATGTCGAATCGAAATCCAGAGAATCAGGAAGCAAGTCAGTGAATTGACTGAAAAAGGAGGTGTCAACTTCCGGGAAAAAACCAAAAATGATATTGGGGTTCAACAGGTCATTGGGCGGTAGGGACCAATTGCCGGCTGCAAAGGATGGATTATCATCCTGCATATAAATGAAAAGTACAGACATTGTTGTGGTATCAATGGTCTGAATAGCAGATAATAATAAAGTTGAAGTTGAATCACCATCGACAGACGCTGCGCTGGCACCGCCAAACGTGGAATCGCTCAAATCAGCTTGGAAAGTGCCATTTTCAGTTCCTGAATAATCAAAACTGATCGATCCTACATAGATGCTTTGTCCGCAACAGAGTGATATGAGAAATATAAATAATTTTTGCATCAAGAAGTCAAAGCGACCATGATGGCATTCTGGGCATGGAGGCGGTTCTCGGCCTGATCAAACACAATCGAATAATCCGCTTCCATGACTTCATCAGTCGTTTCCCGGCCACGTTCTGCTGGCAGGCAATGCATAAAAAGAGTTTCTTTTCCTGTGCGAGTTATCATGTCGTTATTAACCTGGAAATCGGCGAATAATTTTTCCCGTTCTTCCGCTTCTTCCTTTTGGCCCATGGAAGTCCATACGTCCGTATAAATAACATCCGCACCTTTTACACCACCAATGGGATCATGGGTAATGACAATTTCTGAGTTAGTATTTTCTTGAGCTAATTTGACCGTGTCTTCATCGGGTGAAAATCCTTCTGGGCAAACACAGGTGAATTTCATGGGCAGGCGCAAAGTTAACTGCAACCAGGAGTGAACTACATTATTCCCGTCTCCAACATAACAAACATGGAGGTTATCTAATGAATCTCGATGCTCATTTATTGTTAATATATCTGCCATAACTTGGCAAGGGTGATTATAATCGGTAAGGCCATTGACAACTGGGGAATCAGAATGTTTTGCCAGTTCAATAATATGCGCATGATCGAACAATCTGGCCATGATCATATCATTGTAGCGACTCACAACCCGGGCAATATCTTTGATGGCTTCCCGCTTGCCAATGCCAATATCGTTGGGGCCAAGAAACAACGCATGCCCACCCATCCATGTAAAGCCGGTCTCAAAGGATATACGTGTACGTGCCGAAGGCTTGGCAAAAATCATCGCCAATGATTTATTATGGAAATGTTTGAAATCTTCTTTATTCTGGAATTTAGTTTTCAAGTCCTTGGCCAGTGAAATGAGCTCATGGATCTCTTCCAGGGACAGATCCTTGATATGTAAAAAATGTTTATCCATACGCTAAAATTCTACTTACCCCTCCTTTAATTCCTCCCCATATGGGGAGGAAAACAAGGTGTGGTAATTAATATATTAAGGTTATTATTCGTTTAATGTTTTGAAGAGTTTTGAATCTGCCGGCAGGACCAATGTGGTTTTACCGTCAATGATCTTTTTATAGGCTTCCAGCGTGCGCATGAATTCATAAAAGTCGGTATCTTTGCTGAATGCATTGGCGTAGATCTCCAAAGCACGAGCTTCCCCAATACCCCGGATTTCTTCTGCTTCTTTATAAGCATTAGCTAAAATGATGGTCTTATCCTTTTCTGTCGACGCGCGAATCTTCTGGGCTTCTTCTTCCCCTTCAGAACGAAATTTATTGGCCTGGCGCTTCCGTTCAGCATCCATGCGCGCATAAATGGATTCCTCATTCTCCCTGGGAAGATCTACGCGTTTGATGCGGACATCAATGACTTCAATGCCATATTGAGTAGTGGCTTCATCGCTGGCCTTGGTAACCACTTCCATGATCTCTTCCCTAGTTTCGGTGATGATCTCGGACATATTATGTGTACCCAATTCTCTACGCAGTTCAGAATAAACAATATCATCCAAGCGTGTAACTGCTGTGGGAATAGCCTGCACTGTCTGTAAAAAGACCAAGGGGTCAATGATCTTCCAGCGTACATAATTATCCACGATAAGTGTTTTCTTATCTTTGCTCAACACTTCTTCGGGAGCAACGTCATACTCTAACAATCGATCATCGAAGGTAACGGCATTTTGGAATGGAACCGGCAGTTTGAAATGGAGCCCCGGTTCCTGGAGGGTACGTACTGGTTTACCCAATTGCAGTATAACCACCTGCTGGCGTTCATCTACTGTAAATACCGTAGTGAAGAAAACAATGAGGGCTATAACAGCAATAACTAATAATAATTTTTTCATTGTTTACCCCCTTGCGCATTCAGGTTGAGGAGATTGAGCAAATTACCGCCGTCACCTTCTGGAACGATATATTTTTCAATATTAGGTAAAATTTCTTCCATAGTTTCCAGGTACATTCGTTTACGGGTCACATCTTTTGCTTTCTTATATTCAACCAGCATGGCATTGAACTTGGCTACATCACCTTCGGCACGTTTGATGCGCGCTTCCTTGAATCCTTCCGCTTCCCGGATCATAGCCTGGGCTTCACCGCGGGCTTTGGGTATCACATCGTTGCGATACCCTTCCGCCTGGTTGATCATGCGATTTTTGTCCTCTTTCGCAGACGCCACATCTTTAAAGGCAGCGACTACCTGTTTCGGCGGGGACACATCTTGGAGTTGGACCGCTACCACAAAGATTCCTGTTTCATATTTATCCAAGATTGCTTGTAAAAGCTCTTTTGACTCTTCCTGGATTTGGAATTTACCTGCTGTCAGCGCTTCATCAATTTTATGCTGACCGATGATGGTTCTTAGGGTCGCTTCGGCAGCCTCGCGCACGGTGAGTTCCGGTTTAACAAAATTGAATGAATAAGCTACGGGATCCTTGATCTTATACTGCACAATCAATTCCGCATCGACAATATTCTCATCCCCGGTAAGCATGAGGCTTTCTTTTTCAACTGTACGGTATTGATTTTTTTCCATGGACCTGAACCCGATCTCGATGCGTTTCACTTCAGTGACTTTAGGTGTTTGTACCGTTTCAACTGGAAAGGGTAAATGATAGTTCAACCCCGATTGAGCAACGCGTGTGTGCTTGCCAAAGGTTTGCACTACGCCCACTTCATCGGGCCCGACGACATACACACCGGTCAGTAGCCATAGGACCAGGCCAATGCCGATCATTGGCAAAATACCGATATCCGGTACACTGACCTCCCTATCGCCGATTATAATTCGTTTTGGTGACATTTTTTCTCCTTGAATTTACTATTTGACAAAATTTTTATTAAAACGTATGAGTCCTTAAAAATTACATTTTACGCCTTTAATCTCTTTTCATATTTGTTTGCGCAGTCGGGCTACGGGAACATGAAGTTGTTCACGGTATTTTGCCACAGTCCTGCGGGCTACAGGGTAGCCTTGCTCATTTAATAATTCTTTCAATTTATCATCGGTGTAGGGATGTTGCTTTTCTTCATCATCCAGTAATTCCTTCAGCAACCGTTTAATCTGCATGGTGCTTATCTCCTCGCCACTGGATGTTATCATCCCTTCTGTGAAGAATGATTTTAATTCAAAAATACCATACGGTGTGTCCACATATTTTCCCCTAGTCGATCTGCTGATTGTGGAAACATCCATATTTAAAACATCAGCGATGTCCTGGAGTTTCATGGGTTTTAACTTTTCTACATCCCCTTGGAAAAATTCAGGCTGCTTTTTGATGATCTCCTGCATGACATTTGTTAACGTTTTACGCCTTTCGGAAATGGCATCAACGAACCATTCTGCGCTATCCACTTTTTTCTTAATGAATGATTTGGCTTTTTTATCCAGTTCACCAGCCAGCATATCCACGTATTCACTGCTTACCTGCAGGTCCGGCAGCCAGCTGTCATTCACAACAATAACCCAATTATCATCCCGTTCATACACGATCAATTCGGGTATGACTGATATGGTTTCAGAGTCTTCATGCCCTTCACCGGGTTTGGGATTCAAATGGCTAATCACTTCCAGGGCGTGTTTCAATTCACTTGCCGAATGTCCTGTTTTCTCTGCAAGGTGCTCGTAGCGGTGATTGGCGACATCATCAAAATATTCATTAACCAGTGCATAGGCCACCGGGTGTTCCTTCTTATCAATCTGCAAAAGTAGGCATTCCTGCAAATCCCGTGCGGCAATGCCTCGTGGTTCAAATCCCTGGACTTTTTTCAAAATAGGTAATACATCCATCATTTCCATTTCAAAACGGTCGCTGATGAGTTCCAGATCCACAGCCAAATAACCGTTTTCATCCAGATTATAAATGATTTCTTCTGCCATTGATCTTGAATTTGTATCAAAATTAATAAGGTTCAATTGGTCAGCTAAATATTCCAAAAAATTCTTTTTTTGGGGAATAGGCATATCTTTGAATTCTTTTTTTTCGTAAACATTTGGAGGTTCATATTCATCATCCAGTTCCCAATCCAAATCCTCATTGTCTGTCATTTCTTCTTCCTGCTCACTGTTGCTTTCAACTTGATCGAGGGCGGGATTTATTTCCAATTCTTCCAGGATGCGTTCTTCCAGGTTGTCGGTGTTGAGCTGCAGGATAGCCGCCTGCAGGATCTGTTGGGGTTGGAGGACCTGTTTTTGTTCGAGGCGTTGAGCAAGCTTGGTCATCAGTCTAGTCTGAATTTTTCCCCAAGGTACAAACGGCGGGCTTCTTCGTCGCTGGCCAGGAATTCCGATGTACCGGAATTCAATATGCGACCGTCAAACAATAAATAGGAGCGGTCGGTGATGGACAGTGTTTCCCTTACGTTATGGTCTGTGATCAGCACACCGATATTACGGTCTTTCAGTGAGCGAACAATTTGCTGAATGTCTTCTACAGCAATGGGATCCACACCGGCAAAGGGTTCATCCAATAAAATGAAATTTGGATCCATGGACAACGCCCTGCAAATTTCCACGCGGCGCCTCTCTCCGCCGGAAAGAGTATTCCCTTTTTGTCCCCGCAAATGAGATACGGATAACTCTTCCAGCAATTGATCAATTATATCCTGCTGTTTCTTTGCAGATTGGGTTGTCATTTCCAAAACCAGCTTCAGGTTGTCCTCCACTGTCAGCTTGCCAAAAATGGACGGTTCCTGGGCCAGATAGCCAATCCCTTTACGGGAACGCATATACATGGCATCGCCGGTGATTTCATCGTCGTCCAAAAAGATCTCCCCTTTGGATGGTTTAATCATGCCCGTGATCATATAGAACGTGGTAGTTTTTCCGGCGCCGTTAGGGCCTAGCAAACCAACAATCTCGCCCTGGCTCACCTCCAAGTCCACACCGGATACCACCCAGTGGGTACCGTACTGCTTGGACAGGTTTTGGCCTTTTAATGTATGTTTATTCATCTTCTTTTATCGATGTCACCCCGGACGGTTTAATGATCCGCCAGTTCTCCAAGGCAATGTCCGATTCAAAACCAATACCATAGAGGGTATCTCCTTCTTCAGTCGTCAGTATAACATTATCTTCCGTATAAATTAACTCTTCTTGGGAGTCCCAGACCAACGTATCTGTATAGAGCGTTACCCCGCTGTCGGAGACCACCACTACATTTTCCATGGCGCGCATGAAGTCATTGCCCTCCTCCACTTCCGCTAACACGGACTTAAGGTTGGTGGTATGGTTCTCCATTTCATCAAAGAAATCAGCGTCCACATTTTGATCCAGTAATACGAACTGCCTGTCGTCGTATTTTTCCAGATGACCGGAACGGACAATGGAACGGGTAACACCATGATCGGTAAGTGTAATGATGACATTCCAGCTTTCCTGATCCGGTAAGCCTGCTCTTGTATTGGCGGCTTTATCATCGACCCGGTTTGAACAACTCATGAATAAAAACAGAACTATAAATAACAATAAACGCATAAATGAAATATTAATAACCGCTAGTGAAAAGGATCGGTTTCCGGGGGATTAATTACCTCATCCCGCAGAGCAATAAGAACATCTTTCAATCGCCCTTGCTGGTTCAAGATCCATTCTACAGCTTCCCGAAAAGCTCCTGTACCTCCTGAACTATTGGTCACATATACGGCCTGTTTTTTCACAATATCATAGGCATTAGCCACAGCAATTGGCACTGCTACTTGCTCCATAATGGCTAGGTCTATGAGATCATCGCCCACATAAGCGATTTCATTATTACTCAAATCATGATTGGCCTTGATTTTGTCGTAAGGACCTCGTTTATCCAGGGTACCATTATATACTTCTTCAATTTTCATTTCTGCTGCCCTTACAGCCGTTGCTTCTGAATGCCGTCCCGAAATCAAAGCAAGTTTTAGCCCGGCTGCACGGGCAATGGCTGCACCTGCTCCATCTGTTACGCTGAAACGTTTTAATTCCTCACCATTGGCGCCTTTATAAATAGAACCATCTGTCAACACACCATCCACATCGGAAATGAGCATTTTAACGTTGGCGCAGAGTGCTTTGGTATCAGCCATTGACAGCCTCATGAATATTTTTCAAAGTCATCAATAGATCTTCCAATTGGTCCAATGGCCATTGAGTGGCTGCGTCAGACTTGGCAGCATCCACATTATCATGGACTTCCATGAATACGCCGTCCGCTCCGGCGGCGACGGCTGCTTTGGTCAGGGTGGGAATAAATTCCCGGGCACCGCCGGTCTTGCTACCGCCGCTTCCCGGCATCTGGGCGCTGTGGGTAGCATCAAAGACCACCGGGTAGTCCGTTTCCTTCATGACTGGGATGGAACGCATATCAGAAACCAAGCTTTCATAACCAAAAGTAGTACCTCGATCTGTCAATAAAATTTTCTTACTACCAGCAGTTTCCAATTTTTCAACGATGCTACGCACTTTCCAAGGAGATAAGAACTGTCCTTTTTTTACATTTACGGTTCTTCCTGTTTTTGCCGCAGCTTCAACAAGGTCTGTCTGACGACAAAGAAAGGCCGGAATCTGGAGAATGTCAGCTACTTCAGCCACAGCAGTTGCCTGTTCCGGATAGTGAATATCCGTCAGCACGGGGATTCCAACAGCTTCTTTTACTGCAGCCAATATAGACAACCCTTCATCCATGCCTGGTCCCCGGAAGGAATCTCCGGAAGTACGGTTAGCTTTATCAAAAGAGCTCTTGAACACTAATGATACGCCGACTTTGGAGCATACATTTGCGATGGCATCCGCCATGGACAGGGAATGGTCCCTGCTTTCAATGACGCACGGACCGGCAATGATGGGCAGGCCTTCTCCTCCAAAGGAGACGCCGCCCGCATTTACAATATTAGACATGGTCGGATTTTAAATGATATTGTACTGCTGCGCCAACAAAATCCCGAAAGAGGGGATGGGCGGCGCTGACCCTGCTTTTCAGCTCCGGGTGGAATTGACCGGTCACAAACCAGGGATGGTCTTTAAGCTCGATCATTTCCACCAAATTCAATTCATTATTCACCCCGGAGAATATCAAACCGTTGTTCTCCAGCTTGGCCCGGTAGCGGTTATTCACTTCCCAGCGGTGACGGTGGCGTTCGGAAATATGTTTCTTCTGGTAGGCTTTGTAGGCTTTGGTCCCGGGTTTGAGTTCACAATTGTAAGTTCCAAGGCGCATTGTGCCGCCCTTGCGTTTGATGGCCCGCTGGGATTCCATGAGGGCAATGACGGGGTATTTCGTCCTGCGGTTGAATTCAGTACTGTTGGCACCGTCTAACTTACATACGTGACGGGCAAAATCGATTACAGCACACTGGAGGCCAAGGCAGATCCCCAAAAATGGAATGTTATTTTCACGGGCATATTTACTGGTGAGGATCTTGCCTTCCGAACCCCTTGAACCAAATCCTCCCGGGATCAAGATACCGTTAATATTTTTAAATGCTTTCGCTGCATCTTCATCATTGAAAATATTTTCCGTATTCACCCATTGTACATTCACACTGGCTTCATTTTCAACACCGGAATGGATAAAGGCTTCCAGGATACTCTTATAAGCATCGGGGAGTTCGGTATATTTCCCGCACATGGCAATATTGACCCTATGCTTGGGATTCTTGAATCTGTGGATGAATTTTTCCAAATACTCAATATCCGGTTTAGAAGTCAATTCCAACCTGTCCATAATAATCTGTCCCATTTTCTGGCGGTGCAGTTCCAACGGCACTTCATAGATACTGGGAACATCCAGCCCTTCAATGACGTGTTCCCTGTCCACATTCCCAAAGAGTGCCAGTTTGTCTTTTACGCTTTTGGTCAGTTTTCGGTCTGTCCTACAAAAAATAATATCCGGAGTTAATCCGATCTCCCGCAGTTTCATGACCGAGTGCTGGGTCGGTTTGGTTTTCAATTCTTCGCTTGCCTGGATGTAAGGAACTAATGTCACATGGATGAGCACATGATTCCGATACCCTACTTCAAGTGATAGCTGACGTATCGCTTCCAGGAATGGTAAACTTTCAATATCACCCACCGTGCCGCCAACTTCACAGATGACAACATCATATTTCCGAGGTTTATTCACAGCACGGATACGGTTGATAATTTCATCTGTGATATGGGGGATGACCTGGATCGTTGCCCCTAAATAATCCCCTTTACGTTCCCGATCCAGAACTGTGCTGTATATCTGTCCTGTCGTTGCATTGTTGTTCTTGCTCATATCCACATCAATAAAGCGCTCGTAATGGCCAAGGTCCAGGTCTGTTTCAGAACCGTCATCCAATACAAAGACCTCGCCGTGCTGATAGGGATTCATGGTGCCGGGATCCACGTTTAAATAAGGATCCAGCTTAATGATGGATACTTTCAAACCGGCGCTTTTCAATAAATAACCGATGGAAGCAGCAGCAATGCCTTTTCCCAGTCCGGAAATGACTCCGCCAAGTACGAATATATATTTTGTCTGTTTAGCCATGGGCCTTTACAAACGCATCTAAATCTTCTTTAGTATCGATCCCTCTCCCGGAATATGCTGTCATGAGCACATGTATCGGCAGGCCATTATCCAGTATTCTCAATTGCTCAAGCCGGTGCTGCTTTTCATTTTCCGTCTGGGACATATTAGTGTATTTCATCAATGCCTGTTTGCGAAACGCATACATACCTATATGCCTGTAGTACCCGCCCATTTCATACTGCCGCGGTTCCCTCCTAAATGCCAGGGCAATATTGTTCTGATCCACCAACACTTTAACCACATTAGAATCTAATTCATCCTCAACAGAAATGTCAGTTGAAGCTGGAGTCGCCATGAAAACATGCGGTGTTTCAAATGTTCCCACAAGATCATCAATCAGCTTTGGATCTATCGCCGGTTCATCACCTTGGATATTCACCACCACATCTGCATCAATGTCCCGCGCAACTTCTGCCACCCGGTCCGTTCCTGATTTATGATCTGAAAAAGTCATGACCGTATTAACCTTGAATGGCTGCAAAGCTTCTTCTGTAATTTCACTGTCAATGGCTACAAAGACCTCATCGAGCGTTTCTGCCTGTTGTGCTTTTTCATAGACATGCACCACCAGAGGTTTATCATTAATGGGGGCAAGTATTTTTCTGGGGAGTCTGGTTGAATGTAGCCGGGCCGGGATGACACCGACATTCACGAGGGTAAAACCAATCTATTGAGGGGACACGTTTCCACCGGGATCAAATTGTTCGTCTTAATAATGTTCTGTTTGGGCATAAACCGGCGAAAAACTTGGCGGGAAATTAAGACTGTGTACTTGACATAAAAGACAGAAAATTTATTCGAATCGTAAAGATTCTATAGGATCCAGATTTGCTGCCCGCCAGGCAGGGTAAATACCAAATCCTATTCCAATCAATGAACATACAACCAGGCCATAAACCACCCAGTCCATGGGGATTACAGCAGGTATATTCATGAACATGGCCACGGCATTCCCTCCAATGACGCCCAGTAATACACCAACAATACCTCCAATTTCGCTCAGGAAAACAGCTTCGGATAAAAATTGCGTTATGATATCACGCCGCTTGGCGCCAATGGCTTTGCGAATACCAATCTCTTTGATCCGTTCTGTCACGGACACCAGCATAATATTCATGATGCCGATCCCAGCCACCAGTAAAGCGATGATACTGATGACGAATGCAAATACTTTCACGCCACCGGTGAACGATCCAAATGTATCCAGGAGCTGCGCGTTCGAAACCACCTCAAAATTATTTTCATCGCTGGGAGGAACTTTACGAATGGCCCGCATGATACCAATCGCCTCATCCAGTGTTTTATCATATAATTCGGGCGATGGTGATTCAATGGTGATCAACAAGCTGGTACGGCTATGGGCAAAATTGTGGAGATATGTTGATATGGGAATGATGACATAATTATCCTGGCTTTCACCAAAAGAAGATCCTTTTCGTTCCGCTATTCCCACCACCAAAAAGCTGATGCCATCAATAGTGATATGTTTCCCGATTGGGTACTCGAACGGGAAAAGCTGATCCAAAGCATCTCCTCCAAGTACTACAACGTTTCGTCCATAATGAACATCATTATTGGTAATATTTCGCCCTTCATCAATGGACGTGTTATAGGTCCTGGAAGTCCACTCATCTCCCGCATATATCCTCACATTTTTTTTTGCCTGGTTATCTCCATATTTGATGGTTTTGCCCCAGGCATCATCCCCCACGCTGACAAAGGAAGCTGTTTTTACCCTTTCCTTGAGTTTTTCATATTGGTCCAATGTTATATTTTTCCGCTTGGCATATTTTTCCCATGACCCATGTCCTCCTAGGTGTATGACAGGGAATTTTTGGAATGAAAACGTATTGGTCCCAAATACATTCAAGCCGGATTGTATTGATGACTCCATTGTTGTTATTGCTGTCATGACGCCAATCACGGAAAAGACGCCAATGGTAATGCCCAGTAATGTCAATGAAGAACGGAGTTTATTCTGGCGAATGGACTGCAGGGCCATGATCAGGCTTTCCTTCAGCGTATTTTTAAAATGACCTTTCTTCTGCATTATTCGAATTTCTTAATCTGAATTCCTAATCTGATTTCCACTCATTCATAGCGCAACGCCTCAATAGGATCAAGCCTGGCCGCACGGAAAGAAGGGGCTAGCCCTGCTATTAAACCAACAACTGAACTCAACACCAGTGCAGTGATAGCCAAAGAAACTGGCAGTGTCGAAGGAAAAATATATTTATCAATTAAAATACTGCCGCCCAAAGCCATGACCATACCTACAAAACCGCCAAATAGACAAATAAGTAATGCTTCAAACAAAAATTGTCTCATAATACTGGAAGGTGTGGCTCCAATTGCCTTTCGTACTCCAATCTCTCTGGTCCTTTCTTTCACAGACACGAACATAATATTCATGATACCAATGCCACCTACAACAAGAGACAAAACGGTGATAAAAATTCCTGTCCCGCCAATGGCTATTTTCATGGTCTGATATTGTTGCCGAAAGGCATCTTGTTGATTGATAGCAAAATCATTTTTTTCTTCGGGATGGAGACCACGCAGATTGCGCATAATGGCTGTGATTTCATCCTTCGCATCTGCAATATGGTTTTCATCCACTTTAATATCCAGGCGCATCCAGCCGCGCCTTGAAAATAATCGCTGGTATGTCCCCAAGGGGATCAAAGCTCGATTATCCATGCTGAATAAGCCTAAAAATTTGCCCTGCTTTTCTGTTACACCCACTACACGGAATACATAATTTCCAATTTTTACCTTTTCACCAATGGGGTTTTCATTTTCAAAAAGTGCATTGGCTACATCGTAACCGATAACAATTACGCGCGTACCGCTCCTATCCTCGCCTTCAGTAAAAAATCGTCCTGATTCAATATTCAAAAATGCCGTTTGCATATATTCCGGTGTAGTGCCGGCAATATTAATACCCATGGCCATTTCATCCTCGCGGGTGATATTGACAGTACGCATGGTCACCGGGGCAGCTGCTTTGACGTATTTGCTTTGGGATTTCAGTTTTTCAACGTAAGCCACTTTGAGGTCTGGTCGATTGCGGATCTCCCACCACTCCTGTTCACCGAACCATTCATGTTTAGCTATATATAATACATCCCTCCCCAAGAATGACATGCTCTTTTCAAAGGAGCGGTCCAAGCCGGATATGAGCGTACCCATAAGCGTCACCGCCAGGATACCAATAATAATGCCCAGTGTTGTTAAAGCCGCCCGCAGCTTATTGCCCCAGATAGCACTCAAGGCCATGCGCAGGGATTCAATATAAGCAAACATGATCAGGCAGTCGCTTTTTGCTTACGCGGTTTTTTGCGTGCTTTTGACTTATGATTTACAATGTCTTCCTCAATGCAGCCATCTAGGATATGAATCGTGCGGTGGGCATGCTTGGCAATATAGGCTTCGTGAGTAACCAAGATAATCGTGTTTCCTTCTTTGAATAGTGCATCAAAAACTTCCATGATTTCCCCACCACTTTTTGAGTCCAGGTTTCCGGTTGGTTCATCAGCCAAAATGATGGATGGATTGGTTGCCAAGGCCCTGGCAATAGCTACACGCTGGCGCTGGCCGCCTGATAGTTCATTGGGTTTATGGTGCATGCGGTCAGTCAAGTCAACTTTTTCTAAAGCTATTTTTGCATGTTCCAAACGCTCATCCCTGGGAATATTTGCATACACAAGGGGCAGTTCAACATTTCTCAAGGCAGTGAGCTTCGGTAATAAGTTGAAGGTTTGGAATACAAAACCAATTTTGCGATTACGTATGGAAGCCAATTGATTGTCATCCATCTCATGGACCTGTTCACCCTCAAATTCATAGGTACCTTCTGTTGGGGTATCCAAACAGCCGATCATATTCATCATGGTGGATTTTCCTGACCCCGAGGGACCCATGATGGAAATATATTCATTATGATTTATAACCAGATCTACACCATCCAACGCTTTTACGATTTCTCCGCCTACGTCGTAATAACGTTTTAATCCGCTCAGTTTTATAAGGTCAGCCATAGATTTTATTGCTCATCTTCAAGCTTGACTTCTTTATTGTGTTTTAGATCACGGCTGATGGCCTTGTAGCTGCCGCTGACGACTTTTTCACCTGCATCAAGCCCGCTGACTATCTCATAATGAGTTTCACTGCTGATACCGACTTTCACTGGTTTGGCAATAGCAAATGGCCCGTTTTTACCCTTAATTTCCTTGCCATCAGCAGGCTCATTCTGGACCACAAAAACCAGTTCAATCATTTCCTTTTTATTGTTACCGCTTCTGTATTTTTTATCTTCATCTTCTTCAACATTTTCTTCTTTTTCATCAATCTCTTTGTCATAACCTTCCGGGCGGACGGTTAAACTCTGAATTGGAATGGTTAATACATCGTTGCGTATATCGGTAATAATATTTGTATTGGCACTCATACCCGACCGGATCTGGGGATGTGAATGTAGCATGCGGATCTTCACCTTGAAATTGGTCACTTGCTCCTGGGTACCAAAGTTGGAGGTCTCTGCCACATGGGCAATTTCGCTGACAACACCATAGAGCATGGTATCTTGAAATGCGTCCACTTCAATCTCTGTTGTATCACCTATGGCTATATGCACCACGTCATTTTCATTTACATCTATTTCTACTTCCAATTTGGTCAGGTCAGCAATGGTCATAAGCGTCGCTGCCTGGAACATGCTTCCTACGGCCATTTCACCTATTTCAATATTGATCCTGGTCACGATACCATCAGATGGTGCTGTCATTTTCAATTTAGATAATTCATCCTCTCTGGAAGAAAGTGCTGCCTTAGCCTGTTTCAGTTGGTTCACATTCAATTCATATTGTGCAGTGATTGATTCAAGTTCTTGTTCAGAGATCAGTTTCTGAGCATATAATGATTCCATTCGTTTTTTTTGAGCTGATACCTGTTTTAAACTGGCTTTAGCAGAATTCACAGATGAGGTCGCTTGCTCTACAGTTGCTAAATGTTGTTTTGCATCTAATGTAATCAGTAATTGTCCAGCTTGTACCCGGTCCCCTTCTTTAACTGTTATATCTGTTACCCACGCAGATGTTGTGGCACTGATTTTTATTTCTTTAATGGGCTGGATCTTACCGCTGGCGTTTACTTTCCTGATCACCGTCCCTTTCTGCACTTCTTCAACCTCTACTTTTACTGCACTATCATCCGCTTTAAATACATTAGCTAATATGATAATGACCAGTAGTGTAACTACTCCACCGATTAATAATAATTTTTTCTTATTCTTTTTCTTTGACAAAAGAAACTCCTTAATTTATCTGTAATCTTGATCAAGCGTTCCCAATAACGCTCTTAATTGTGCTTCCTGGATCCTGACATCATATTTAGTACTGACTAATGAACTGCGTGCCTGGCTAACTGATACCTGAGCATCCAGTACTTCTAGAATAGTAGCAGATCCTAAACTATATCTTTGCTGTACTAACTTTAAATCTTCTTCTGCAGAGTTCAAAACCTGTTCACTGATGGGTATTAATTCTTGGTAATCTTCAAGGGTATTGATCATATGTTCCAGTTGCATCTGCGAATCATGTTTTTGAGAGAGATAATCGTATTTTTGTTTATGTACATTTAATTCAGCCTGCTGCTGACGAGAAGATAAATTATAGCCTGTAAAGATAGGCACGGATAAAGATAAAGATAAGGAGGTAGACCAATCATTTACTTGTGTCATTTCTTCAAATTCGCCCGCTGATGTGCCATAGCTCATAGACGCACTTAAATTGGGGAGCCGTGTTCCAAATAATATTTTTCTATTCAGTTCTGCTCCACTGATCTGCGAACGATACACTTTCAATGTTGGATTATACTCTTCCATTTCTGTTAATGATTGATCCAATACCGGAATCGGCAATAATGGACGTTCTATATCTGTGATTTCAAAATTGGTAACACTGCCTATCAAACCCATACTATTCCGCAAAACTAATTCTGCGTTACGTAAACTTGTTTTCTTTAACAAAATATCTGTTTGTGCGCGACCAAATTGAACTTGAGCTTTTAATAAATCAGATTTTTTTACTGCTCCAAGATCAAATTGAGTTTTCACTAAACCTACTTGTTGATTTGCCAGGTCTAGGTTTTTTTGTGCTACATCTAACAATTGTTGAGCTTTTAATAACTGAAAAAAAGATTGGTGTACATTTAATATCACATTGATCTTTTGTTGGCGTGCTAATTGTTGTGCTATGAGTAAAGCATTATTAGCTGATTTGATCTGGTTCAACCATTGACCGCCATCATAGATGGGTTGTGAGATAGAAAATGAGGTACCATAAGTATTTGAAAAACCACCGTAGGGTGATGAAAAAGACATTGTGTCACCCATGAACTCAATTTCTGATGTAGTCACACCTTTTGCAGAATGGGACTCACTCCATGAATTTCCATAACTGATTGTAGGCAGAATATTGCTCATCGACCCTTTGGCTCCCGCCCTGGCTGATTGCACATCCAAGACTGCGGATTTTAATGACTCTTTGTTCAGTATCGCAATTTCGATGCATTCTTTAAGGGAATACACCTGTGCTTCAAGGCGTAAAAAAGCGAATAAACAGGATAAATAAAATATATTTTTCATGAATTAAGTAAATAGTGACCCGAGAAATGACAAAATGGTTGTCTGCAAAAGCCAATAAATTATGAGTGCGATTGCAAATGGTTTTATATCACGATTGTATAATACACTCATCCCTACTGCTAAAACAATAATACGCCACAGGGAAAATAAATCCATACCACTCATAAAATTGTATAAAAAACTGCCCTTTTCGCCAAGTCCAAGCAAACCCAATCCTGTATGAATATCCATACTCCATTTCGAAATCATGAGTGGAATTTTCACTAATGCTTCCAAAACAGAAATCATGTATGTGTAGGCTGTCATGACCATGATATTTGAGTAAGTTGCCTTGCCCCCGAAAAAGAAATTGCCGATTAACATTACAACCAAGGCTACAAACAATATCCTGACCGGAGTTGATAATGCGCTGGTAACATAACCGAAAGCGATCATACCTGTTGAGGGATCTTTGATACTGGAAAGACTTTCTGCTAATATTTCTTCTTTTTGATCTTCTGGTATCTTGGAACTTTCCATAATATATTTTTCGGTCTGTTCAATTTGAACATCAACCAGTAAATCCCCCAATGCTATCATGCTGGCAATACCAACAATAGCAGTAATGATGAAAGGTAGTAAAGAATTTTTCCAGTCGTTACGTTCATGCAATGAAGTAAAAACATCCCTTGGTTCTAAAAACACATTCAGCAAATGATTCATTTAAATTATCCTTTTTGATCAGTTAGGATCATATCCTTGTTATTTTGCATGTATTCTTTGGCAGCATCATGTTCATTATCTATTTCACCATTTAAGATCGCTTCCTCGATGGCACGTTTGATTTTCCCTACTTCTATACCTTCAGTAAGTCCAAAAGTTTCCATTATTTCATGCCCTCTTACTGGTGACTGAAATGCACGCATTGCATCCCGTTCTTCCACGTTGGACATTTTGGCTTCAACAATCTCAAAATTCTTTAAATATTGTTGCACTCGTTTTGGATTTCGCGTGGTTATATCAGCCCGGCACAAGGTTATAAGGTCATCCAGGTCCTCCCCGGCTGCAGCCATCACACGGCGCACAGCGGAACCGGTCACATCTTCCTTAACCAAAGCAATTGGCCGTAAATGCAAGAGGGTGAGTTTTTTAAGATAATCCCGGAGCTCATTTGATAGTTTTAAATGTTTGGCAACCTTGTTCAGTATTCGTTCACCCACAGCATCGTGGCCGTGAAATGTATATCCCTTTTTCTTATCTATTCTCCGTGTATTGGGTTTTGCAATGTCATGGACCAAGGCAGCGAAGCGTAATTCCATTTTGTCCGAAAGTTGCGCCGCATTATCCACCACCTGCATGGTATGGTAAAATATATCCTTGTGATTCCATTCACTGGTTTGTTCCAGTCCGTACATGGCGTCAATCTCCGGGAAGACGTACTTCATTAAACCAGTCTTTTGCAGGATGTTTAATCCAATCGATGGTTTTTGGGTGATTAGTATCTTGATGAGTTCAGCCGTAATCCGCTCTTGTGATACAATACAAATTCGGTTCGCTTGTGTTTGAATGGCTTGCAGGCATTTTTCATCTATTTCAAAATCCAAGGCCGCGGCAAAATAAGCGGCCCGCATCATGCGCAGTGGATCTTCATTGAATGTTTCATCAGAATCCAAAGGTGTTTTCAACCTTTTTGCGTTCAGTTCTTTCATACCGCCATGAGGATCGTGTAATTCTCCAAAACGGTCCGGGTGGAGATCCACTGCCAGTGCATTGACTGTAAAATCACGGCGTACGAGATCACCTTGTAGATCTGTGTATATAACTTCTTTGGGTTTTCGGGAACCTTTATCGTATGTCTCGGTGCGGGCAGCGGCCACTTCTAATGGAATCGGTTTATAAGGTATTTTTGCCGTAGAAAACGTTGGAAATGGAACAATTTTTTTTACCTTTAATTTTTTCGCCAATTCTTCAGCAAACTCCACACCATCACACATAACCATAAAATCAATCTCTTTCAAGGGTCGTCCCAGGAAAAGATCACGTACGTATCCGCCCACGACGAATACGTCATGTTTCCTGTCGACTCCCAATTCACCCGCAATCTTTAGTACCTTGGAACCGACAGTATCTTCTGCAATTAAATGATGTATATTAGCCATAAGAGCTCAGAAGTTACGGAAATTGGTCTAATCAATGCACAGCATCATAATTTCATTTGTTCGAGAGAAAAACTTCCTCTATTTTCATGCGTCATGGGCACTAGACAGATACTATTAACATTCCTTTTTTCCTGTTGTGTTTACGGACAGTTTGGAGAAGTTAAGATCGTTTTTGACAACCGCCTGCTGAAAGTCCACGAACAGCAGAACATACTGCCATTAAAACAGGATATAATCCGCTATATCAAATCAACACGCTGGGATGAAGATTACAGTGATCTGCAAATCCCTCTACACATTCAATTCATTTTCGAAGGAGCGGCCCAGAAAGGCGCCCAGGAAACATACCTTTGCCAAGTACTCTTTTCCACAGGAACCGATCAGCGCTATTTTGATAAATCCGTCCAATTCCCTTATGGCCAAGGCGGATTATTGTATTTTGACCTGGTAAAGTTCGATCCGCTATCAAGTTTTCTGGCTTTTTATGTCAACCTTGTTTTAGCAGGGGAAATGGATACTTACGAACCAAATGGGGGCACACGAATCTATGAATTATGCCGGGAGATCGCCTTGCGGGGTACAGCCAGTGAATATTCCCGGGGCTGGCCTGATAGATCGAAACTTGTTAATAATGTCAGCACCAATTTCGGTTTACGTAAAACCAAGTTTTCGTATTATTACGCCATGGAACTATTTCAGGATGGGAATATGGATGAAGCTTTATTGGAATTCAGTAACATGATCAAAGGGCTTGATGAAGTCTATGACCGTTCACCCCGAGAGCACTATACCATGCTGTTTCTAAAAGCGCACACCAACGAATTGGCGAAAGTCCTGCAGTTACTGGGACAAAAGAATATGCTCAAGGATATGATGGAACTGGACCCCGATAACCTCGAGATCTATAAGCAAGCGCTTTATTAAAGGTCACTGTATTTTTTAATACCGCGGATATAGTGCGCAAATACAATGCTGCCGCGATAAAATTGATTTAATACTTCCCTGTCTTTCATAATTCGAATTTTTCTGACAGCTCTTCTTTTTTTGAAGATTACATGCGGATGAGTCAACAGCCAGAATAACGATTTAAATACAGCCCCAAAATGTTGCAGGTCCCATTTTGCTAAGGCATACGTAATCGCTACAAATTCCAGTGCCAAGCGGATGGGAAAGAAATAGAGGGTCAGTGGCAGGTTATAATTCGTTAACAGCATGAAAAAAGAATTACGGTGGTTGAGATAATATTTTTTAAATGAATGCATGGGCAAAGAAACTGCATTTTTATGATACACTACTGAAGTAGGTGCAAAAACAACCTTCTTCCCCATAAGTTGGAAACGCCAGCACAGGTCAATCTCTTCCTGGTGTGCAAAAAATGTTTCATCAAACCCGCCGGCTGTTTCAAAATCTTTTTTTCTAACCATGATGGCTGTTCCCGAGGCCCAGAAGATTTCAGCCGTTTTATCGTATTGACCATTATCTTCTTCTTGCTCCAAAAAGATCCGTCCCTTTGCAAAAGGAAAAGAGAACAAATCCATATGGCCTCCAGCTCCGCCAGCATAATCAAATTTTTTGCGTTCATAATAATTGCGAATCTTGGGCTGGACAGCAGCAATTTCTTCCTGTTCACTTACATGATCAGCCAACTTAACCATCCAGTCCTGCTCATGGATTGTATCATTGTTCAGGAATAATAACCAATCTCCCTTTGCTGAAGGCACTCCCCGGTTACAACCGCCTGCATAGCCATAATTACTATCATTTTCAATTAAGGTGACCTCCGGATGGTTTTCCTTGATCCAAGCCTGGCTGCCATCGGTGGAAGCATTATCCACTACAATGACCTCTTTGTTCTGATAGGTTGATTGTTTTAAGGAAGCAAGGCACTCCGACAGGATTTCGATACCATTCCAGTGGGGGATGATGATTGAAATGAACATTTTAGATGGTTAGTTTATATTTGAAGCTGATTAGTAGTGAGTTGTTCCACCATTCACCATTTACCACTACAGCAGCTACCCTGCACCACTCTCCATTTCCTTTAACAGCTTTTGTGCTTCTTTGTCTTTAGGATTCCGTTCCAGCCAAGATGTTAAGAGATCCATGGCTTCATCTTCCATATCAAGCTTACGGTAATTGATGATCAAATGGCTGACAATATCAGGATAATTTTTACGATACTGATTCCATACTTTTGTATCTACATTTTTTCTGTCTCGTCCACCCGCCAATATCTTAGCCTCTATGGAATTGTAGCCATTGTAAAGATTTTCCAAGATTGTCAGGCTTGTGTCAAAGTCTTCCAATTCCATGTATGATTGGGCGTATTCTACACGATGGCGAACAGTATTGTCATTGCGTTCCATGAGCTCATCCAGCACTGAACTGAATTTCTCTTTATTTCCAACACCGTAATAGAGTCTGCCAACTTGATAATGCAGGTCCCTGTTATCCATGTGGATTGTATGTTCTGGTAAGTTCTCTGACATTTCATCCAATACTTCTTCTACCTTGGCTTTCTTTATGGCAGTTGATTCTTCATTATCAGAAGCCTGAGACTTTTGAAATTCCATAAAATGATGTACGGCTAACTGCATGTAGGCACTTCGGTAGTTTTGCAGCAAACGGATAACCTGGCTATTATAATGCACATCTTCATTACCAAGATTGCGAAATAAGTACTTTTCATGAGGGCTCCGGAACCACATTGTTCCTTCCTGGTCTTCCCATTCTTTGCCAACAAGGCCCTTTTGCCAAGTATCTGATCCTAAATCTGTCATTAAGTGCAGTTCCATACGATCGGCATTGACCCCTCTTGTTTTATAGGGTCGCAAGCGGTAAGCCAGCCCTTCCATTTCCAAATATTCTTCCAGGCCAATACGATTTCCAGGGGAAACAGTCACGGCAAAATAGATGGGGGATTTCCAATTGGCATCATTAATGATCTGCATGATCATCATGTCCTGAACTTTAAGGGCCTGTTTGGCAAATGTCGGTTTGACAGTCCATGTGATCTGATTTTCACTTTTGACCGGAAATGTTACTTCCCGTGTTTTCCAACGGGTTAAACCGGCTGTAATATTACGAATATCATCATCATCAACTTTTATAAAGCGCCGGCCAATATTTTCAATACCCTCCCGCTCTTCGATAAGTTTGTTATATTCCGCATCCGTAGGTCGTAAATCACGCAGTTGCTTAATGTACCAAGGTGTATTCAACAAACTCAAATTGGCGACAGTTACATCTTTTCTAATACCCTCAACTTCTTGAAGGTACCATAACGGAAAGGTGTCGTTATCACCATTGGTGAATAGAATGCCGTTTGGTTCACATGATTGCAGTAAATTATAGCTATAGTCCCATGCTACAAAATTACCAGAACGATCGTGTTGGCTGTAATTTGCTTTCAGCATGACGCCGGGAATAAAAATGACCTGTAAAACCAGTGCAGTAATAATAGCATTTCGGGATACAGCAGGTTTCTTTATATATTGAGTAATCCATTCTCCGATTGCGGCTGACCCCACACCTATCCAAATAGCAAAAGCCATAAAACTGCCGACATAGGAATAATCACGTTCCCTTGGTTGCGGGTTATCCTGATTCAAATACAAAATCAGCAGCCAGCCAATTACAAAAAATAAAGTAAAAACCGTAAAGCCAATATTCCAGTCTTTGCGGAAATGATGCACCATACCAATCAAGCCTAAAATCAATCCCAGGGGTAGACCAAATTGCAACCAATAAACGCCATCTTCGCGAAAATTGGCTCCCATGGCTGTGGTATAATCACCTGATGAAGGACCGCGACCGGCAAATTGCCACAGGAAATAGCGGTTATACATTTTCCTGATCTGGTAATTCCAAAAGAAATCCCACTGTTTTGAACCATTGTAAAACATATATTTCCTGTTCTGGCTGGAAGAATATTTATTTCTTCCGGCCGCAGGTCGGCCGACGATTTCATGTTTGGCTGACAACCCTTTATAGCGTCTTGGAAATTGGCCTATTTCGCCATATTGCTCCCGTTCCAAATATGAAATGGCTGCAGGAATATTTTCCGGATTATTCTCATCGATGGCAGGGTCTTGTCCTGAGCGAATAAAAATCAGCGCATAGCTGGAATAACCTACCAGAATCAGGACCATAGACGTCAGCGCCAGTGACAGAAGTTGATGTTTCTTAAGAATAGACCAGATCGTTACGCCAACGACCAATAAAACAAGAACGATTACACCGGGTAATCCTAAAGTTGAGCCGGCCAGGTGCGGCAAGCCTTTAATAATGCCGTTATGAATAATAAGGAATGTGAAGAATGTAATAGCGGTAGTAATAAAAAATGTCTTCCATTCAAATTCCATTTTCCGAAAATAGATAATGAGAGCAATGAAAGGTAATGTCAATAAATTCAGTATATGCACACCAATTGCCAAACCGAACATGTAGGCAATGATCAGGATATAACGCTCGCTTCCCTGTTCATCTGCCCGATCGGACCAGTGCAAAATCAGCCAGACTACAATAGCGGTGAAAAAAGTACTTATGGCATATACTTCCGCTTCCACGGCGTTGAACCAATGGCTGTCAGTAAAAGCAAAGGTCATGGTTCCTACAAATGCAGCGCCAAAGGCAATAATGGCATCTTGGCGTGTACGAATTTCTCCACGGAAATGGGCGATCACTTTAACAATAATAAGATAAAGCAGCATCACCGCCACGGCGCTGGTAATAGGCGACATAAGGTTTACCCTATAAGCAATATCTGTATTAAGCGGCAGCATGGAAAAGATTCGCCCTAGTATTAAATAAAGAGGGCTTCCCGGTGGGTGAGGAACACCCAATATATACGAAGTGGCAATGAATTCACCGCAGTCCCAATAAGGTACTGTGGGAGACATAGTACTCAAATAAACGATAAATGAAACTACCAGCGTAATAGCGGCAAGAATTCTATTCAAAAACAAATTGTCGTGGGAGATCACTTATCTTCCTCATTTTTTTCATCATTCATTGTAGTTCCATCAGTTTCTGGTTTATCCGTCTTTTCTGTATCATCAGTATCTTCCCCCTTTTTCATCTTACCTTGCCCATCTTCCATACTTTCTCCATTTTTAGTCTTTTTATTTTTTTCTTCCACAAAGTTCATTTTTAGTTCACGCACAAGGTGCTCAAGGTATTGATCCTCGTTATCTGTCAGGTTTCCTTTCATGCGTTTATAAAGCATATCGAGCATGTCGATCTGTACCGATGCCTGGTCCAAGTTCCGTTCCAGTTCATCATTTACCGGATTCTTTATTTTACCTAAAAAAACCCAAGCGCTGTGAACCAGCGATGAAATGAGCTGGTCAAAGAGTTGCTGTTCTGTATATTTTTTATCTGTAGACATAATTTGATTTACCTAACGTAATAAATGTGTTGATGTTTCAGTCTAAAAAAGCCAGCGAATTTATACTGAATGTTGCAAAAGATGAATCATTCATTCACTTTCATTATATAGATCAACGAACTGCATTTTTCTTTTTGAAATACAGAAATGAACCATGAAGCCAATCCATTCACTATCCCGGAAAAATGCGACGATCCTTTATGCTTGGCACTCAAAATGGAAACATAAAACGGATCAAAATTAATTCGATGACAACCTTGTACACTAAATCCATTTTGTGTCATGATCTTTGAGATGGATGGTGGAGTAAAATGATACAAATGTCTTGGTGTATCATAGGCTGCCCAGTCTGCACCATATTTATGGGCATCAGGAGAATCATAATTTGGCAATGCCACCACCAATATTCCATTTTCATTTAACTGTTGTTTGAACTTTTGTAAATATTCCAAAGGATCATGAACATGCTCCAGACTGTGCCAGCAGGTGACCACATCATATTTTTCATCTGAATTCAACCAATCATCGGGAGAAATCACTTCTATGTCAAATTGCTGTTTTACTATTTCTCGAGCTTTAGATGAAACATCCACCCCTTTCACTCTCCAACCATCAATTTTCATTTTATCAAGAAAATGACCGGCTCCACAGCCAATATCTAAAATAGTCCCTGATCTTTTTCTGGATGACCTTTCAATGATCTTTCCTTTTCTGCCTAACATATAAGCACGGACCATATTATAAATGAAATCGAACAGTCCTTTTGTTTCCTCCGCGTGGGAGATATACTCCTCCGATTCATAATAACTGCCAATGTTGTCTTTGTTAGGAAATGGGCTGGTCAGGCGTAATCCACAGTCTGAACATTCTACAATATCAAATGATTCACCGCTCACTAAAAAATCTTTCGTGGTGAACACGATCGTTAGTTCATTTTTGCAGAGAGGACAATGGGTTTGATCAATCATTAACTAATAGCAGCCGTTTCTAAATATTGTGCATAGTCCTTTAACATCCGATTTTTCATTAGCGGATGATCGTTCAATGCAGGATCATTTTCAACGATGTTTTGTGCAGCTTTTCGAGCCAGCCTAATCAATGGTCCATCTGTAACCATATCCGCAATTTTATGTTTAAAAAAGCCACTCTGTTCAGTACTGAAGAATTTTCCCGGGCCACGCATTTTCAAATCCTCATCAGCGATAACAAACCCATCATTTGTTTCTTCCATAATGGCCAATCGCTTTCTCGACGTTTCCCTAATGTTCCGCTCAACCAATATACAATAACTCTTGACGCTTCCTCTTCCCACTCTTCCCCGAAGTTGATGGAGCTGTGTCAGGCCGAAGCGCTCGGCGTGTTCGATGAGCATCACCGAGGCGTTGGGAATGTCGATCCCCACTTCGATCACTGTTGTTGAAACAAGAATATTGATCTCATTTTTTGCATATGAATCCATAATAGCATCTTTTTCATCTTTTTTCATGCGACCATGGATCAAACCAACGTTGATACCTTTGAATATCTTCTTTAATTCCTCAAACCCTTCTGTTGCAGCAGCCAGGTCTGACTTCTCTGTTTCTTCCACCAGTGGATAGACCACCATACATTGCCTTCCTGCTTCTACTTCTTCACGAATGAATTTATACACATTCTGTAACCGTTCTTCATTCACCACTTTTGTAATGACCGGTTTCCTGTCTTTTGGCATTTCATCAATGATAGACAGGTCCATGTCCCCGTGATAGGTAATGGCCATGGTCCGGGGTATGGGTGTGGCGGTCATTGCCAAAAGGTGTGGGTTTAATCCTTTTTGGGTCAGGACACCTCTTTGAGCCACACCAAAACGATGCTGTTCATCTACGATCACAAGACCCAATTCCTTGAACTCGACATCTTTCTGGATCAATGCGTGGGTCCCCACAACCACATCAATCTTCCCATCTTTAACAGCTTCTAAAGTCTGTTTTCGTTCTGATGCTTTTTGCTTGCCTACCAATAATGCACAACTGATATGGACCTTTTCCAAGTGTTTTTTGAATGTTTCAAAATGCTGGTGTGCCAATATTTCTGTAGGCGCCATGATGGCCACCTGGACACTATTGGAAACAGCCGACACTGTAGACAAAATCGATACGATGGTCTTTCCCGACCCCACATCGCCCTGAAGAAGTCTATTCATGGGAATGTTCCTTGAAATATCACTGTGGATCTCATCCACCACTCTTTTCTGGGCGGATGTCAGTTCATATCCAAGACCATCCCGGATCGTTTGTTCATAAGGGCCCATCTTTGAAAGGGGTTTTGTTCCGACTGCTTCATAAGACTTTTTACGCAGCATCATTAGTAGCTGCAGAAAAAAATGTTCATCAAATTTTAAGCGATTTATGGCCTTTTTCAGTTCATCGATGGAATCAGGAAAATGGATATGCTTGAGCGCAGTATGAAGGGGGATCAATTTATTCTCATGGATCATTTCTGCATTTAAATGGTCATCTATTACACTAAATGAATCTTCGATACTTTTGATCATTCTGCGAAAACTGCGGTGATCCACTTTTGCTTTCTTCAGTTCTGCAGATAAGGGGTATAATGGAATAATGGCGCCAGTATTGATGGGATCTGCGTCTGTATCCAGTTTATCATAATCAGGATGAACGATCTGGAAGCCATTATAAAATTCCACTTTACCATGGACAGCTAAACGATCACCTTTTTGAATGGAATTCTTGATGTATTTTACACCATTGAACCAAACCAATGTGATCAATCCCGTTCCATCTGATAGGACCGCTTGAAATATTTTTCGTTTTCGTGCCTGACGCTCACCACACACCTCAATGGTTCCCACCAACGTGGTTACGTCATTTTTTTTAATATTTCGGATCGAACTGACCGAGGTGCGGTCCAGGTATCGGCGTGGATAGTAATGGAGCAGATCATGAACCGTGGACACGCCGACAGATTGCAGCACCTCGGCCCGTTTGGGACCGACTCCTTGGATATATTGAACCGGGGAGTTTAGATCAATTTGAGTTGACACAAGGGACTATTTCCATTCCTTGCGGTAAGTGTATGTGACCGTTTTGGAGTCGCTTGCCTTGAGAGAAATGGGGAAATGAATAGTTGATGCATCTTTCTTTATATAATCTTCAGAAGCGTCACGTATAACCCAATCTCCATGAATTTGCTCAACCAAACGGACATTCACAGCTTCATCTCGTATATTTTTCACAATAATTTCAATGGATGCTTCCTCGCTCTTGCGCTGGCGGTCATAGTGCAGAACGGTACGCTTGCCGATCACATCAAAAGCCCTACCGGCGAAAATGGTGGCTGTTTCTCCTCGGGGTACTTGTTTCAGAATATCTTCACCTGCGTATTCCATGGACCCATTTGGGGACAATAAATAGAGGCTGACCTTGCCCTGGGGCAGGGGAATATCCAAATTGTTTTCAGCGGTGTTGGATAGTTTGATCTCAATCTTCAACGGTTCTTCTTTTTTGCTCCTTTCTATGTTCTCAAAAACGTAGGTCTTTTCATAATCTACGTTACGAGGTTCATACAAGCGGACTGTAACGCTTTGATTGCGGTTCAGGTCAATTCGTTCCGGTAAACTGTAAATGTGGAAATCCCCTAATTCCTGTTCATTAGCCACTGTAGGAGCATCCATGGCAGCCATACGGGCTTCTGCCCGATAAACGGGTTGAACACGACCGCCTTTTTTCTGAAGATTGCCTTCAACCAGTTTTATTGAAAAATTACTGAAATCCACATTGCTATTATTTTTTACCACTGCTTCCGGAATCAATTGTCCATTATTACCATTGAGTATAAAACGGTAAACAGCATTCCAATCAAATCCCCCTGACAAATAGACAAGATCCCCGGATATTGTGCCAGCTAAAGGGCTGTTAATATCCCAAGCTAATTCCGGGCGCAGTTGTGGAACTGTTTGCTGGTCCTTTGTATACATATAGTCCACTTTAGTACGGGCGATAGTTATTATTTCCTTGCGCGTCTGCAGGGTGACAAAACCGCCGGTAGCTTGAATAAGCGTTCCCTCGTGAACTTTAGAGTTATGCACTTTTACATAAACATATTTCCCAAGATTTTCCCGGAAATACTTATCACCACTAAATACGTTTGAATTATATCTCTGGTACAAGATTGTAGCATCATGGAGTGTTAAGAATGGGGACTCTGGATATAAACCGGCGGGAAGTTGATCATAGGTGATCTCGGACTTGCCTGCAGATACAGACCAATACACTGGTTCCTTTACCAAGGCTATATTGTCTTTATAGACTGTCATGGTCTGGCTGAAAAGTATAATGGGTAGTAAATATATAAATTTTCTCATTGCAGCATCTCCAGGTTTGTGTTCACTTTTTCGAGTTCTGCTGACATATCATTTTGCTTTTCTTTTTCACGGGCCACCACTTCTTCCGGCGCTCTGCTTATAAATTGTTCATTGGACAGTTTTTTGGAAATTCCCGCTAAATGGCCGTTTATTTCGTTTGCCCGTTTCTGCAGCCTGGCCTTTTCCTCTTCTAAATCAATCAATCCGCCCAATGGAATATACAGTTCATTGTCGCCGATGACCACCGTTGCTGATTGTTCCGGTTTCGCCTGGCTGCTGCCAGCCGTAACCGATGTCGTCCGCGAAAGTGTTGCAATAATTTTCTCGTATTGCTGCAAAAATGATGCCATTTTAGTATCGCACTTGGCCACTAATTCAGATTTTTTTGCAGGCGGTACATTCATTCTGCTGCGCACGGTGCGTATTCCCGAAACAATCTCCTGCAATAATGACATGTCTTGCTCAGTACGTTTGTTTAAAAATGATTCATCCGTTTCAGGCCAAGGTGAAATGATAATATCGGGATCAGCCTTTTCCTTTACGTGTGCCCACAATTCCTCGGTTATAAATGGAGCGTAAGGATGTAATATTTTATATATAGTACGCAGCACATGGACCGCTACAGCTCGAGAAACATCTGCTCGATGTTCATCACTGCCGTTAAATCGCGTTTTGGCTATTTCGATATACCAATCACAAAAATCACTCCACGTAAAGTCGTACAATACTTTTGCAGCTTCATTAAAATGGAATCTAACCAACTGCCTGTTATAATCGTTTATAGCTGTTTGCAGGCGGCTCATAATCCAGAGTTCAGGAAGGTCCAATTCCTCATTTTCAATATCAATATCAGGGATATTTCCATCTTCCAGGTTCATCATGACAAAACGGGAGGCGTTCCAGAGCTTATTCATAAAATTCCGTCCAACCTCCAACCGGGTGGACGAGAAAAGAACATCCAGTCCCTGGGTTGCCATGAGCATGATGCCAAAACGTACTGCATCTGTACCATATTCTTCAAACAGGTCGAAGGGGTCCGGTGAATTCCCCAGTGATTTGCTAAACTTACGCCCCGTTTCATCCCGGAGAATGGATGTGAAATACACATCTTTGAACGGCAGGTCACCCATGAATTCATAGCCGGTTATGATCATCCGCGCCACCCAGAAAAAGATGATGTCCGGACCGGTGACCAGTGCATCGGTTGGATAAAAATAGTTTAATTCTTCACTCTCATCCGGCCAATCGTGGACGGCAATGGGCCACAGCCACGAGCTGGCCCAGGTATCCAATACATCGGGATCTTGTGTCCAGTTTTCAGGGTCTTCAGGACCATCAACCGATACATGCAATTTTTCCGGATCATCATTATGATACCAAACCGGGATCTGGTGCCCCCACCAGAGCTGACGGCTGATGCACCAGTCTTTGATATTATCCATCCAATGATCATACGTCTTAGTCCAGTGCTCCGGGTGGAACTTTATCTTGCCGTCTTTCACTGCCTGCAGAGCAGGTTTGGACAATTCATTCATTTTCATGAACCATTGTTCGGACATATAAAATTCGATGGGCACATTCCCTCGTTCTGAATATCCCACCTTGTTCACATATTCTTCTGTTTTTTCAAGAAACCCTTGTGAATCCAGATCCTTGACAACTGCCTTTCTGGCATCTTCCCTGGACAAGTTTTGGTATGCTTCCGGGGCATTTTCATTTAAAGATGCATCATCATTCATGACATTGATGAATTCCAAATTATGACGCTCACCCATGGCAAAATCATTGGGATCGTGGGCAGGAGTTACTTTTACACAGCCTGTACCAAATTCCGGATCCACGTAATCATCTGCAATGACCAGCAGCTCCCTACCAACCAATGGCAAAATGATCGTTTTGCCAACCAAATGTGCAAAGCGTTCGTCTTTAGGATGAACCGCTACAGCTGTGTCCCCCAGCATCGTTTCCGGACGGGTTGTGGCAACAACCATAAACTCATCGCTGTCCTTGATCGGATATTTAAAATACCATAAATGCCCATTGACCTCCTGGTGGATGACTTCTTCATCGCTAATGGCTGATTTGGACACCGGGCACCAGTTCACCAGGCGGTAACCTCTATAGATCAAGCCTTTTTCATATAATTTTACGAATGCTGCCAGTACTGCCCTTGAATAGCCTGCATCCATGGTGAATCGTTCCCGTTCCCAATCACATGAGCAGCCCAGTTTTTTTAACTGCTGAATAATGATACCGCCGTATTCTTCTTTCCATTTCCAAGCATGCTCCAAAAACTCTGCCCTCGTGAGGGTGCTTTTATCAATACCTTGCTCCTTGAGCATTTTCACCACTTTCCCTTCAGTGGCAATGGAAGCATGGTCTGTGCCCGGTATCCAGCACGCTTCTTTCCCTTCCATCCGTGCTTTGCGGATCAGGATGTCTTGTATGGTATTATTGAGTACGTGACCCATTGTTAACATCCCGGTTACATTGGGCGGCGGGATCACGATCGTGTAGGGAGTCTTATCTGGATTGACCTCTGCGTGGAAGTAGTTATTGTCCAGCCAGTGCTGGTACCACTTATCTTCGATCTTGGCAGGGTTGTATACTTTTTCCAGCTGGACCGTCATGAATTAATTCTTCCTAACTGGAGTAATTAAGTCGCTGGTTTTTTTGAAGAATTGGGTAATTACAAAGGTGTGAGAATGATTGGTTGATTGGTTGATTGCCCTGCCTTCCATATTCCATCTTTCATGTATGTTATCTTTCGAGGATCAGACTGAAGGCAGTGGTCAGTTTTAGCACATTCTGGTTTGCCTTGACTAGGTTCCCGCAAAGAGTCCTGCACAAGTTTTGCATGACCTTGTAACCCGTTTCAGGGTGAGCATTACAGATCTCAAATAATTCTTCTTTTGTGATCTTAGCCAGTTTGCAGTCCGTTAATGCTTTAACGCTGGCTGTGCGACGGTCGCCTTCATTAAAAAGTGACATTTCACCAAAGAGCGGTTTAATCTCGCTGGTGAGTTTAATGATAGCTTTTTCGCGGTTGTCTACTTCACCCTTATTCATGGTAAGGGTCAAGGCCTGGTTAATTTCCACTTCACCTTCCAGCAGTAGAAAAACAGAATCACCTACATCGCCCTCAACGATAAAATTATTTCCTGTTGCTACATCTACTGAGGTTGCTTTATCTGCAAAAGGTTTGATTTGGCTTTCTTCGAGTCCCTTGAAAATCGAAAAATATCTTAATGCTCCTACATCCATAATAGCCTCACGGAATAATGATGGCTCGTTCACCATCTTTGATTTTATAGTTATTGTCAGGATTGATCACTGTTGTGATTTTGCTCTCTTCCTGCAGGGAAATACCGCCTTCCTTCAGTTTACGCTCAATAAAAGCATCCAAGGCTGAAGAGTCAGCAGAAAGTACCTCTCCAATTCCAAGGTTTTCATCTTCTGCAAAAACACCCACAACTATTGAATTGTTTTTCTTCCTGAAGTGTGTAAATAGATCATCAAAAGATCTGCCTACAAATTCACTGGGTATATCCACCCGTTTGAATCGATTTTTAGATACATTATCCAAAAGATTGTTCATTGTTTGCGGAATCCCGGGATCCATTACATGGGACGCCAGCATGTATGCTCCAAAGTCATCACTGATGACCACTTCATCTGCATTGGCGCGTTTTATGTGCGTCAGATTTTCCCGGCTGTGGAGATAAGCAATTAACCGAATATTCGGTTCCATACCCTTGATGGTCAATGCAGCTAATATAGTCTTTTCATCTGGATTATGTATGGTGTCATCCACATCACTGGGGACAATCATTGCCGTTTCCGCTTCTTCCAGGTTTGCCCTTTGAAGAATCTGTTCGCTTGTAAAATCACCCGCCACGAAGTGCAGGCGAATATTCCGATAGCGCGTTTTCAAGCGGGCGATCTCTTCTTCATCCAGATCATTGATCAAAACAAGGTCCTTGCGCCTGCCCTCTGACAAATATTGGATCGAATCAATGATCTTATCGGCATTACGATTCCAGCCGCAAAGTATTATATGATCTTTTACATTTACGTTTTCCAAACCTTTTTCCTCCCTTATTCGTTTTGCTACAAATATGGATGATATGACTGCTGTGAACATGGCTGTCAGTGAGATACCAGCAAACATGACCAGCACTGCAAAAATTCTTCCTTCAGAAGTTGATGGCGCAAAATCGCCATATCCCACAGTAGTCATAGTAACTATTGCCCACCAAAATGAGTTCTCTCCTTCAGTGATCTTTCCTGTTTCCAGGGCTCGCAAAATAAGCCCTCCCAAGATCATGACCACGAAGATGCCCATGCCTACTTGGAAGAAACTGTTGCGAATTAGTAAGCGAAACCAGTGACGCATAGCGAAAAATTTAAGTCAGTTAGCAGAAAGAAATAAGTTAAGAATCAGTTCTTTTCAAGAATCCCTACAGTCTCAATATGGGGGGTGTGGGGGAACATATCCACCATGGTCAACTTTTTCAGACCATAGCCATTTTCCATCAACAGGGCCACATCTCTGGATTGGGTGGTAGGATTGCAGGATACGTAGACCAGTCTTTCCGCCCCAAATTCAGGTAGTGCCTTCAACATGTCTTTGTGTATACCGGCCCGTGGAGGATCGATCACGATCACATCCGGAACAGGAAGGTCTTTATGGGTTTTCTCTTTCTTGAAGAAGAAGTCCAAATTTGCTTTATGGAAACGCACATTGGTGATAATATTGGTCATGGCGTTTCGTGTGGCATCTTCCACTGCCGACGTTATGAGTTCAAACCCGTGGACCTCTTTCGCATTTTGTGCCAGAAAAAGTGAGATAGAGCCCGTCCCGCAGTAGAGATCAAATACTATTTCTTCACCTGTTATTTCGACACCTACTAGTACAGTTTGATACAGTTTTTCAGCTTGAATAGAATTTGTCTGAAAAAAGGAATTGGCGGATATCTCAAAAGTAAGTTTTCCCATCTTTTCAGTTATAGTGGGCGAACCATGGAGGAGAGTTTCAAATTCACCAAATGCTATATCCGCTTTCCGGGTGTTGATATTATTGATGACGGAAGTGACCTGGGGAAATGTTTCATGGATATGATCAGCCAGTGGTTGGATCAATTCAGGATTCTCATAACTGGTAACCAGGTTCACCATAATATCACCTGTATTATGTCCAAAGCGCATAACCAAGTGCCGTAGAAAACCATTATGCGTTTTTACATCATAAGGCTTGAGTTTTAATTCCCGCGCTTTGGTTTTTACTGCATTTAATATTTCATTCCCAAATTCTGGCTGGATATGGCAATTGTTGATATCCAATATTTTATCATATCGACGGGGAATGTGAAGCCCTAATGCAAAACTTCTTTCTGTATCATCGCCCTCATCAGGTAATGTCCAGCGGCGGTTTGAGAAAGAAAACTCCATTTTATTCCGGTAGTGGAATTGTTGATCAGCCGGGATCACTTCATCTATGGTAAAATCTGAAATTCCTGCTTGGCGCCTGAAAAGGGCCTCAACCTGCTGTTTTTTCTGGTTCACCTGTTCTGCATAATCCAATTGCTGAAAGGTACAGCCGCCGCAATAGGCAAAATGTTCGCATGGAGCACTTACAATATGAGGAGACTCTTCCAATACTTCCAAGGGGCGTGCTTCGGCATATCCCTTTTTCTTGCGATAGATGAGAGCATTGACCTTTTGACCGGGAATGGAATTTTTAACAAAGATAACATATCCATCTACCTTGGCCACGCCACGTCCTCCATAGGCAAGGGAATCGATGGTCAATTCAATTTCTTGACCTTTTTGAATGGTTGTTTCAGGCATTTAAAAATTATTTAAGGTTTGATCTTTATATCAGATCAACTGGAGACTGTTTTCAAATAGTTGATCAATAATTTCTGCAGATCTTGAATACCAATATCAGCATTGGCCATGGTCTGTTCATGGCTCAATGATTCAGAGCTCATTCCTGCTGCCATATTAGTGATGACAGAAATAGTAGCAATGTTCATTCCAGCATGGCGAGCCAAAATGACTTCTGGGACAGTGGACATCCCCACTGCATCAGCGCCTATTGTTTTTGCGGCTCGAATTTCTGCCGGTGTTTCAAAACTGGGACCACAAAACCAAATATACACACCTTCATGAAGTTTGATTCCTTGGTCAGCAGCAATGGAATGAAGTACATCTCGCAGATTTGGATCATAAGCATCACCCATATCTACAAATCTTGAAATGTTATCCTCTCCAAATAATGGGTTCACGCCTGTAAAATTTATATGATCATTAATGAGCATAACGCTGCCGGGCTGGGCTTCTTCTTTCAAGCTGCCGGCGGCGTTGGTCAGGAGCAATTGTTCACATCCCAAACCGGCCAGAGTACGAACTGGAACTTTCATAGCGTCAGCTTGACCTGATTCATAATAATGGACACGGCCCTGCAGCACAGCAACGGGGGTCCCTTCAATTGTCCCCAACACCAGTTTTCCTGCATGACCACCTACTCCAGAAGGAGGAAATCCATCTAATTCGTCATATGAAAAAACGATCTGATCTTGAATTTTGTCAACAAAAGAGCCTAATCCAGAACCCAGGATGATTCCAACGGATGGTTTAAATCCATTGGATCTGGACACAATTGTTTCTACTGATCTCAATTCATTCATGGAAATACATTATAATTGTTAGATATTAAAGACCAATCGGATGCCAGGTCGTCTTCGATTCCAGGTTGTTGAGGATATGATAAGGCCCCTGGTTTTTCTGGTCCATCCAGTCTTCATCTGCGTACACAACAGGTCGTTTTACGTTCAGTGCTGCATTTTCCTGTATTGTCTTTATATCATCAGGATCGTTTCCACAATACACAATAGAATTCACATCCATATGAGTTGAAAAATGTTCGATCAATTCATCCCTGTAACCTGTCAAAATATTTACTACACCTGCAGGTACATCGGATGTGTGCAGCACCTCAGCAAATGAGATGGAGCACAGCGGTTTTAATTCAGAAGCAAGTAAAACGACTGTATTCCCCCCTGCAATAATGGGCGCCATGATGGATACCAGGCCCACCAATGATGAATCATCAGGGGCAATGGCAGCCACGACACCTGTAGGTTCGGTATAAGTGAAATTGAAATAGGGTGCTGCCACAGGATTGACCCGGCTGAACAATTGCTGATATTTATCTGCCCAGCCGGCATAATAGATCAATCGATCAATGGCTCGGTTTATTTCATTTTCCGCAGCATTTTTTGATGCACCCTGAAGCATCAATTCATCCATGAACTGGCTACGTTTACCTTCCAGCATTTCTCCAATCCTGTACAATATTTGACTGCGGTTATACGCTGTCCTGGAACTCCAGTCGGTAAATGCATTCCGGGCAGCAACTACGGAATTCCTGAAATCTTTTCTCGATCCACGACAGACATTCACATAAGTTGAATTTTTTGGGTCAGTCCATTTAATATAGCGCCCCGATTCAGTTCTAGGGAATTTGCCGCCAATATATAATTTGTACGTTTTCTTTATATCTTCTCGTTTACCCATGATATTATCTTTCGTTAAACCAAGTTAACATACGGCATTAAACCTTCCAATCCGCCTTCGCGGCCCATGCCGCTTTCCTTATAGCCGCCAAAAGGAGAGGATGGATCAAATTTATTAAATGTATTTGCCCACACAACGCCGGCTCTCACTGCTTTGGAGATCTTGAATATCTTTGAACCCTTGTCCGTCCACACACCACCAGAAAGCCCGTATGGAATATTATTCGCTTTCGTGATCACTTCATCGACTGTCCGGAAGGTCTGGATCGCCAACACTGGTCCAAAGATTTCTTCCTGGACCACTCGATGAGACTGACTCACATCCGTGAATAATGTGGGCGCGTACCAAAATCCTTTTTTGGGTAAAGAATAGGAAGATTGATGAATAGTACCGCCTTCTTTCTGCCCCAATTTCACGTACATCTTGATCTTGTCTAACTGCATTTTGGAGTTGATAGCGCCGATATCCGTGTTTTTATCCAGGGGATCACCAATAATCAGTGTCTCCATCCGGTCCTTTAATTTTGAGATAATCGTATCAGCAATACTTTCCTGGACAAACAAGCGCGAACCTGCACAACAGACATGGCCTTGATTGAAAAAGATACTATTAACGATTCCTTCCACTGCCTGGTCAATGGGTGCATCTTCAAAAATGATATTGGCCGCTTTGCCGCCTAACTCAAGGGTATATCTCTTTCCTGTTCCAGCTACCGCTCTCATGATCATTTTTCCCACTTCTGTGGATCCGGTAAAGGCGATCTTATCTACGTCAGGATGGTCCACAATGGCCTGGCCGGTTTTTCCCGCCCCGGTAATAATATTCACTACTCCTGGCGGAAGGTCAGCTTCCTGTAATACCTCAGCCAGTTTTAATGCTGTTAACGGTGTGGTCTCAGCCGGTTTTAACACCACCGCATTGCCCGTGGCCAACGCCGGGGCAATCTTCCAGGCGGCCATCAACAGTGGGAAATTCCAAGGGATGATCTGTCCGGCTACACCGATGGGTGTTGTATCTTTCCCCGGGAATGCATATTCAAGTTTGTCTGCCCAGCCAGCATAATAAAAGAAGTGTGCGGACACCAGTGGAATATCCACATCCCTTGATTCACGGATGGGTTTGCCTCCATCCATGGATTCGATCACCGCAAATTCACGGGCTTTTTCCTGGATGAGACGAGCGATTCGAAATATGTATTTTCCCCGTTCTGCGCCATCCATCTTTGACCAAGGACCTTTGACCGCTTTTCGGGCCGCCTTGACCGCTTTATCTACATCATCTGCTGTTGCATGACCAACTTTGGATAATGTTTTCTCACTAGCAGGATTGATCGTATCAAAATAGTTGCCATCGCTGGGAACAACGAAATCACCATTAATGAACAACTCATTTTGAGGCTTAATCTGGATATGATCTGTACTTTCTGGAGCGGAGCTGTATTCCCAATCCGTATCAAATTCCAGTGTCGGTGATGCTTTAGCCATAGATAAATCTACTGTTAATCGATGGAAAAATAATTTCCTGATTGATAGTGACCTGTGGATTGCTTTACGATCTGCATGAGCACATCATTGGCCAATGAACTGGCTCCAAACCTAAAGAGGTCAGGTGTCAACCAATCCTTCCCAAGAGTTTCGCGGACCATGACCAGATACTGAATGGCCTGCTTGGCTTTGCTAATTCCACCTGCTGGTTTCATTCCTATTTTTTTTCCGGTTTTTTTATAATGATCACGAATGGCTTCCAGCATAACCAGAACCACAGGTGGTGTGGCTGCCGGGGATATTTTTCCAGTGGAGGTCTTGATAAAATCAGCACCTGCATTCAGGGCGATATCACTTGCCAGGCGCACATTATCCAATGTTACTAATTCGCCAGTCTCTAAAATAACTTTCAAATGAGCTTTTTCACATGCGTCCTTAATTTGGGAGATCTCATCAGCAACGTAATCATATTCCCCGCTTAAAAATTTTCCCCTGGAAATGACCATGTCCACTTCATTTGCACCATCATCCACCACTTTTTTAACCTCATCCAACTTGTTTTCCATAGAGGACATTCCGCTAGGAAATGCCGTGGCAACTGATGCAATGTTTATGGATGTTCCCTCCAATGCTTTTTTGGCGATTGGAACCATTGTGGGATAGACGCAGATCGCTGCAACAGATGGTAGATCAGGATATTGATCGTGTAGATGGCTTGCCTTATAACATAATTGCTTCACTTTTCCTGAAGAATCCTTGCCCTCCAATGTCGTGAGGTCGATCATACTTAATGCCATTTTCAGGGCGTGAACCTTAGACTCTTTTTTAATGCTCCTGGAAAAAAGCCTGGCAACCCGTTCCTGGGCACCTATCTGATCGATAGGATGAATATATACTGATGTTATCATTTTTTATGTTTTTGACCGGAAAATTTCTACGGTTGTAAGATCATTAAGTATGCTGAGAATCGTCAATTTATGATTGCTTTACTTAACCAACAAGAATTTGATTTTTCTACTATTATTTAATAAAACTAAACAAGAATTTTTTGTAATATTATAGTTCAATGTCAGTACAAGTTAATATAGGAATTGTTGGTTTCGGCCGTATCGGCCGCAATTTATTGCGCCTTGGCTATGACGATCCGCGTTTCAATTTTGTCGGGATCAGCGACTTGGCTGAACCGGAAGCTCTCTTTTATTTACTGGGGCATGATACTGTATACGGACCTATAGAAACTGAAACAGTACTCAAAGACAATTACATTCATTTCGGTCACCAGAAAGTACGCATACTCCCTGGATCAGGACCCGGTTCGTTGCCTTGGGATGCCCTTGGTGCTGATATTATCATTGACTGCACCGGCCGTATCTGGCCTCGCACTGATTTGGAAAAATACCTGGATGCCGGGGCAAAACGGGTTATAGTCACCAAACCGCCTGAAGATCCTGTAGATCGTATTGTTGTCATGGGCTTGAATGATAATGATATATCCACTGATGATAAAATCGTTTCCCCTTCTTCATCTACGACGCAGGTATTAGCTTTGATGCTGGATATCCTAGATAATCAGTATGGACTGGATAAGGCCATGATGACCTCCGTTCATGCTTATACGTCCGATCAACCTCTGGCTGACAGTGTGCGGTCAGATCTGCGCCGCAGCCGATCTGCAGTGGAAAATATTATACCCAACCAGACTCAGTCACCCCAATTAGTAGAAACTATATTGCCCCACCTCAAAGGAAAAATTGCAGGTATCGCTTTTAACGTTCCTATCCCTGACGGTTCCTGCGTGGACCTTACTACTCAATTACAAACAACACCCTCTGTGGAAGATGTGAATGCATTAATGAAAGATGTCTCTGAAAATTCCATGTCTGCCATCATCGGTTATACAGATGACCCCATTGTATCCAGCGATGTTGTAGGTGACAGCCATTCCATGATTTTTGATGCCAGGGCCACTATGATTGCTGCAGGTAAATTACTGAAGACTGTCTGCTGGTATGATGACGGTTATGGATATTCGCAGCGTATTCTGGAACTCACGAAAGCGTACTGCGACTTGGAAGAAGTCTCATGAGAATTGGCATAAATGGCTTTGGCCGCATCGGCCGCTCGGTATTTAGGATTTTAAATAACCAACAGGATTTTGCTGTTGTGGCCATCAATGACCTTGCTGATGATGATGCCCTGGCTTATTTGTTGAAATACGATACTGTCATGGGACCCTTAAAAGATGAAGTGAGTGTTAATAATGGAATTTTAAGTACAACCAATCACAAAGTTAAAATGCTTAACGAGCGTGATCCAGCCGCTCTGCCCTGGACTGAATTAGGTGTTGATGTTGTCATTGAAGCCACCGGTGTTTTCAGGACCCGTGAGCAGCTGCAAGCTCATTTAGATGCTGGCACAGGACATGTTATTCTTACAGTACCGGCCAAGGATGAAATTGATTATACTGTCGTCATTGGTGTAAATGAAGATGGTCTTAAACCTGACCATAAAATTGTTTCAAATGCATCCTGTACAACGAACTGTTTAGCCCCTATGGCAAAAGTCCTAAATGATGCTTTCGGTATTGAATATGGTGTTATAAATACAATCCATGCCTATACAAATGATCAAAGATTAGCTGACGTTCCTCACTCGGACTGGCGGCGCAGCAGGGCTGCCGCAGAAAACATTATACCCACAACAACTGGGGCTGCCAGAGCTGTCGGAGTTGTTTTACCAGAACTCAAGGGTAAATTAGATGGCATTGCCATGCGTGTGCCTGTCCCCGATGGCTCAATCGTTGACTTGAATGTGGAATTAAATACTGATGTAAGCGCTGACGATATCCGCCAAGCAGTCAAAGAAGCAAGCGCAACTGACCGCCTGAATTCCATCCTGCAATACGAAGATACGCCCATTGTTTCTTCAGATATTATCGGCAACCCTCATTCATCCATTTTTGATGCACCGTTTACGTCTGTTATCAATAAACGATTTGTAAAAACACTGAACTGGTATGATAATGAGTGGGGTTATTCCAACCGAGTGGTAGACTTAATAAAATTATTGGCATAAAAGGATAAGTTTTGAAATTAGTGGATTATTTTATCAACATCATTTTCCTGGTTTTAATAAAACTACCGCTTTCAATCTGAACAAAATAAACACCGCTTTGCTGAATGTCTAGAAACAAAAAACCCCAGGAATGTGTGGCTTGATAATTAATAAATTCTTTAAAGATTTTAATATTTTATGGAACGATTATTAGTAATATTATTTTTTACTTACTTATTAGAAGCAAAAGAAAATTTATACATTAATCCTATATTGCCAGGGAGCTATCCGGACCCCTCAATTTGCAAGGTTGGAGATGAGTTTTTTATTGTAAACTCATCATTTGAGTATTTTCCAGGTCTACCTATACATAAAAGTAAAGACCTTATTAACTGGGAGCTTATAGGATATGGATTACATAGAAAAAACCAATGTAACCAAAAAGTAAATTTAGTAGATGTGCAATCTAATGGTGGAATTCATGCCCCTACTATTCGATATCACAATGGCCTATTCTATATTATCACTACAAATGTCTATTATAATGAAATAGAAAAAACAACAGACTTTGTTAATTTTATAATTACATCTGAAGATGCTGCTGGCCCATGGTCAGACCCCTTTGTCGTTGAAGGAGCACCTGGAATAGATCCCGATATCTTTTTTGATGATGATGGAAGAATATGGTATGTTGGGACACACTCTCCTGAAAAACCAAACTTTCCCGGAGAAGGCGAAATTTGGTTACAAGAATTAGATATTATTAATTGGAAGTTAAAGGGAGAAAGACACTTTTTATGGAGAGGAGCTTGTGGTGGAGTATGGGCAGAAGGACCGCATATGTACAAAAAGGATGGACGGTATTATTTAATGATTGCAGAAGGAGGCACTAGTTTTAACCATGCGGTAATGGTTGCTGTTAGTGATAAGATTACAGGTCCTTTTATTCCCAATGAAAGAAACCCCATTCTTAGTAGCCGTCACCTTTCCTATGATAATTGGGTACATAGTACGGGGCATGGTGATTTGATTGAATTATCTGATGGAAGATGGTATATGGTTGCCTTAGGTATACGTGGTGATGAACTAAACGGCTCTAACATGGGGCGAGAGACATTTTTAGCTCCAGTTAAATGGGAAAGAGAACCATTTGAGTGGAAAGAGGTTAAATATCTTTGGCCAGTTGTTGCTCCTAAGACTGGACAGATAGAACGATTTAATAAAACACCGTTTGAAAATACTAAACAACATCAGAGTTTAAATTTTTCGGATGATTTTGATCAAAGCGATTTATCTCTTGAGTGGAATTTCCGTCGAGTACCTTTACCAAATAGTTATTCATTGAAAGCTAATACTGGACATTTAAGAGTATATGCAAGTCCAAACATTATTAAGGAACGGGGAAGATCTAATTTCATAGGTTTTAGACAGAAAGAAACTGATTTTACTTATGAAGCCAAAATTAACTTCCAGCCAAAACAATCAGAATCCCAAGCGGGAATAGCTATGGTTCAAAAAGATAATAATTACATCACGTTTACTATTAAAAAGACAAAACTTGGTACCATGCTACAAATAAATCTTTCACAGTCGAATAAGGAACCTATTATAGTAAAAGAAGACTTAATAAAGGATATCAATTCGATTGTGGTTTTAAAAATTGAATCGAAGAATCAACAATATAGTTTTCACTATAAACAAAAAGGTGAGGGTTTTATTGATTTTCATAAGATGAAATCTTCCTTCATTTTAAGCAAAGGATATACTGGAGCCTATTTAGGGATTTATATTACAAGCAATGGTATACCTTCAAATGATTTTATGGATGTGGATTTTGTTAAGCATAAATCATATCAAAGATTAAATTAAGTTGGAATTATTTACTATGCTGATAATACGCGAGAGCCCCTCGATTTGCTTGGTATATCAACTAGGCCTAAATGTCTAGAAACAAAAAACCAAACGAAGGTGGGGCTTGATGTTTTACTAATTAATGAATCTATTTCAACAGCACCATCTTCTTAGTCTGCATGTATTCCCCAGCCTGAATCTGATATAGATAGATACCAGCACTAACTGGTTTACCGTAATCATTGGTAGCGTCCCATATAATTGATCTGTAACCAGCGTCTTGGGTTTGGTTGATTAGGGTTTTTACTTCCCTTCCCAGCATATCGTAGATGGTAATATTGACCAGACCGTTTTCTGGTAGATCATAGCGCAGTGTTGTGACGGGATTGAATGGGTTGGGGTAGTTTTGATAGACCGTGTATTGACTTGGTATAATTAAATTAACATTAGAACGTAATTCTTGAGTATTGGTTATTCCCGGTGTTGGATTCATCAACTGCCAAATTTCTGAACCATCTGGATAACGACCATAAGATATATCAGCAATTTGTTCAGCAAATGTGAGTGAATCTATCACTGTCTCTCCATCAGGGTTAGTAAAAGCAATGAATTCCCCATTTCCTGACAGTTTAAAATTAGTGTGGATGCTGCCTTGCTCATCATCATCGTCACACCAGACGATTAAGTATTCATTCGGTGCTATTGCAAGACTACTTTCAGGAAATCTCCACTTAGTAAAATTGTCCGGATCATCTGTTAGATAGTGGTTATCTAAATAAACAGTGTCAGTACCGTGATTGTAAAGCTCTAGCCAATCATCAAACTCACCATATTCGTCTGAATTGACAGCATCGTTGATTGCTAATAATTCATTTATCATTACATTTTCGGTCAATAATGAAGTGGCCACTTTAATGAACCATTCACCTGTTATGGGTGTCACGCCTGTTGATTGATTTGTATTTGTGGACATAAAACGTATTCCGATGTCCCCAACAGACTCAACCGGTGGTATGGTCACGGCCCAATGATCTTCTTCTTCCGGTGTATTCGTCACCCACAAGGGATCATACTGCATGGGGTAGCTGTCATATGAACCATTGTTTACATTGTGGATGATAACATTAATATGGTCTATATCTGGATAGCCAAATGCTGCAGCATGAATCGTAATGGAATCACCTGTTACTGGATTTTGTGGTTCCCACCAAACATCGTAAACAAGCGGTTCGGCATTAAGATAATCGATTTGATTTTCTAGAGCTGATACCCGTTCAATTATAAATTCTTTCAGTCCATTTTTGACATGCTGATTATTGTAACTGTTTACTGAATATGAATTGGTAAAATCATCAAATGTAAAACCATAATCAAGTGTGCGGTAAATATCGTAAAATGCAGATGTGTCAATCATTGCTTTGGTACTATCAATCCAATTTTCCCATAATTCCAAAGAAAAATGATGATCTAAATAAAAAGACAGGAAATGTGTGAAAAGGTTACGGAACGATCCAGTATCCATGATAATATCGGCTAGCGGTCGATCAGAATTATCGATCAAATAGTAACTATAGGGATCAATGGTCGCCCAGTCCACATCAAACCAGTCAATACCAAATGTGTTATCATAATCATAAGGAATAAACTGAAACTGATCATTGTTAGGAACATAGTATAAATAATAATTATTCCGCAGGGAACGATAATCATCCCAGCTACCGGTAAGAATATTTACAGCCAAATATTTTATAAATTCTGAAACATCTAACACATGTTCCAATGAATCAGGATCATTATTTATTATATTTATTAGTCGGGCTAACTGTGCAAAATTATATTCATCCTCATTGGTCTTAAGGTCATAAGGACGCTCATCATCGATCCAAGGATGATAATCTTCTGGATCTGGACCGCGATACGTAAGATCTGCTGGCCAGAGGCATCTCCATAAGTTTCCTGAATCATCTTGAAACCGCTTGCTTAAAAAGGTGTCATCAATGTGCTCAACAGATATATATAATCCATAATAGCTTTCATTGATATATACTTCCACATGATTAGCTCTAGAGGCGGTCATCCCGATCGATTCAAATAAGTTCCAGCATAATTTGCTGCGTATAATTGATACATCATTATGTTCACCATTTACGTTAATTTTTTCAACATCATAAAAATCACGACCTAGGACAAAATGATTAAAATCGAGCTTGAATGATTTCTTTTGTGAAACGCGCGATGTGTTTCCCCGCAAACGAAACCCAACATTTTCTACAGTTTCATCAATAAAGCTGTTTTGAAAATGGATATCCGCCACATGCATTGAATCACTTTCCACATTATTATATATCCACACCAGAGATGCAGGATCAACATAAATATCAACCCTGCTGACGGATGAATCATCGTAAATCATCCAGCTATCGTCAGCCATTAAAAAGGAACACGAAAAAATCAATACCCAACGATAAATGGTGTTTTTTTTAATCAACATGGTATTTAAGGTACAAATAGGAATATTTACGTAATAAAAATATTACCTGTACCAGTTTTTATATTTTGATATTGTTAATAATTTTTAATTTAATAGCTTAAACCAAAATGAAGACAGGTGAAGAATCTACAATTGACAGCATTGCTCTGCACTTTTCTAATATTAATTTCGTGCACAAATAATCATATGAATATAAAAAACACTCAATTATCCTATGGCGCCTTTGTTTCTAACAACAACACTACTTTTAAAATTCATGCTCCGAAAACAACACATGCATATTTGGTCATTTTCAATTTACCGGAAGATGAAACCGGTGTAGAGTATGAAATGACAAAACAAAATAACGGTGATTTTACGATTGAATCACATGATGCTGGTGTTGGAACGATATATGGTTTTCGCCTGGAAGGACCATTGAATGATCCCAACTTGATAATTGCCGATCCGTATTCCAAAGCAGCCATCACCCAAAATTCCATGCATCATGTAGCTAAATCATTGGTTGTAGATGATACCTATGATTGGGAAGATGATACCTGGATCCAGATCGATCCCCGTGATCTGGTAATTTATGAAATGCATGTCCGGGATATGACAGCCCACCCTACATCCACAGCAAACCAAAAAGGTACGTATGCCGGGTTGATTGAAGCGGGCCAAAATGGAGGTATAGAGCATATCAAGGCCATGGGTGTTAACACTGTTCAGATTTTGCCCATTCAAGACTTTGCCAATTTTGAAGTACCATTTAAGGATAACAAAGCACCCATATATAATGATTGGAATCCATATGGGCGCAATCACTGGGGCTATATGACTACCTTCTTCTTTGCGCCTGAATCTTACTACGCCAGTGATGGAACGGATATCCCTGGGTCTTGGAATGGTAGAGACGGTAGGTCGATAAATGAAATCAAGGACATGGTCAAAGCTTTCCATAAAAAAGATATCGCTGTGATTATGGATGTGGTATATAACCATGTATCCAACTTTGACTGGCATCCTCTGAAATATATTGACAGGGAAATGTATTTCAGACTCGATAAAGATGGAGACTACATAACTCGTAGCGGCTGTGGCAATGATACTCGTTCGGAACATCCCAAAATGCGGCAATTGATATTGGAAAGCGTTAAATACTGGATGACAGCATACCACGTGGATGGTTTCCGTTTTGATCTTGGCAATTTGATTGACGCTGAAACAAGACAGCTTATAATTGATGAATTAAAAGCCATCAATCCTCATGTCATCCTCTTGGCCGAACCCTGGGGAAATGGCTATGATC
>PBZW01000067.1 GCA_002730315.1 Fidelibacterota bacterium
AATAAGTTTATTATTATAAGCGGAAGCTATTTCCCTTGCTAATTCATAAGTTGTTAATTGGGGATGAGTGATGTAATAATAAAGGCTATAAACCCCACCACCCAAAAATATTATACCTGGAATAAGCAGAGGTTTTTCATCATCTGTGGTCTTTTCATCATAATAGCCCATTTCATCATAGGCATATGTGGTTTCCCCCTCTTCAACTGTAGTGATTCCAACTAATCCCAAAGTTATTCCTGTATATGCTAAAAATTTCCATGGTAACTTAGTTCTTAATCCGAAATCTGGTGCCTCTTCTTCAAAGCCAGTTAATGAAAAAAAATCTTCGGTTTTAAGTTGTTTATCAAGTCCTTGATATGCATTCCAATTTCTATAAGTAACTTTTCCGAATAACCCACTGGCTGGTTCAATCGTTATTTTTTGTCGGAAGTACTTTAACCTTTGTTCCTCATTTAAACCATCTATAACAGATTGTAAATTCGCATCATCGACGCTGACGCTTTGACCGAATCCAATTGTAATTGTAAATACTAATATTATACTATTTGATATTGTTAGTTTCATATTTCCTCCAGGTATTATGTCATAACAAAAGAAAAAGTAACCATTTCCTATAAATCCATCAAGTATATTCTTCTAATTTTCTATTATAAATTGATTATAAGAGTCAGTTAAAGGATGAGTAGCGTTTTTTTCAATTATATATTTGCTTGATCAGCACTGGTTCCTGTAATTCATTTATTTGGAAATTATATACCAAATCCAATACGGAGGTTCATGCTTCCGAATCCACTAACATCAGGAACCACATCTTTCACGATCGTATAACGATAATTTATAAAAGTATCCAGCATTAGCAGTTTGAATTGTAAACCGGCTTGAATATGAAATCCGGTTGCATCAATACCGTTATCATCTAAATAATCCGCTAGGTTAGATGCTAAATCTGAAGGGTCTCCACTTTCCAGATTTCCCCCAAGCAGTTCTTCTATCATATCTATTGAAGCAACAGGAGTTGTTGTATGCGTATTCATTCCTCCTCCGGCATGGATCTTTGCGCCGCCTAAAACTGGAATTGAAAAGCCAAAGACCTTTTTTCTTAATGTGTAATAAATATCTGCACTTGCCCAGCCAAATTCTAATGGATCCATTGGTCCTGCAAAATTTTCAAAATTAATATCATATAAATTCCCTCGAAGATTTGCATCAACTTCCAGATCTATAAAAGGGATGGCATCAATATAAAGATAGCCACCAAAAACATACGCTCCATCAAAACTGCCGTTTGTCAGGGAAACGTAAGGGGAACCTGTTTCAGGGCTTGATTCGGCAACACTAAAAGAACTTTGCCCGAATTGAAGACCTAGTCCCCCGATGGCAAAAATACTGGAGGAACATAAAGTTGCTATCAAAAATAAATGTGTGAATTTTTTCATGGATCTCTCCTTTAGTTTGCAGTTTATATACAATTAAGTTAAATGAACTTTGGTTAATATTTAAAGAAGGAAATCAAAAAAACTTTTAGAGAGATTTCATGCACTAAAAAACTTATAAACATAATATGTTTTCTTTTTCTATACACTGTTCAGTACTATAAATTGACAGTGTCTGCTGATCATTTATGAATCGTATTCTTATTTGCATTTTCTCATTTGCGGCTGTTCTTGCAGCACAAGTATATGTTTGGCCTACGGATGCCGGTAAATCTTTGAATTCCAACTTCGGTGAATTCCGGGACCGCCATTTCCATATGGGTATTGATATTAAAACCGGTGGTCGGGAAGGGGCGGAAGTACATGCAGTCGCCGGTGGATATATTTCCAGGATGGTGACCAATTTCAAAGGTTATGGCAGGGCTTTATACGTGCAGCATCCTAACGGCAACACCAGCGTTTATGCTCATTTATCTCATTTTAATCCAAAATTGGAGGGTTATTTAAAACATCATCAGAATGCCAATGAATCTTACATGGTTAACCAATATTTTGAGCCAAATGAAATAAAAGTAAAACAAGGGGAATTGCTGGCGTATACAGGAAATACGGGGCATTCCTTTGGCCCGCACCTGCACTTTGAGCTCCGCAACCAAAAAGAACAGCCATTAAACCCGCAAACCAATGGGTTCGCCATTGATGACCGCAGATCACCTGTATTGGAAGAAATAGCACTGATTCCTCTCAAAAAGGATTCCCGGGTAAACGGCAGTATTTTGCCGGTACAGGTACCATTTTTCAGTAATCCAGATGGTTCCTTTGAATTGGCAGATACACTCAACACATTTGGAGCCGTTGGTGTAGCTCTGCGAACCAAGGACAAACGCCAGGGATTTTCAGAATCATATCAGTTAAAATCCATTGCCTTGAGTATCGACGGAAACCTGACATACGACATAAATTATAATATTCTTGATTATGCATTAAATGACCGCGTGCAATTGGTGCGCAACCATTCAATGCAGCGCTTAAACCTGGGGAAATTCCATAACCTGTATAATTTAAAGAAATACCCCCTTTCAACAGTGCAGCCAAAACGTCTATCAGGAAATCTGGAGCTGCCGCCGGGATACCATAAATTGCATGTTAAAGTAACGGATGCCAATGGAAATACCGCTGAAGGAACGGGTTGGATCTTTTATCAACCACCCATTGATTTGATCATCCAGGATATAAGTCAAAGGGGGAAAGAACTCACGTTCAACGTACAGTCAAAATTCATCAGTATCCCTTTAAAAAGTATTACCTGTTATTCATTTTCTTCTTCCGGGTTTGCTGTCCAGAAGGTTAAACCTTTACGGGTTGCAAAAAGCAGCGGCGGATTGCTCGTTACTTTGGACATGGGTAATATTTACAACCGTTCCCTGCAGTTCATTGCCAAAAACAAAATGGGGGCTTTTTCTAAACCACTAAATTGGCACCCGGAAAATGTTAATATATATTACCAGGCACAGCCTGACATAAAAGTGAACCAAGCACCCGCCGGCATTATCATTCAAATAGAAACCGGGAATATGGGTACAGACCATCCTGACCTGCATTTGAAAACACCAAAAAAACTTGTGGATATTGACTTGTATCAAATCCAGCCTTACACATTCATTTCTGCGCCGCTGGATATGCAAATATTTAAAAATGTAACCAACTTGCATGTCAGTATCAATAATGGCACTGATTACACATACAAATATGCTTTTAAGCCAGCCCTTGCGCTTCCTAACGGTCAGGCAACTGTTATTTCCGAAGATAAAATGTGTTCTTTACAATCTCTTAAATCAACATTTTACAGCCAGAGCCTGATTTGGATCGATGCTGTGGAAAAATCGGTGCCGCCGCCCCATGGAGATTTCCTGTCCAGGGTTTACCAGCTCCAGCCTTTTGATAATCCTATCCAGGATACTGTGCGCATTGGCATCCGTTATGATGAAAGCACTGCAAAACTGGATAAAAAGAGTTTATACTATTACGATCAGGATGACGGCTGGACATTTATCCCCTCGAAAGATACCAAAAAGCGGAAAGTATTAACGGGCAGCCTGCGCAGCCTGGAAGCAGTGTGTATTTTACAAGATAATGTGCCGCCCAGCATTGAATCAACATTTCCAGCTGAAGGCGGAGAGTATTACTTTCAGGATGTAAAAATACTAAGTGCTAAAGTAGATGATCTGCTATCCGGGATCGCGGCAGAAGAAGCTGCCATGTCTATGTCACTCGATGGCAATCGATTGCTATATGCCTTTCAACCCATCAGTCAACAATTATCATACAATTTACTGGATCAATTGAGTTTGGGTAATCATACGATGACAGTATCAGTAAAGGATCGTGCAGGTAATGTTGACAGTACACGTGTAAATTTTGTGATTAAATAATGTTTTTTCCTTACAAAGATGATAATCCCCGTATCCTTGTTCCTGTCGTAACGTACGGTATCATTGCTGCCAATATGCTCATTTTTCTTTACCAGTTTTCCCTATCGATGTCAGGTTCCGAAGCAGAGGCCGGATTTATATATATGTTTGGGTTGATACCTGCCCAGTTCAACATTATTAATCTTTTTACATCCATGTTCCTCCATGGCGGTATCGCCCACATCCTGGGAAATATGTGGTTCCTGTGGATCTTTGGCGATAACGTGGAAAGTGCCCTGGGACATACTCGTTATGCATTATTTTATATTCTGTGTGGCCTTGCTGCCGGGCTGGCGCAAGTCATTTTCAATATCGATTCCACAATACCCATGGTCGGCGCCAGCGGTGCCATTGCCGGTGTATTAGGCGCTTACTTGCTGCGTTATCCACATGCCCAGGTACATGTATTTGTTTTTATATTTATTTTCTTTACGACCATCCGGGTTCCCGCGATCATTGTACTTGGTATCTGGTTCTTAACCCAATTAACAAACGGTCTGGCAACGATGGGTATCAACACCACGGGCGGTGTGGCCTGGTTTGCCCACATTGGCGGATTTGTTGCCGGGCTTGGTTTTAACTATGTGTTTCAACAAATAAAATTCAAAGAGTATTAATATGGATAAATTAATAGCCGCAGCCCAGGCAATGCGCTCAAGGTCCCACGCACCTTATTCTAATTATAAGGTAGGCGCAGCTATCCTGACAGATGATGGAGACATAATCGGCGGCTGCAATATCGAATCCAGCAGTTATGGACTAACATGTTGTGCTGAACGGGTGGCAATATACCGGGCGGTTGCAGAGGGACATTCATCGTTCCAGGCTCTTGCTGTGGTTACAGAAAATGGTGGTTCCTTATGCGGTGCCTGCCGCCAGGTGGTGTGGGACTTATGCGGTGATATTCCTATTTTTATCGCCGATCAAAATAACAATATTGAAGAAACATCAACTCGGCAACTCCTCCCGGAAGCCTTCGATCAGACAAAATTAAAATGAAGCATTCATCAATCTTAATTGGCATTGCCGGCGGCACCGGTTCAGGCAAAACATCTATCGCCCGGGAAATAATTAAGGAATTCACCACGGGTGAAGTCACTGTCATCCAGCTGGATTCATATTACAAGGACTTGGACAGTATGCCCCTGGAAGAAAGAAATCAACAGAATTTCGACCATCCCGACGCCATGGATTTTGAGCTTTTGCACAAACATTTATCTTCATTAATGCAATGGGAAACAGTCAATATTCCAAGTTATGATTTCAGTACCCACACCCGTAAAAAAGAATCCGCACAAATCGACCCCCACCATGTACTTGTTGTGGAGGGCATTCTTACGCTCTGGGACGCCAAACTGCGTGAGCTGATGGATATTAAATTATTTGTGGAGACACCGGATGATATCCGCTTTATCCGCCGCCTAACACGAGACAGGGAAGAGCGTGAGCGCACCACACAATCTGTCATCGATCAATATTTGCATACGGTACGCCCCATGCACGAGCAGTTTGTTGAACCCATGAAAGTATACGCTGACCTTATTATCCCTGAAGGCGGGAAAAATAAAGTGGCTATAGATCTTATACGTACAAAAATAAAATCAATACTACCCGGACAGAGGTTATAAATGACACTAACACCACGGGACGGTGGTTGGATAGAAGTAATTTGCGGTCCAATGTTTTGCGGCAAAACTGAAGAACTCATTCGCCGTTTAAGAAGAGCCCAGATCGCAAAAATGAAAACAGCTATTTTCAAACCTCTAATTGATGACCGCTATAGCGAAGAGCACATTGTTTCACATAATCAAATGAAAATGGAATCCTACCTCATCGACGATGCTGCTCATATCCTGAAGAAGGCCGATGGCGCTGAAGTTGTCGGCATTGATGAAGCTCAATTCCTTGGAGATAACCTGGTTGATGTATGCCAGGAATTGTCGGCTAATAAAAAGCGTGTGGTTGTAGCCGGGTTGGATAAAGATTACCTGGCCCGGCCTTTTGGCCCCATGCCTGAAATCATGTGCGCCGCTGATTACTTGGATAAACTACGGGCCATTTGCATTATCTGCGGCGAACCCGCTGGTTTTACCCAACGCCTTTCAGCCGATGCTGATCAGGTGGTTATTGGTGAAACTGACAAATATGAAGCACGCTGCAGAAGCTGCTATTTTAACAAAAAGGATAATTAATGGAAAGATTTGTAGGTCTTCTAGGTATAGTTGTTTTACTGGGTATCGCGTTTGCTTTATCAAATAATAGAAAACAAATCAACATGCGTATCATTGGCTGGGGCCTAGGATTACAGGCGCTCTTTGCTGTATTTATTCTGAAGACTCCTGTTGGTGCTCCGCTGTTTGGTTATCTGGATAGGGCTTTTCGCAAACTGATCAGTTTTTCCGATGTGGGCAGTGATTTTCTTTTTAAATCTTTCGTCCCCAACGTCGGTTATCATGAAGCGATGATCAATTTTGCTTTTCGAGCCTTACCCACCATTATATTTTTTTCCAGCTTAATGGCAGTCCTTTACCACTTTGGTATTATACAGTTTATTGTAAAATGGATTGCCCGTGCCATGCAGAAAACCATGGGTACCAGTGGTTCTGAAACATTAAGTGTTTCTGCTAATATTTTCGTGGGTCAAACAGAAGCTCCGCTTATGGTCAGACCTTTTATAAATAAAATGACACAGTCTGAACTGATGGTTGTAATGACGGGCGGTTTTGCAACTGTTGCTGGCGGTGTACTGGCAATTTATGTTATGTGGCTCGCGGATATTCCTGGTATTGCCGGCCACTTATTGGCGGCGTCTGTGATGTCTGCCCCGGGAGCGCTGGTGATGGCAAAAATTATTTATCCTGAAACTGAAATGTCTGAAACGATGGGTGACCTGAAAGTGACTATAGAGCAAAAACATACAAATTCCATGGAAGCATTGGGTGAAGGAGCCACCAATGGCTTGAAGCTGGCGGCAAACGTTGGTGCCATGCTGGTTGCGTTCGTTTCGCTTGTTGCTATGGTGAACTATCTCCTTGGTTTCGCTGATACATCCATGGAAGCTATACTCGGTTTGATTTTTAAACCGCTAGCCTGGACTATGGGCGTACCTTGGTCAGAAGCCGGGACACTGGGAACACTTATGGGCAAAAAAATTGTACTTACAGAACTCATTGCGTATGGTGACTTGAAAGAATTGATGTCTGCAGGGACTATTAGTGACAGGACAGCTATTATTGCCAGTTATGCCTTGTGCGGCTTCGCCAACTTTGGTTCCATTGGTATTCAATTGGGCGGTATAGGCGGGATGGCCCCGGAGCGAAAAACGGATCTGGCTAAACTGGTTACAAAAGCAATGATTGGTGGTGCCTTAGCTTCCTGGCTTACTGCAACTATTGCAGGTTTATTGATTTAATTCTTATTATCTACAAATAATTTTTCCTTATGCGTTTGATTTTTATTGGACCCCCAGGTGTTGGTAAAGGTACCCAGGCAAGGCGTATCTGTGATTATTTTAGCATTCTACACCTTTCCACAGGTGATATCCTCAGGGATGAAATATCAAAAGATTCATACATCGGTCAATCAGCCAAATCATTTATTGACGCTGGTCATTTAGTTCCAGATGATGTGTTATTAGAGATAATGTCCGGACGGCTTGCCCAAGAGGATTGCAATAGTGGTTATTGCCTGGACGGATTTCCACGTACTATCCTCCAAGCAGAAGGTTTGGAAAATATACTTACGGATTTAAACCACGCACTTAATGCAGTTATCAGCATTGTTGCTGATGAAGAAGAATTAATAAACAGGCTGGTCTTGAGAGGTGAGACTTCCGGAAGATCCGATGACACTGCGGATATTATCCGTCAGCGCTTACAAATATACAGGCAGCAGACAGAACCATTAATTGAATTTTATGCACAGCGTAATTTGGTTAAAACAGTTGATGGTATTGGTGCAATACCTGAAATCACAGAACGAATTCAGAAGACAATAGAATGATATGTTAAAGATTGGATTAACAGGCGGAATTGGTTGCGGAAAAAGCACAGCCAGTACAGTTTTAGCCGAATTAGGTGCTTATATTTTTGACGCTGACAAAGTAGCAAAAAAAATGATCAATGAAAACTCAACTGTTCAAAGTGAATTAATTGCTGAATTCGGGACGGATATCATGGGACCGGGAAATGTTATTGAACTGAAGAAACTTGGACGCATAACCCTCCAAGATGAAAATCATCAAATGCGCCTTAATTCAGTTGTACATCCTTATATTTATGATTTAATCGATGAGGAGTTTGAAAAAATTTCAATAAAGAATGAACATTCCATGTTTGTTGTGGATGGTGCGTTGATTTATGAATCTGGCTATGACCAACACCTTGATTATGTAATTGTCATAACAGCGTTGATGAAAAACAGGATGGAACGAGCCATGTACAGGGGCTTGTTAACACGGCAGGAAATCCTGCAGCGGATAAAATTACAATGGTCAGAAGAAGAAAAAACAGGCTTGGCTGATTTTGTTGTTCATAATGACAGTACTGAAGAAAATCTGCAGAAGGAAATTACGGATATTTACAAGCGCATCGTTTAGCGTATGCTGCGACGCAAGGAGCGCGGTTTATCCAATATCTCCTTATAAATCATAGCCATACGAATATCATCTTGTTTTTGAAAAAATATCGAGTGGGAGGTGACTTTTTTTATCTCTTTATGAGCAATGGTTGATATTTTAGCATGCTTACCTAAAGTAGATAGGTCAGATTTAGCCAAATGGATATCTTCCAAAGGAATTTCTGGTATTAACTCTTCTGGTTTATCTTCAAATATAACTTCTTCAATTTCCTCATCCAGTTCTTCAAACACAGATTCTTCCAATTCATCTTCACCACTATCAACAATATCAGCGAAGATTTCCTTAACAAAATCCGGTGTTTGCCAGCCGGTGTCCTCATCCTGTTCCAATTGTTGCCTGGCGGCTTTTTGCTGTCGTTTTTTCATCATGATAGACAGCATGTATAAAATTAGCAGAAAAAGCCAGTAACCAAGGCTATCCATTAATCTTCATCCTCCGGGCCTCGCGAAGATTCTTCACCCATACCGGAGATGGATTCCCGCATACCTGTATCCGCTTTGATATTCTGCATATTGTAATAATCAAAGATACCCAAATTCCCTTCACGGAATGCTTGGGCCATTGCTTTGGGAACCTCTGCTTCTGCTGCTACAACCTTGGCTTGCATTTCCTGGGTACGAGCTTTCATTTCCTGTTCTTCAGCAACAGCCATGGCCCGACGTGTTTCAGCTCTGGCTTGGGCAACCCTTAAATCAGCTTCAGCTTGGTCCGCCTGCAGCCTTGCACCGATATTTTTACCCACATCGAGGTCTGCAATATCAATGGAAAGTATTTCAAATGCCGTTCCGGCATCTAAACCTTTTTGTAATACAGCTTTTGAAATATTATCCGGGTTTTCCAATACGGCAGAATAATTACTTGAAGAACCAATTGCGCTTACAATGCCTTCACCCACACGGGCAATAATTGTATCATCCGTTGCACCACCAACCAAACCGGGGATATTTGTACGAACAGTGACACGGGCACGTGCTTTCAATTCGATGCCATCCTTGGCTACTGCGGATAAATATCCTTCTTTTGGGGCATCAATCACTTTCGGATAAACACTGGTTGCCACTGCTGCCAGTACATCCCGCCCTGCAAGATCAATAGCAGTTGTTGTTTCAAACGTAAGTGCAATATTGGCTTTTTCAGCTGCAATGAGCGCAGATACAATGTTTACAACTTGTCCACCTGCCAGTTGATGTGTTTCCAGCATATCCGTGGAAATGGATTGCAGTCCCGCTTTGTGTAGATTAATGATACCATCTACAATTAATCTGGGTGATATTTTCCGCAAACGCATACGGATGAGATCTATAATAGAAATGGGACCCAAACCCAAACTAACCACGGACTGCACCCACAATCCCAACGGTACAAAATAGAAGAACAATACTAAAAAGACGAGTAGTAAAGACAAAAAGATTATTGAACCGATAGCCATTATTATTTTCCTTTATTCTTGATTAATTTTTCTCACGAGAACCCTGTTTCCATCCACAGAAAGTATTTTCACATTTTCCTGCTTATCAATATAGGATCCTTCAGTCACTACAAAAATGCGCTGATTGCTAACATTTATCCATCCTGATGGGCGTAAATCTGTATCAGCTACTCCTTGCTGTCCGACCAAATTTTCCAAACCGATGGAAGAATTATAGCCCTCATTTTTTTCCTGTACTGCCGGGGATGTCAGTTTCTGCCAGAATTCTGTTTTGGTCATTAGCTTAAAAAGCAACACGAGACCAATAATCCCGCCTACAATTCCAATGGTTAGACCTGTCAGTGCCATGGAGTGAATTTCCTGACCAACAGGCACATCGGGCAAGAGTAATTCATAAAGCCCCCATAATATAATACCGATACCAGAAACACCAGCTACTCCGAAACCGGGAATTAGTAGCATTTCCACTAACAACAAAACTACGCCCACGAAAATAATAAGCAGATCTGTCATGGTGGCAAGATGGGCGATGTAGGAGGCCCCCAGGGATAACGCCAGGCATACTGCACCAAAGGTCCCCGGGATACCCCAACCGGGACTTTGCAGCTCAAACAAGATGCCTAAAAAACCGAATGTAGTTAACAGCGATGCAACTACAGGATGAGTCAGGAACCGTACAAAGTTCTCCGACCAATTTTCTTTTGAAGAACGGATTGACGCATTGGAAACACCCAATTCTGATAAAACTTCCTCAAAGGTTTCATTTTCACCATCGATCATTTTATACTTCAGTGCTTTTTCGGTCGTCAGTGTAATTAGTTTTCCTTCTTTGCGCCCTTCCAGATCAGTTACTTCCACTGAATCACCATCAATAACCAAATGAGTGAAGGATAATTCTTCATCCACCATTCCAGTGGCAATATCTGTATTGCGATCACGTTTTTCAGCTGTAGAAGCCATTTCTTCCCGCATATAACTGATGACTTTTTCTGATGCTTTTTGTCCCTGCATATCAACTGCAGTTGCCGCTCCGATGGTACCTCCACCTGTCATATATATTTTTTCACAGGATAAAGAAATTAATGCCCCAGCTGAAATAGCTCGTCTATTAATAAAAGCAACAGTTAATACTTCTGAAGCGAGTATAGCGTCTTTAATTTGCGTAGCTGCATCTACCCTGCCTCCAAAGGTATCTATATCAAAGATGATTGCTGCTGCATTATCCTCTTCAGCCGCTTTGATTGTCCTTTCTATAAATGGCGGCAAGCCAAGGTCAATCGTTCCTTGAATCGGCACACGATAAACAATTGGTTCAGCAGGTAGAAATGAAATGAATAAAGATAATATTATAGGGATTCTCATTCCAATGATGTTACCTCAATTCAGCGGTAATTTCAATACTGTCATCGCAGAAATTATTTTAGATTTAACATCACTACAGACATTATTATACATTAATGCAATTCCGCCACAAAATTTCTTATACATCACTGAAACTTTTTTCAAGCTGGCTGCGCAGCTTGTCGGAAACAGAGAGAAACAGGCTAGGTGTAAGAATGGCACGACTGGGCTATTATTTACTCGGCTTGCGTAAAAAAGATTCATTAAAAAACATTGCCATTGCCTTTCCTGAAAAAAGCGAAAATGAACGCAATGCGATCCTTAAAAAGACATATTCATTTTTTGCTAAATCTTTCCTCCAGTTTTTATCGTTCCCTAAATCGTATAGATTTACGGATATTGATGTTGAAGGCAAGGAATTATTAGACCATTCACTGGCAAAAGGGAAGGGGGTTATCCTGACTACGGGACATTTCGGCAAATGGGAAATTTTGTCAGCCTGGCTTGGTTATGCAGGTTATCAATGCATTGCGGTAGCCCAAAGACAAAAAAATCGCGGGGCGGATATTTTCTTCAGGAAATTTAGAGAGAATACCGGTATGGGTATGATTTACCGTAAATCATCATTGCAACACATGTACAGCATTTTAAAAGAGAATAAAATCCTGATATTGGGCAGCGATCAAGACGCCAAGCAGCGGGGTGTATTTGTTTATTTTTTCAATAAACAGGCATCGACCCCTAAAGGAGTGGCCCGCTTTCATTTACAAACAGGTGCGGATATACTTTTCATAACCTGCCACGTTGAACGAAACGGCAGGCATAAACTTCATATTCAACAGGTGTTTCCAGAAGAAGAAAGCACCGTTGAATCTATCACCCAAGCCTTCACTGCACTGCTGGAAGAAAAAGTTCGCATGTTTCCGGAACAGTATTTCTGGTTCCACCGCCGCTGGAAAACAAAACCTGCTTCAGTACGATGATATCCATTAATGTTTTTCATAAAGATGCTGTTTCTGCCGCATTATCAGTTATTCAAGCTGGTGGTGTTATCATATATCCCACTGATACTCTTTATGGTTTTGGAGTTGATGCAACAAACGACGGTGCAATCGATAGATTAAATGATATTAAGGGCCGTACAGGACCCATCAGTGTCTTGGCTCTTGATCAAGAAACAGCATTGGGTTGGGGTAATATTGCAAATGATGAGTCTGTACTTATAGCATCAAAACTGAAGAGCCAAACAACAGTCATTTTTCCTGTTAATATGGGGCTTGTCAGTCAAAAAATAATGGGAACCGATCATACTTTAGGGGTTCGTATCCCTGATCATGATTTTTGCAAATTACTTGCTGGGAGTTCTTCGGCTATAATAACATCCACGAGCGTAAACAGGCACGACAGTTTAGCACTGAATGATCCGGACCGCATTATAGCAGAGTTCGGAGATGAAATTGATTTGTTTGTTAATGGCGGTAGTTTAGAGGGAAACAAAGGATCCAGTATTTATAAACTTAACTATGGCAAATTTGAGACAATACGGGACTAATATGCGGATTAGTTTATTCATTCTACTATCAATTTTATTTGGTCAGGATCTTCCTTTTCAAATAGGAGAGAAGTTAATCTATAATGCAAAATTTAATATTATTCCTTCTGGAACTGCTTCATTGGAGGTTGTCGGTCATGATACAATCAATGGAATAAGAACATTCCACGCCAGGTTCAAGGCAAGCACCAATCCAACTTTAGACAGGTTATATAAATTGCGGGACAGGGTTGATATTTGGATGGATGAAACGGATTTATTCACACATCAATTGAAAAAAAATATACGCGAAGGCAATTACCACAAAAAGACTCTTACAACTATCCATTATGAATCTTCCCTGGCAATTATAAATGCTGATACAGTAACCATTTCTGGACCGGTACGTGATCCTTATTCGCTCTTTTTTTATTTACGGTCTATCCCTTTGGAAGTGGGTCAATTGATGGAATTCACATCATTTGAGAATAAAAAATTCACACCTTTTCAATTAGCTGTAACCGGAAAAGAAACAATTAATACACAGGCAGGTCATTTTAATTGCATAGTAGTAAAACCATTTCGGCGGGGGGAAGCCTTACTTAAAAATGAGGGCGATATGCAGATCTGGTTCAGCGACGATAAAAAACGGCTACCAATTCAAATTCAGATAAAATTGAAATTTGGTTCAATGCATATGAAATTGAAGGAAATTACTAACCGAAAAGCCGGCTGATATCGTTTACAATCACCGTCGCAACTAATAAAAGTAAAAAGGCCATGCCAACTTGTTGAATGACCATCCGTGTCTTGATGGTCAGCTTGCGGCGTAATAGACCCTCTATAACGATTATAAGTATGTGTCCACCATCCAAGCCGGGAATGGGTAAAATGTTGATGAAAGCTAAATTACAGCTAATTAATGCCATAAATGTCAACAAAGCAGTCCATCCTGCCCTGGCTGTTTCACCAGCTAATTGAGCGATCATTATGGGACCGCCGATATCCTTAATCGATGCATCACCGCTGGTTAACATAGCCAAGGACATTATTATCATTCCAAAACTGTTAGCTGTTGCTATTGACCCAGTTTTAATAGCCTCGGCAAAACCAATTGGGCGATAACTATAATTTTGTATTATACCAATTGCGCCAAGTGTATCGACTTTTCCTTCTATAACAGCAATTTGATATTCTGTATTTATAGCAATATCAAAAACTTCTGTATCCCTTTTAATTTTTAATATAATGGGGGCGTTGGGTTTTGTGTGGATTCGAGTGGAAATATCTGTCCATGTATCTATAGTTTCATTATCTATTTCCAGAATTATATCACCAACCTGCAGATCGTTCGCTTCAGCCGGCATTCCGGGAACCAATTGGGCAATTACAGGTTCATCACTTAATTCAGGGATACCCATATACTTGGCAACCCCGGTAAATAAAACAAAAGCCAGTAAAATATTCATAATTACACCAGCGCTCATTACCCAAGCCTGCTGAAGCGATGATTTACTCATTAATTCGTCTTCAGCATATGTAATATTTTCGTCGAGGCTCTCATCGATTATGCCGGCCATTTTAACATATCCTCCAAGTGGTACAATAGCCAAGCAATATTCTGTTTTGCTTCCTTTTCTGTTTCCCTTCCCGATTGTTTTTTCAATTATGGGACTCCATGTCAATTTATTCTCATTACGCATATAGAAATAAAACCTGAATAACCAGCCTCCATCAATAGATGTAAATGTAATGAGCCGTGGAGGAAAACCTATTGAAAAACGGTCAACGCGTACACCTACTGAACGAGCAGCCAGGAAATGTCCCAATTCATGGACGGTCACAAGTACACCTATTACAATAATTGTTGCCCAAAGTGTTGTCATAATCCCTATGCCTTAAATATTAATTGTAAGCACTAACAAAATCAGTTGCCCAGAGTTCCAATTCTTTTAAATCTGCCAGCGTTGGTTTAGGAATATAATGGTGGTCTGCGCAGGCTTTTTTAACAATTGCTGGTATGTCAGTGAATTTTATTGACCCAGCTAAAAATCGATATACAGCTTGTTCATTAGCAACATTCAAAATTGCTGGAGTTGTCCCTCCAGCGTGCATAGCATCATAGGCTAATTGGATACAAGGAAATTTTTCCAAATCTGGTGCTTCAAATGTGAGTTGACCTGCTTTAATCAGATCCAGTTCTTCCCATTCAGCGGAACTATGGCGGGGATATGTCAACGCATATTGGATCGGGATTTTCATGTCGGGGACGCCCAATTGCGCTTTAACGGATCGGTCAGCGAATTCCACCATGGAGTGAATAATGGACTGGGGGTGTACGACAATATCAATTTCATCGGCATTTAGTCCGAAAAACCAATGTGCTTCAATAACTTCCAGTCCTTTATTCATCATTGTCGCAGAATCAATGGTAATTTTATTTCCCATGTCCCAATTGGGGTGGTTTAATGCTTCATCGGGTGTTATATCTTTAAATGTTTTAACATTCCTTGTTCTAAATGGGCCCCCGCTACCGGTTAAAATTATTTTTCTAACGTCATCCAAATCCTCACCGGCTAAACATTGCCAGATAGCTGAATGTTCACTATCAACTGGAAAAATACTTGCGCCGGACTGCTGCTTGGCTGTTTCAATAATTGAACCAGCCATAACTAAACTTTCCTTATTGCTTAGGGCTACATCTACACCAGCTTCTACTACCTTTAACGTCGGTTCCATGCCAGCACTGCCTACCAATCCATTCATGACTAAATCAACATCATTGCGTCCTGCAATTTCCAGCAATCCTGCCCTGCCAGTTAATACTTCGATACTGCTACCCAAAGTATCTGCTACTGTTTTTCCAGCATCATTATCAACGATTGCAACAGCTTTAGGTTGATATTTCAGCGCTTGTTTAATCAGCTGCTCGGCATTTCTATTTGCAGTTAAATAGACTATTTCGCACTGGCTATCAAGATTATCAACAACCCTCAGAGTGCTTTTCCCAATTGAACCAGTAGAACCCAGTATTGATATTTTTTTCATCTTTAGAAAAATAGACGTGAAAATGTCACATTTAATTGCAGGAATTTAGAATGTAATTGGGTTTGAAATTCGATATCAGTACCATAAACCTGAAATGTAGTACCTGTAATTAAATAGGTCATAGAGCCAGTAATGGATTTAGGGATATTTTCATCATCTATTTTTAAAATGCTTCCTTTATAATCATCGAATCCAACACCTAAAAATAAAGGTATTTCGGAAATATATTTCTTCATGATGAAAGCTATATCAGCATAGCGTATACGCAAATGTTGCGGCCCTTCAAGCCAGCCCAGCGAAACACTGGTAAACCCTGTTTCTCCAAAATAATTGCATCCATATCCCGCAGCATGTACCGATGTTTCACCAATTGAAAACATATTCATTTTCCCATTTAGTACGAGGTTTTCCGTTAACAAAAATTGTCCTTCAATAATGAACGGCTGAAGTAAAGGATTTGATTGATATGATGATACAAATGTCCATCCCAAGGGAATTGAGACAGCAATACCAAAGCGTTGATTTTGAGATAAGCTTAACATGGTTGACCGCCCGCCAGTCAGAGCGGATGAAACAATTGTGGGTTCTACCTGTTTTTTGAAAGCTGTGACATCCGCCTTTTCCAGGTCAAATGATATCCACTGGCTTGACAATGGTGTTAAACATGCTGTATATAATAATATAAAACGAAAAATCATAATCTGATTGCACCATTTCAAATTATACCACGATCACTGGATTCAATAAAATCGACTATCATTTTAATTTCATCAGTTTGTTCCAAATCTGTTCTAATTTTTTCAACAGCATTCTTACGGTTATGTTTCGATCTGAAATAGAGTTTATATGCTTCTTTAATCAATTTTCTGGACTTGCTGTCAAAGCCCCGTCGTCTCAAACCTATCTGGTTGATACCACTGTACTGCAATGGTTCACCAGCGCCAAGGATAAAGGGCGGCACATCTTGAACAATTCGAAAACCGCCGCCAACAAAGACATGTGCCCCTACTTTAGTGAATTGGTGTACAAGCACACCACCGCCTAAAAACACCCAGTCGCCTAATTCAACATGGCCTCCCAGTGTGGCGAGATTAGCCATGATTACATTATTACCAATAATACAATCATGGGCTATATGGGTACAGGCCATTAATAATACATTATTTCCAATTTCTGTTGAACCACCCGCTGAGGTTCCTCGATTGATAGTGACCGATTCACGAATAGTAACATTATCACCTATAATAGCAGTTGTATCCTCCCCGCCAAACTTTAAATCTTGAGGGATTTCCCCGATTGAACAATTATGGAAAATCCTGGCTTTTATTCCAACTGTCGTACCGGTTTTAATTGTAGTATGGTTACCAATACTGGAATCGTCTCCAATAACTACACCTCCTTCAATAACGCTGTAAGGACCAACAGCAACATTGGTTCCAAGGTGTGAATCCTCTGATACAAGGGCTGTAGGATGAACTAGTGTGGCAATGATTATGCTCCGGCGCGGTCGACGATATTTGCCATAATGTTTGCTTCAGCAACTACTTTATCATCGACGTAAGCTGTACCGCCAAGTTTTACCACCTTCATACGGATTTTAAGCAAATCCATTTCTAATCGGACTTGATCACCAGGTATGATTGGCTTGCGAAACTTGGCTTTTTCAACAGCTGAAAAGAACATATTTTTCGATAAGGGATCTTCAACAGAATTTAAAACCAGAAACGCACCTGCCTGGGCCATGGATTCCAGAATAAGCATTCCCGGCATAACAGGTTGATTGGGAAAATGTCCCTGGAAGAATGGTTCATTGATGGTCACATTTTTTATCACAGTGCAGTGTTTACCAGGTTCTATCTCAATAATTCTATCTATCAGAATAAATGGATAGCGGTGGGGCATGAGGTCCATAATCTCATCTATATACAACATTCTAACTCTCCGTGTGGAACTTAATTTTTGTGTTCTAAAAAATATTCTGCGTATTCTTGACGAATCATTTTAACAAATTCTACATTACTAGCATGGCCACTCCTCGCCGCAGTTACATGACCTTTAATAGGAATACCCAACAATGCCAAGTCGCCAATCAAATCAAGTGTTTTATGACGCACTGGTTCATTGCGATAGCGCAGTGCTTTACCGTTCAGGATGCCATTTGCTCCCGAAATAATTGTTTCTTCAATGCCGAAAAGTGTGCGTAAATGTTCTATTTCACCTGGATCAATTTCCTTATCAATAATTACCACGGCATTGTCCAGGCTTCCGCCTTTGATCAATCCTTGTTTTTTTAGCATTTCAACTTCACTCATAAAGCAGAATGTCCTTGCCGGAGCTACTTCTTTTGCAAAATCCTCCTCCATATTATAAATGGCCTCATACTGTGTTCCCAGCTGGGGCAAGGGATACTCGACCATAAAAGTCACTCGAAAACGATTGGATGGAATAACATGAATATCAATCTCTTTAATGGGATCAGAATAAGTAACTGCATTCCCTATCGGCAATACTTTGCGTTCTGCATCTTGGGTTATTTGCCCAGAAGTTTGTAATGCTTCAACAAAATCCTTGGCGCTGCCATCCATCACAGGTGGTTCTTTACTTGTTAGTTCTATAAGAATATTATCTATACGCATACCTGATACAGCTGCCAAGGCATGTTCAACCGTATGAATTCGCACATTGTTTTGTTCAATAGTTGTTCCCCGAGATATATCAACTACGTGATCTATATCGGCTTTAATGGCCGGGCTACCTTTTATATCCGTACGCCTGAATCGAATACCGTAGTTTTCAGGTGCGGGTTTAAATGTGATTGTACTTTCCACACCAGTATGCAAACCAACGCCTGTACAGGATGAAGTTTTCTTTATGGTAAGTTGTTTTCTATGATGCGTTGTCGGCATTTTCTAACTTGGCAATGCGTTTTTTTAACGAAGTAACTTCAGTTAAAACTGCATCTTTTTTATTATGTTCTCTAATTTCTCTCGCTGGCATTCCGGCATATGTTCTTCCTCCGGGAAGAGATTTTGTCGCCACGCTTTTAATCGCAAAAACAGCTCCATCACCGATCTTTACGTGAGGAACAGAGCCTGAGTGACCTGCGAATATACAAAAATCTCCCATTTCGACGCTCCCTGCAATTGAAACCCCGGCGGCAAACAGGCAGCCTTTACCAGTTTTCACATTATGGGCAATATGCACCAAATTATCGAACTTGCTTCCGGGTCCAATTACAGTGTCACCAATGGTACCCCTGTCTATTGTACAATTGGCGCCGATATCAACATTACTTCCAGTGATCACTGTGCCAGTTTGTGGAATTTTATTATGTTCACCGCCATCTTCTACATATCCAAAACCATCGCTGCCAATTACAACACCGCTGAAAATTGTATTATTGTCACCGATTGTACAATGATGATAGATATGGATATTATTATGCAAGTGACAGTTTGCGCCAATGGACACACCTTGTCCAATAATAGTATTAGAGCCGATTATAGTGTTATTTCCAATAGTTGCATTTGCTTCAATAATTGAGTAAGGCCCAACACTTACTTCTTCCCCAACCCTGGCTTTTTCTAATATAATAGCTGTTTTATGAATTCCTTTTTCAGGCTCAGGGGATTGGTAGAAATAATCCAGAACTTTTGCAAAGGCCAGTTGAGGATTTTTGACCAAAATACCATTGGTCCCAGATAAAATATCTTCATCTGTTGTAATGATTGCTGACGCACCAGTATCAAAGGCGTATTGTTTATATTTAGGATTACTCAGAAAAGTGATTGTATCAGCTTGGCCATTTTGAATTTCAGAAACACCTGTAATTTCAAGTTCTGAATTGCCAAAAACCTGGCCACCTGTTAAGGAAGCCAGTTCATGCAGTGTTGCCAAGGGTGTTCTTATTTACTATCCTCGGAAATATTATACTTCCGAAGTTCATAAAGAATATCGTCGGTTACATCGAAGGCAGGATTACCAAAAAGCAGTGAAACAGAACCGTCAATAATATAGTCATATTCTTTTTCTGCGGCTACTTTATCCACAGCGCGTTTGACTTTGCTTAATATTTCAAATTCCATTTGCGCTTGTTTCTGATATAGGACTCCTTCAGGTCCAACTTTTTCTGCTTGAAATACCTGCAGGTTGCGTTCCATAGTGGCGATTTCCTGTTCCTTTTCACGGCGCCATTCCGGTGAACTCATTAACCGCTGAGTTTCATACGCATTTTTAAGGCTATCCAATTCCATTAATTTCATTTGGTATTCCATTTGTACTTTACGGAATTCCATTTGCAATTGAGATTCGGCATCACGAAATTCTTCATATTCCGCACGAATACGATCCGATTGAACAAAACCGATTTTAATTTCACCAAAGACTGCTGAAGTCAGCAGAACTGCGATGATCATCATATTGACAATGTGTTTACGCACAAGTCCTCCTTGTTTGAATTGATTAAAAAGATTGACCAAAAATGATGGTGTAGTTCCAACCGTCTGCTTTACCGTTGCCGTCATTATCATCAAAGCCATAGCCCATGTCAAATCCTAACATACCGATCATAGGCATGAAAAAACGAATTCCAAAACCTGCAGAACGTTTCAGACTCAAGGGGCCTGACCTGGGAATACTAAATGGTTCAGTCATGGATGCTGTATTCCAGACATTACCAGCCTCAGCGAACATTAAGCCATAAATCACAGGATTTTCTGAGAATGGAACCCTTAATTCAGATACAAATCTCATCAATGCATTACCAGGAACAGTATTTCCTGAAGATGATTTAGGCCCAATGGAATTTTCTGCATAACCGCGCAGCATATTACCGAAGGGAATCCCATTACCACCCATAATAAATTTTTCATCAAAAGGAATAATGGATCGTTCTTCTTTTGATGGCAGGGCATCAACTACACCCATTTTCAATGAACTCATCAGTACAAATTTCCAGAATGTAGGTGTATACCATTCCAAATTCAACACGTGTTTAACAAAGTCTTCATTCCCCCCTAAAGGGCCTCCAGACACAGTTGTTTCCCATGTAAAGCGTGAACCCATACTGGTAAATTCCTGGCGGTCGCGGCTGTCTCGACTGATAACTTGTGTTATCCCAAGTCCTCTTGTTTTTTCCAGACCACCCGCATATGTATCTATTTCGCTCTGTGAACCATCGTAGGTCTTTGTCGAAGAATTTAATACCCAATAACCACGGAAATAATCATCGGGCCATTTAAAGCGGCGGCCCCATTGGACTGACCCACCCAAAATCTGGATATCCAATGGAATGCCATAGCCCATGGAACGGCCCCGGAATGAATTATAGAAAGAAAAGCCAACCCTGTTAGGTGTATCAAAAATCATGGGGTCCATAAAACGCACACTGAAAGATTCATATTGTGATCCCTCATTCGTACTATAGTAATTCATGGATCTCTGGGAGCCCACCTGGTAACTCGCCATCAGTTGTTGACCCAAACCGCGAAAATTATTGAACTCTACTCCACCTCCGCCCATGAGTCCATATACTCCACTATAACCCACGTTCGCATTGGCACGGTCGGATGATTTTTCCTCCACAGTAATTTCTAAATCAACTTCATCTTCATCTACTGGGAGAACATCGGGTACAACATTGCTGAAGTAATTCAAAATAAACAATTCTCTGGCGCTGCGCTGCAAAAGTGTTCGATTAAAAACGTCTCCCGGAAATACATGGAGTTCCCTGCGGATAACGTTTTCACGAGTTTTCTCATTGCCCTGTACATAAATATTGCGGATATATACTTTATGGTTCTCAACGATTTCAAAATGAATATCCAGCGAATCTTTGCCCACGGGTGTGAATCTTGGAGTAACATTGCTGTAGATGTATCCACGGTCCATATATAATCCGTGCATGCGCTCGAATACAGCAAGGTTAAATTCCTCTTCGTTGTATTTTTCACCAATTGCAAGGTCCATCGCACGATTTAATTCTTCTTCCGTAAAAAGAGAATTGCCTTCCCAGGAAAAATTTCTATAATGATATTGTGGGCCTTCACTGATCTTTATAAAAATGGACATGGCTTTTTTCTTTTCATCGAAATAAACCGAATCCGAAACTATTGTGGCATCACGATAGCCTTCGTTGTGATAAAAATTGAGTAGGTTTAGTTTATCCTCCTCATATTTATTCTTATCAAAATGTGAACGCCAAAATAAATACCAGCGTTGCATTTTTGTTTCCTTGAGTTCACGGCGCAGTCGGAAAGATGAAAATTGCTCATTTCCTTCAAATATAATTTTGCGGAGTTTTACTTTTTTATTTTCCCTGATATTAAAAATTAAATCGCGTGTTTGCTTTTTCTTGGCGTCTTTTGTTGCAGAAAAACCTTTAGGCTCTTCTACTACAGCTTCAATATCGACCAAAAGATAACCATCATCAGCATACAGTTTTTTCATCTTTGTAATTGTTTCATTGGTCAAATTAGGACGAATCCGCATACCGCTGCGTAAGCTCAATTCCTCATCAAATTTTTTATCTTTTATTTTTTTATTACCCTCAAAACGAATTTCCCCCAAAATATAATTTTCACTAACTACAATCGTCAGTGTTAAACCGTCTTCTGATTCTTTATCCATTCTGATCTGTATATCATTAAACAACCCCAATTGCCATAAGCGTTTCACCGCCCTGGAAAAATCTCCCGGGGCAATGTTTTCACCCTCACGTAAACCGGCTGTGTATCTGATCATTGATTCAGAGGTCAAATTATTGCCTTCAATGTTGAGTTTGTGGAGTTGAAGTTCTTCTTGCTGGGCATAAAGAGAGTACACTGCCAGTAGCAAAAACAAAAAATATTTCATATGCTTACGAAGCATGCTTTTTCCCCAGTTGTTCACTAACCTTACCAAAACGCCTTTCACGTTCCTGATAGTTCTGGATAGCCAACATTAATTCCTTTTCCCTGAACGCAGGCCAATAAATATCTGTCACATACAATTCCGTATAAGCTATTTGCCACAGTAGAAAATTGCTGATCCTGTTTTCACCTCCGGTACGTATAAGTAATTCAGGCTCAGGAGTGTTAGCTGTGTACAGGTATTTATTAAACAATTTAGTATCAATATCGGTTGTTTGTACTTTCCCAGATTCAAGGTCAATACATAAATCTTTTACGGCTTTCAGAATTTCCTGTCGTCCGCCATAACTCAAAGCAAGGACAAGATTTAACCCTGAATTATTTTTCGTTTTCTCAATTCCGTTTAAAATTCCCCGGTAGGCATTTTGTGGTAAATCATCTAAAGCGCCAATAGTGGTCAGGCGGACATTGTTCTTATGTAATTCAGCTACTTCCTTATTGATGGTTTTTAATAGCAATTTCATTAAAGCGGATACTTCCGTTCTGGGCCTGGACCAGTTTTCAGATGAAAAGGTATATAACGTTAAATGTTTAACGTCAAGTTCGCCAGAAATACGTGTGATCTCACGGACGGAATTAATTCCTTCGTTGTGTCCGGCAAAACGGGGGAGGCCTTTTTCCTTGGCCCAGCGACCGTTACCATCCATAATAATGGCAATATGGCTGGGGATATTTCCGTTTTTTACTATTTCTTCTCTTAAAGAATCAATTGACATAAATCAGTTTGTGAGCACGTAAAAATTGCGGGCGAAATTACCCTTTACTTTATCTATAATCAACCGGTGTCTCGACTATAACGCATGGTGTTCAATCCGGTTCCTCATAGAGTTCAGCAATATGGTGGTCAAAAGGTTTTATGTTATCTGGAATTTCAATATTTTTAAACTCTTCCCTGCACTTATAACATACTGCTTCATCAGCTACACGTTTGTAAAGAAACCAGTCAATAACCGCTACAAGCAGAAGGCTTAACCCATAGGTGAAAGGAACGAAAACTGCCCCGGTTAATATGACAAAACACCCTATAACTTTATTAAAATCTTTTTGGCGGTAGAAGTGCTTACAATTGCAATGGGGACATTTGGAAAAATCGAATTCGCTCATAATAATAATCCATCTTGAAAAAGGACGTATTTATAGCAAAGATCACCAACCAATATTGCCAGTACACTAATGTACAATAATCCAGTCGCACTCTGGGTCGCCTGAAGTTTCAATGTATGCCAAATGAAATAGTGCAACACCAGCGGAACAAGCAGTCCAAAAAACACAGCTACTCCCAGAAAAAAACCATCCAGGGTTGTCATATATTGATAGGCTGTCAGTGTGTTATCAAATTGATCAGTGATTGCAAGTGAATTAAACTGGATCAAATTCCAAGCTAATCTGATTAATAATAAAATAAAAAGGGCACTCGTTGTTTTACGTAATAACACAATCGGCAGCTGTATAACATTCAAATACCAGTGGCCCAGAATCATTGCAAACATGACACCTGCAAGAATGGATTGGCTTATACAACCCGTAAACATAATTAGTATTATAGAGCTTGCAGGCAAGATATCTGCAGCAAATACAATAAATACTACACAGCCAACAATGACAGAAAAGGATATAACAATGTTAGAAATTTTTTCACTGTTCCAATATAGGTATGTCAATATTAGATGTAGGCTTAACCAGCCAGCCATACCGAATAGAAGAATTTTATCCATTCCTGTAGCCCATGCTATAATAAAGGCCATCCCTCCAAGTAACCCGACCATGCCTAAATTAAAGTTATAAAAACCAGCATCAATCTTATTTCGTGGAGAGAACCAGAAAAATAAGGGGTAAAAAACCGCAAACCCCAAAAGTGTATATACGAGAATCTCGGCTAAATAGGCTGTCATAACACCCGCAATTCAGTTATGACTGTACAGTTGTAATTATTCGATCAGCGATGGTCATGAAAGTTGCCGAAATGGGTGCATCGGGTGTTTTGTGAACAATAGGTTCACCGCTGTCCGTAGCGGCCATCAGTTCTTTGGAAATGGGAATCTCACCCAGTAAGGGAACACCCAACCGATCGCTTTCTATCACTCCGCCGCCTTTTTTAAATATATCCAATTGAAATTGGAAATGTCCTGCTTCATCTACTCTAACGCTTTGTTCCCCTGCAATATCAATTTTAACATCACCTCCTGCGCCTTGTATATGTCCCTCAATCACCAACCCGGACATGTTTTCAACAACACCTAAAACAGGGGTTTGCACTTTGCGGAACATATCGGCTCCCTTGCGTACATCTGACAGCGCAATGTCCTGGGGCGTAGTAACAATAACAACACCACTCAAACGCAGCTTTTGGGTTAATGTCAATTGAACATCACCTGTCCCTGGAGGCAAGTCCAAAATCAAATAATCCAATTTTCCCCAGATAACGTCTTGAAAGAACTGCTCGGTCATACGGCTAACCAAGGGCCCTCGCCATATGGTGGGTGTTTGGTTACCGCTGATAAAACCAAAACTCATCACTTTCATACCAAAGCGGTCCAAGGGCACCAGTTTCTTATCCTGTGTTAATTTTGGATTTTCATTAATTCCTAAAATAATGGGTAATGACGGACCATAAATATCTAAATCAAGTAAGCCGACTTTATGGCCTTTCTGCGTTAGGGCAAGGGCAAGGTTGGCGGCCACGGTAGACTTTCCCACGCCGCCTTTGCCGCTGGCCACTGCTATAATATGTTTTATTCCGGCAAGGGGAGTTGGCCCTGCCGGTGCTTGTTGAACCTGTGGTGACTGTACCTGTTCTGTTGTTTCAACATTAATATTTTTAAACTTACCAGCTGAAGACAGGACATTTTTCACTTCATCCATAACCTTTTGTTTCTTCTCATCTTTTTGGGTGGTGATCTTCAATATCACGGAAACAGAATCACCTTCCATGACCACATTTTGCACCATGCCGAAGGAGACAATATCACGGCTAAAGCCAGGGTAGTTAATCTTTTTTAATATTTCTAATACATCTTGTTTATTCATGGATGAAGTTGGATAAAAAACGGCTGTAAATAACAGCCGTTTTAGAATTGATTATTGGCGGGTGACTTGTTTTAACCGCTGTATTCGCGGCCGAACCATTCGTAATTGATTCTGATATATTTGTGCCATTCTTCCGGAACTTCACTTTCTTCAAAGATAGCTTCCACGGGACATTCTGGTTCGCAGGCCCCGCAATCTATACACTCTTCCGGGTCAATATATAATGAATCATCGTCTTTGGGTACAAAGCCATCCGCTTTTGCTTCCGCGCCTGCACCTGTCTTATCATATGGACCATGAATACAATCCACGGGGCATACTTCCACACACGCAGTATCACAAGTGCCAACGCAGGGCTCCGCAATAATGTAGGTCATTTTATTCTCCTAAGTAAGTTATTGGAATAAATTGTACAATATTAAGGCAAAAATTTAGGAGGTTTTTCAAAAGGTGAAAAGGATTTTAGTGATTAACTTTCCAGCTTTCTTGCTTATTAATTCCTGTTTCTGATTTTTGTTTTAGCTACTGTTTTAACAGGATTTATTAGTCTTTTATCAAAGCCAATTAGGCAATTAAATTAACTTTTGGAATTGCAGTAAGCCGGTATAATTTCACACTTCTTATCAGTAAAAATATGGCAGAAACATACAAATACGACCATTATAAAGCTGTCCCCGAACCGGCAGAAAAAATCAATACCAAGAAAAAGAAACCTAAGCTTATTGCTGTTGTGGATGAGGATAATTGTACCGGCTGCCAGGTTTGCGTACCCTTTTGCCCTGTGGACTGTATTGAAACTGTACCGGCAGAAAAATATGAAATTCCCGTCCCACCTGTTCAAGTTCGTTTTGATGAATGTATCGGCTGCCAGATCTGTGCCCGGGTGTGTAGCAAGCTCACTTGGGATGCCATCCGCATGCTGCCCACCGCCGAATTTGAAACTCTTTACGAATATACAGTAGCAGAATAACTGTGCCGGCATTCTCCGGCGAATCCAATTTTCTCGTTTTAGATCAAGGTACTTCTTCCACGAAGTGCTTTTTATTTGACACTCATGGACAGGTTGTTTTTTCTGAGCGTATAAAACATGGACTCGCTAGGCCTAAACCCCATCATGTTGAGTGTAATGCGGAAGAAATATATCATGCCTGCACACGATTAATCCAAAAATGTATTGATTATGCAAATGAACAGTCATTGAAGATTTGTTCCATGGGTTTGGCTGTGCAGCGTTCCACATTTTTATTTTGGGATAAAGAAACTGTCGATCCCCTTTCACCCGCTTTGAGTTGGCAAGACAGCCGAGCAGTTTCAGTGGTGGATGAATTGCAAAAATTTGGATCCAAGATACATAAGCGGTCTGGTGTCCCCTTGAGCGCACATTTTGGCGGCGCTAAATTTTTACACATGATCAACAATGATTCTAATCTGCGGGCAAAAGTTGAAAGTAGTGAAGCCTGGTTTGGATCATTAAGTACATACCTCGTTAATAAATTAACTGGAAAACCAGTGATTGATCATACCGTGGCTGGACGGTCACAACTCATGAATATCGATACCTTAGCATGGGATAATAAATTGTTGTCATTGTTTGAGACACCAGTTAATTGTTTACCTGAAATCATTCCTACTGTAGGTGCTTTTGGAAATTATGAATCCATCCCCCTAGCATGTGTCATTGGAGACCAGCAGAGCGCATTAATTGGGCAAGGGGGTGTCCAAAATGGGTTTCTGGCTATGAACTTTGGTACTTCCGGATCTGTTTTGCTGAATTCAGGTAAATCACCTCAACATAACGAGGGATTATTGAATAATGTCCTCTATTCCAACGAACATGTAGTGTACTACCTTACTGAAGGGTCCATTAATGCATGTAATTCATTGTTTTACTGGCTTGAAACGGAATTGGATATTCCACACAAGGATATGATTTGGGACCAAAGGTGTGCGCAAACAGAAACAAATGGAGTATTAATCGCGGGATTTTCCGGGTTAGCAGCACCCTATTGGAAAAGTGGCTTTGAAACTGTGTATTCTAATCTTGAAAACGCCGATCATAATGAGATCGTTCGGGCTGGAATGGAATCCATTGGATTTTTAGTCCATGATATTATGCAGTCCATGTGTGTTGCCAACCATGCAAAGATGATTCCAGCCAGCGGCGGTGCTGCCAGGGAGCCCTTATTGCAATTCATTGCTGATATTTTGGACACACCCATAGGGCATACCACCATGAAAGACCGAACAGCTTATGGTGTTTTTTGTTTGTTGAAGGAACACAATGGTGAATCTGTTACCTTTTCAGTACCTGCATGCAATGTAATATTTGATCCGAAAATGGATGCAGAAAAACTTAATGTAAAACTGGAGGCCTGGAAGTCAGCTTTACAAAGTGTTATCCATTAAAAATTGTATCTAATTCGATTTCTGCCAATGATGATACAATATAGGTTGCTCCTGCTTCTTGGGCTTGATTCCTTGTTGTTTCCCGGCGACATACAATAATACTCATACACCCGTTTTCACAGGCTGCCCTGGCATCAGCGGCAGTATCACCCACAATAATCATATCCTTGAATCGAAATGCTTCATTATACGCATCCCAAGCACGCTCCCTGGCGATCATGGGCATGGCCGAACGATCATCTGTTTCATCTGCATAAATACCAAAAGGAAATTTTTCTAACAGACCAAATTTACCCAGCTTTAATTCCGCCGCTGCCTGCATATTGCCGCTCAATACACCCACTGCAAAACCTTGGTTTATAACATTGTCTAAGAGCATCACAGCATCCTCATAGGCAAATGGTTCATCAGAATTATTAAATGCTTCCGGTAACCTTTTTTCATATTCTGACAGGATCTTTTGGGTTAGTTCATTGATCTCATTATTCACCACACCAATCCTTTTGAGTCCGGTTTGCACGATAATTGGATCTGTACTGCCAGCCACATCTTCATATTGCAATTTGGGTGATCTGCCCAACAAATCCTTGATGATTCCATCCAGAGTCATCCTGGAAACTGGCCCGGGAGAAACCAACGTGCCATCGATATCAAACAGGAATAGTTTTCTTCTCAAAATATTTCTTCCAGGGCATTAATTAGAATATCAGCATCTGATTGATCATTATAGGCATTAAATGAAAAACGCAGTAATGTTTTGTCCTGCCATTGAAAAATAGGTATCTCAATCTTGTACTTTTCAAGTAAAGTTTTTTTCAACTCTTGAGAATCATTTACATCTATTTCAACACTGGCCATTTGCCCAAGCCATTCATTCGTATTAGGGCATAACGGTTCAGTTTTGATGATTTTATAAACCCGCTCCCTAGTGCGCCTGGTAAGTGTTCGACATTGCTTTTTAACCTCTTCCCAATCATGTTGACTTTGAAAATCAATTGCTTCTGTTACTGCTAAAAAGGCACTGGGATCTCGTGTTCCTTGATACTGGTTATCCTGCAAGAATTGGGAAGGCCCCGGGTCGTCTCCTGCTGCACCCCAGCTGATGATCAGTGGTTTGAGTGACGGTTGGTGTTCTTTTTTCACGTAAAGAAACGAGGAACCCTTTGGCGCTGAGAGCCATTTATGGCAGGCTCCTGTATACACATCTGGGTTCAGTTTATTTATGTTTAATTCGATATGCCCCGGTACATGGGCTCCATCCAGGATAGTCATAATTCCAATTTCCCTTGCTCTTCGACATATTTCTTCAACTGGAAAAATGAGTCCAGTTGAACTTGTAATGTGGCTTAAAAAGATTACACGAGTTTCTTCATTTACACGCGACCAAAAATCTGTAATGAATTCATCATGTGAAGTAAAAGGTGTAGAAAAGTCATGTTGAATAAACTGAAATCCTTTTTCTTTGCCCACCCATGTCCATGCACGAATCAAAGAACCGTATTCATGATTGGTGGATAATACTTCATCTCCAGAGTTGATATCTAAACTGCGTAAGATTGTATTAATTGCTATGGTTGGATTGGGGATAAAAATCAGGTCGTCACTACTACAACCTACAAATTCACCTAAGCGTTCACGGACAGATTGCAGATGCTTGTATACATCCACGGTCATGAATTGTATAGGCTGTTTTTCCAACTCGCGCTGCCAGTTTTGATAGGATTCAAAGACTGTTTTTGGACAGGCGCCAAAGGAACCGTGATTAAGGAAGGTGATGTCAGGATTTAAAAGATAAAGATCTTTCATGTATTATTTGGCAAGGGCGCCCATGGGATCCCACGGCGGCAGATGAACTGGGTCCTGTTCATATACTGCGAGTTCTTCTTCACTAATATACTTTTTGTGTACAACTACTTCATAGTTATACTCATCAAACCAGGAATTAGACATTATATCAAACCCTTTGTCCCCGCGTTTGTCACCCCAACTGTTTTCTACCCTCCATTTTTTAGGGTTTCCTTTACTATTAAGATCCACTCCTGTAAATAACATGGCGTGGGTCATTTGACTGTCGCCGTATTCCAGGCGGTCAGCTTTGGTCATGGGAAAATCTGTGTTATAAAATAATTCAAAATCAAATATGTCCATATCCATCACACCAAGGTTGCGGTGAAAATGCTTGCCAACATCACACCCAAACCAGACAGGATCGTCATTCTGAATAGACACAACAGCAGTTTCTTGCAACCGCTTGGAAGGTAAATTCAAATAACGGATTATTTTTCCTTCCACCACATTCCCAAGAAAATCTACTGTATAGACTTCATTATATTTTTTGTCAGACATGGGACAATTGATTAAACACACGAATTCGTTTAGATCAAAGCCAACATGTTCATTAAAGAATTTCTTTGGAGTCAAGTTTTCAAAACGGTGAAAATTCTTATCCTTATCGCGTACCTGCCAATCAAACTTTTCAGGGGGAGTCCCCAAGCTAATGGTCAACATCTGATACACAGTTGCTAGCATTTCATTTTTCATCTGTTGGAGGTCTTTTATACCTGCACCTTTCGATCCAGCTTCACGGAGGTTTTTGGCAAATCCCCGAAGTTTGCGTGTAATCATTCGATTCATACGCATAGATTGACTGGATTGGAAGCTTTCCGGCATTTCTGTTTGCGGTAAAATACCGTACTTTTTTACGAGATTTACGAACATATGCCATTGACCTCCATCTTGAATGGGGTCAGTTAGTAAATGCATCACCAATCGTCCATCTAATGGTTCATCAATAGTTTTAATAATGTTCTCAAAAAAATAATTCGATTTTTCCAGCTTATCACAAAACATAAAATAATTCTGACTGAATTCAATCTGTTTCAGATTATACTTTCTACCTAAATACACCCGAAACAGATTCAAACCTGCAAACCCCCAGCAACGACCGCTTGATTTTTGATTGGTCACTTTCATCTGACCGCTGACCATATCAGAAAATGTGTGATCAATTTTTCTAAAGGCCTCCCAATCCATGGCCAAGTCCATAACATCACCACGGACAGCAGCATTCCGGGCTAAACGCACTTGTGGGATATCTATTGCAGCTTTCTTATATGATTTAATGCTTTTTATAGAAATTTTATTACTCATTATTATTTCCCTTTACGATTTAAGATTAATTAAAAATTTCTTTGCTTAAAAAACGTCTATACATGAATCATTTCTCCATTGCATTTACTGTTTACTACTTGGATAATCTTATCAGCAATGGTACTTATTACAACCCTGTTTTTTATTGTTTCTTTGGTCAATTTTTTACTTCTGTTTAATGTAGCTTCATTAAGTTATCAATTCTTTCTTTGACTGCATCCCTTAATTTTTCGATGCTAAAATCTTCATAATCTTTTGCTAGTAACGGTTCTCCGAAGCGCACTGTCAGAATTCCTGGCTGTAACCGCCAGTCCGTCTTTTTCTTCGCACCATATGCACCTATTAAAGCTGTTGGAACAATAGTAACACCTGTATTCAAGGCTATATGAAAAGGGCCTTTTTTAAATTCCCCTAATTCCCCGGAAGTGGAACGTGTCCCTTCAGGTGAAATAATAAATGAGATCCCTTTACGGATAGCTTCTTCTGCTTTATCCAAAGAGTGAATTGCTTTTTTCAGTTTTTTACGTCTTATGGGAATGGCCCCGTGTCGTTTCGCTAGCGTTCCCCAAAGTGGATATGAGAACTGGTAGTGGGCTCCAACTGCTGTGAAATAATGTTTTACCGCGCCACCCAACATGAAAGGATCCATTAATGATTCATGGTTGAATAAATATAAGTATGGCTGTCCATCTTTAGGGGGGTGTTTTCCCTCAACCCGCAACCATTGACCTCCAGCTAAAAGCATCATTTTGCACGCCAGGTTTACCAGTCGATATAATTTCTTAGGGGAAATAAAATATGTTAATAGAATATAGAAAAATGCACCTAGTGTAAATACAATCAATGCAAAAGGCCACAAGATGATGGATACAATTGTTCTAAACATGCCAATCTGTTTTATTCAGAATTGAAAATAGTTTATGATTTGCCTTTGGAAATGGGAATTCATCGATTTGGGAAGATTTGATCCATTTGAATGGTTGATTTGATATAATACTTGTATTATACAACTTAATCACTCTTTAATAGCATTTTCGATAGAGTCCAATGAAAAGTTGATAATATTTCTTTCACTTCATCCCTGTCTTCTATAGGTATAGAATTATAAACAGTATCACCAAATAAGTCTATCCGCTCTTCAACGCTTTCTTGAACTTCCTGTCCATTATAGGTCAATTTTAGCATTGTAATGCGTTTGTCATGCTCGTCTTTTGATTTCTCCACCCAGTTACGTTTAATAAGAACATCAACCAGTCGCGTAAGCGTACTATTATCAACACCGAGCTGTTGAGCCAGGGAAGTCATATCTATGCCATCATCCGGGATACACGTAATAAGCAATATCTGGGGGAGGGTCAGTTCGCTGTTAACTATTTTGTACCTGAACAGTCGCTGGAGATCCAGAAGGAACTGCTTGAGAAGTTCACCGAATTCCATGTTTGTATATTACAAATATATTCAGTAATAAAGCAATATCAGCTTATTTTTACACCATTTTGTATTGGTTTGTCCACATCAAGTAAGATAATTCCTTTGTCATTACCGTCGGTACCGAGTACTAAAACTTCGGAGTTAAAATTCGCTACCTTTTTGGTTGGAAAATTGACTACTGCAACAATCTGGCGATCTAATAAATCTTCTTTAGAATAATGATCGGTGACCTTTGCGCTGGATTGACGTATACCAAAGCCGCCAAAGTCGATTTTTAATTGATATGTAGGGTTTCTTGCCTCTGGAAATTCATTGACCTCGATAATAGTACCTATGCGTAACTCTATCTTTTTGAAATTGTCAATGTTTACCATATCACTATTTTAAATATTTATTAAACCAGTTCACAATGAAATTTAACCTGGCTTCTCTCCGATCTGGGCGGCCATGCCTTGATAAACCATGCGGTTCTTCAGGAAAACGAACATATTCAACTTCCCGTTTGAGGTATTTCAAGGCAGTGAACATTTGATCTCCTTGTTCAATATTACAGCGCAGGTCAAACTCACTGTGAATGATTAACAGGGGAGTGGTGCATTTGTCAATATAAGTTATAGGTGACCACTTGATATATGATTCTCTATTTTCCCATGGAGTGCCCCCAAACTCCCAGGCCATGTCCCAGCCAATATCTGAATTCCCAAACATGCTGGATAAGTCTGAAACACAGCGTTGGGTCACAGCTGCCTTAAAACGATCTGAATGAGTAACAATCCAATTAGTCATATACCCACCATAACTTCCGCCTGTCACACCTAATCTGTTTTTATCAATATACCCTAACGATATTGCATAATCGACAGCTGCCATAAGGTCACTCATGGCTGGTTCCGCCCATTTACCTCTTATAGATTTGGCAAATTTCTCACCGTACCCTTGACTTCCTCGGGGATTTGTATACATGACCACATAACCAGCTTGAGCTAATACGTACATTTCATGATAAAATGTTCTTCCATATTGGCAGCGCGGCCCCCCGTGAATATTCAATATGAATGGGTATTTCTTTTTTGGGTTGAAATCAGGTGGTTTAATCATCCAGCCCATCAATTTCTGACGTCTATTTCTAAACTTTATTTCTTCAGCTACACTAAAGTTCTTACTGTTAACATATGATCCATTTAAAAGGGTAATCTGTTTGGTAGCACTATTATTTAAATCTAGTGCATATAATTCATCCGGTGATTCAAGGCTGGCGCCATTATAAACCATAATAGAACAATCAGAGTCCGCTGACCATGTGCAAGCAACAGCATCAGGATCACAAACAATTTGTGATTGTCGTGTATTAATATCTGCCACAACTATATGTTGGCGCCCTTCATTGGAAATTCCATAATAAATTATTTTACCATTAGGATGCCAAATAGGCGCTGTAACAATAAAAGATGGTGTGATGTCTCCCAGGGTGATCATTTCAGACATACGATCAAGGTTTTTCCCATACTCCCGGTGGTTTATTCCCTTGATGCTAACTGTGTTTAATATATAATTGTCCGCCCCCCAACCATCTTGGTATGGTTTATCATGACCAATATAAGCCAGTGTTTTGCCGTCGGGAGAATAAGATATCCCACCAAATTTGGGACCGGCAGGTGCGGCCACTTTTCTCACTTTACTACCTTTGGCGGAGACTGTATAAATATCCAGTTCTTCAGAGCGCAAGCGCCAATCTTTCTCCCTCAATGAAATAAATACAATCTCTTTACCATTTGGGGACCAGCATGGAAACAAATCATCATAATCACCGGTGACCAATTGTTTAGCCGCTCCAGTTTTGGCGTTTGCTACCCACACATGGGTGTTTTCACTATCAAAATAGCCTTGTCCATCCAGGCGGAACCAGATATTTTTGATGTGGCGAAATACTGGTGTTTTGCTCTTACCTTTTTTATCCACTTTTACTTCTTTACCTAAAGGATGAAAAAGGAATAATAGCTTTGTACCATCGGGGGACCATTCTACTCCGCTCACTGTTCCCCGGGATAATTTAGTCAGGGGCTTTGCTTTACCTCCATCCGTTGGGAGTATCCAAATTTGACTGGCTGTTTCTCGTTTTCTAACGAAGGCAATTTTCTTCCCATCGGGCGACCAATCTGGGGAATGGTCATTGCGTTTGCCAAAGGTCAATTGTTTTAGATTTCGGCCACTAGTGTCTGACATATACAAATTAGTATAGTAGGTACTATCCTTTTTGTGCATTTTTTCTACACTAAACAAAACCTGCTTACCATCTGGGCTTACGCTTGGTTCTAAAGGTATCTTGAATTTGTAGATATCATCAATACGAATCGGTTGTTTTTTACGCATGAAAATATTTACTCTTTTAATGGTAATGATTGCAGCAGACTACAATGATTTTTAAATAACTCTAATATATCTTCTATTTTTTCATCATCCTTTAAGCCGTGGCCAATAAGTGCTTTATGGTCCAAATTATATGTTTTTATATGATACCATTGTCCGGGTATCAATAATTCACCGGTTCTATAACCTGCGATTGGATCTTCTCCATCTATTCCTGTTGTTGGACCTAATTGTGATATTGTATTAACAATCCCATCGTTTTCGTACCATGTCGAATCTGTAGCTGTACCATCCGCCCAATAGGCTTTATTTCTACCCATGACCCGGGCGTTAGCCCTTAAAATCAAACTCATACTTTCATGCGGAACGTGGAAACCGCTGGCACTATCTAATTTGGTATTTCCCGTGGCATAGGAAAAATAGTAAATATTAGAATTCGCCGGAGCCAAAGTGTTTAATTCTCTTGCGCCTTCCAAACTTACATCCCAGGCACACATATTTTTTGTGCCCCATGCAGGATGTTCTCTCATACGTCTGAAATATGTAGACCATGTTTCATTTTCATCGTGATCAAAATTCCATTGCTGCAAATCAAAATCATAAAAATCATTACCAACTACAGCAGCTACACCGATAATATCTTGCAAGAAGGGAATACCCTTGGTAATAATATCCGAAAGAGTAGTGCCATTATGGGGAGTGGAAATAGTAGTGATGGAGCGGACCCAACCCTCATTTGCATAACCCATTAATACGTTCTTTTCAGGAATAGATTCACCTTCATCCTGGTAAATCAGATTTTCTAATAAATACTGCAGCATCCGAGCTGTTTGTCCCCCCATACTGTGACCGATGATATGTACGGGATGCTCATGGTCCCACTGCGGGTATAAGCCCGGAAAATGTTTTTCAGGAGGTGTTTGTTCAAGACCGTATTCATTGGCATGGCTAAGTCCATAATCAACCTGACCTCCTTTAATCTGATAAAACAATTCCACAGCACGATCCCAGTTAGAAGATACTGGACCCACAGAAGCCGTATATACTTCAAAACCTTTTTCACGGAGATAGGTTGCATAATCATTTTTACCCCCCCAGTATTTATAGCCTGCCATTTCATCTTTACCCCAACCCATAAATCCATGGACAAGTATAATCGGGTAATTGTTTTCTGCCCAAAGAATAGAACTAAATAACGAAAATAATAATATTACATTTTTCATAAGCGGGAGAGAATAGATAATTCGATTCACTTTTACAATAAAGAATGAACAAAAAAAGCCCCGTTCGCCGGGGCTTTTTCACAATTAAGTAGTTGATTATTTAAATCTATACGCAGCAAGTCTTAATCAAGGCAGCGCAGACTTGATAAGGATCCATATTGGCCGACGGACGGCGGTCCTCCAAATATCCATGACCAGCATTTACGGTTGCCATAGGTATGCGGATGGACGCCCCACGATCGTTCATAGCATATCGAAATTCATGGATGGAACATGTTTCATGGAGCCCGGTTAATCTTTCTTCGTTATGGGCGCCATAAACAGCAATATGTTCTTCATGTTTTTTCCCAAGAGCCTCGCAGGCAGCTTCAACTACTTTAATACCTCCGTTTTCACGCATGGCTTTAGTGCTAAAATTTGTATGTGCTCCGGCACCATTCCAATCGCCCTTTACTGGTTTGGGGTGTAGTGTAGCATTTACACCGTATTCTTCGGCAATGCGATAAAGGAGCCAGCGAGCCAGCCAAAGCTGATCGCCAGCATCTGTAGCACCCACCGGACCCACTTGGAATTCCCACTGGCCGGGCATGACTTCTGCATTTATTCCGGAAAAGGCGATACCAGCTTCCAAACAGGCTTCCATATGTTCTTCCACAATATCACGGCCAAATACCTCATCTGCGCCGACACCGCAGTAAAATGGGCCTTGCGGGGCAGGATAACCACCTTCTGGCCAACCTAGCGGTGAACGGCCTATAAAAAATGTGTATTCCTGTTCAATGCCAAACCAGGGATCATGATCTTTATATTTTTCAGCAATCTCAACCAAGTGAGTACGTGTATTAGACTCATGAACAGCACCATCGGGGAGACAAACTTCATTCATGACCAAAATATCATCGCCACCACGAATAGGATCTGGAAGAAAATAGACCGGCTTTAGCATACAGTCACTATCAGTGCCTTCAGCCTGCATAGTGCTGGAACCATCAAAACCCCAGATAGGAATTTTGTCCACTGAAGAAATTGGTCCATCGATGATTTTTGTTTTGGAACGCAGTTTAGCAGTCGGTTTATGACCATCTAACCAAATGTATTCTGCTTTGATTTTACCCATTTTACGTCCTTTAGTTTTTAATTAATATTTTACGGAATGTACTTGAATTTCCTATAATTATTAGGATAAATAAATTGTATCCAAAGAAAAACAAGGAGGAATATACTGTTTTAGCCTATGGCTTCCGAACCTTTTTCATTGGTTCTGATACGAATACATTCTTCAATAGGTAAAATAAATATTTTTCCTCTACCCTTATCTCCTTCTTTTCTCGCTACGGTTGTAATAGCCTCCACAGCTGGTTCCACAAAATCATTATTAACAGCAATTTCTAATCTAACTTTCTTCAATA
>PBZW01000068.1 GCA_002730315.1 Fidelibacterota bacterium
GAAGGTATTAATTATTTTGATGAAAATTTTCGTATTCAACTGGCACCCACGGCCTTAGGCTTTTTACAGCAATTGGATGGTTTAAGTATTTTTGATATTAAAGGAGTGGATCAATCCCGTACCCGGGTTATTACTACATTAATTCATGGCAATGAACCATCGGGCTTTATCGCCAGCCATTGGTGGCTGTGCAACGATGAAATCCCAGCGACTAACATCAGGATTATCATTTGTAACCCGGAAGTGGCGCAAACCAAACCAAAATTTTCCAATCGCTATTTGGCCCATAAAGAAGATCTTAATCGTTCTTTTTCAGCTTCTGCTGCAGATATTTCAGAAATCGCGGTTAGAGCTCGGCAGATTAAACAGGCGGTAGCGGAAGTGCGTCCTGAAGCAGTGATCGACCTGCACAATACTTCCGGCGCCGGTCCGGCTTTTGGTGTGATACTGGCAGACGATGAGCACACTTTAGATTTAGTTTCTTTATTTACCAACAAATTGATTCTAACGGGGTTGACAGTTGGATCTATTATGGAACAGTCATTTAATGCGCCTTTTGCGACTATAGAATGTGGTGGGGCCAATGAAATGTCATCCCATCAGGTGGCCAAGGACGGATTACATAAATTTGTTAGTAGAGAGTTTATATTTGATAATCATGCAGGGCAGGTTGCAGTATATCGAAAGCCTTTGCGTATAGAATTGGTTGGAGATGCAGCAATCGGTTTTTCTCATGACCGTTTGCCTACAACTGATATTACTTTACGAGCTGATGCAGAAAAGTTTAATAGACAGTGTATCCCGGCGGGGGAGTTTATTGGCTGGTGCGAAAATGGACAGCAGCTGCCACTACAAGCGATTGATGAGCAAGGTGTAAATCAGATCGATAATTTAATCGAGAGAAATAATGGCAGTTTATTTGCCAAACAAACCATGCAGTTTTTTATGGTTAACACTGATTTGGAAATTGTAACCAATGATTGTTTGTTTTATGCCACGGTAGAAGAATTTCCCCAGAAAGAGATGGAAAAAACCTGCAATAACAGTTAACCCCCATCCAAAGGATTTAAGCAAGAGCCCCGCAGTAGCGGGGTTTTTTGTTTGTGGAAGTGAGGGTATATTTCCCTGTGAACTGGTCAATTGAATAAAAGAGATCAGGAATATTCAATTTGTTTAGATATAGCACTACCCAACAATTTGATCATTATGTTTTTATCTTTAGCTATGACCAATGACTTCCGCAGGGTAGAAGCACCGGGGAAGCCTTTAATATACCAGCCGAACTGCTTACGTATAAGGTTTGTGCCAGTTTTCTCTCCCCGTGATTCTATTAATAGATCCATATGACGGCGGCACATGGCAATCCGTTCTTCCATGGTAGGTTCTAATGGAATCGGTTTTCCTCCTAAAACTGCATTGGCCTGTTTGAAGAACCATGGATTTCCCAATGCAGCCCGAGCCACCATCACAGCGTCACAGCCCGTTTCCTCGAACATGCTCAATACATCTTCAGGTTGTTTGATGTCACCATTTCCGATCACCGGAATATTCACCGCTTTTTTCAATTCCCTGATCAATTCCCATTTGGCGCTCCCTTTATAACTTTGCTTGGTGGTTCTGGGGTGTAGGGCGATGGCCTGCACACCGATCTTCTCCAGCCGCGGCCCGGCTTCGATAGCCACAATATTGGACATATCCCACCCGGCCCGCATTTTTACGGTCACAGGCAGTTTGGGAACTGCTTCCACCACGGCGGCGGTAATGTCGTCCATGAGGCAGAGATCTTTCAGCGCTGCCGAACCGGCTCCTTTTTTAGTGATCTTGGGTACGGGGCAGCCGTAGTTAATATCGATGATGTCCGGCTTGAATTTGTCGGCCACTAATCGTGCTGCAGAGCTCATGACCTCTGGTGTATCACCAAAGATTTGGATGCCAATGGGCCGTTCCATTTCGGTAAAACAGATCATATCCAGTGTTTTTTCATTCTTCCGTATGATCCCATGTGCGGAAACGAATTCAGAATAGACCGCTCCGGCGCCCATTTCCTTACACAATATACGAAATGAGTAGTCTGTCACCCCGGCCATTGGTGCCAGGAAGATGGGGGTGTCTATTTGAACATTACCGATCTTCATGATGGAATTTACGAATATAATTACTGTCATCCCGAACCGGCGGAGGAGAGTGAGGGATCTACACAATGGTCCTTTATTCCTTAAATTTGTACAATAATCCACTAAGTAGATTCCTCGTCATTTCATTCTTCGGAATGACTAAAATGTAATGATAGTGGAAAGGAACTATTTTCATTGGTAAAGGGTGCAAAAAAACCATAAATTTCCCGGCAATTTTTAAGTCCAACAGGAAAGAATTATAGTATGAGCAGAATGTGTGATGTGACCGGAAAACGACCCATGTACGGGAACAATGTGAGCCATGCCCACAATAAATCCCGCCGCCGGTTCAACATTAATTTACAAAAGAAGCGTTTCTGGCTTCCCGATGAGAAGCGTTACGTGACGTTGAACGTTTCCACCCAAGGCATGCGCCTGATCGATAAAAAAGGGATCACAAAAGTGGTGAAAGAAATGCGTTCACGCGGAGTTAGAGTATAAAATAAGACTTCATTACCCTCCCTAAAAGAAAAACCCTCTTGCTTACGGCAGAGGGTTTTTCTTTTTTACCTGATCGTCTTTATTGGATCAACCCAAATCAATCCTAATTATCCACCACCCCTTAATCCCCTCCTCATATGAGGAGGGGTCTTGTGGTGTGGTGTTAAAACAAGAGAAAAATAAGTGAAGCTACTCCTGTTGGCGGCGGATGAAGGCCGGTACTTCCAGCTCATCGCCATAGATCACTGGTTTGGAGTCATCGAATTGAAATTTCGAAGCGGGTGGTGGAGATAATTCCGGCTGTACCTGGCCCTGTTCTTTATTTATTTTCTGATTGAATAGAGGGACATTTTCTTGTTCAGCCAGAATGCGGGCTTGTTTTTGTTTAGGACGTACAATGACTTCTTGCTCATCTTTCTCCACTTCCTTTGGTGCCTTATGGCTGAAACCGGTAGCAATGACAGTTACCCGAATTTCCTCGGTCATCTTCGGATCGATCACGGCACCAAAAATGATATTGGCGTCGTTACCTGCTTCCTCAAAAATGATGGATGTCGCCTCGTCCACCTCCATGAGCGTCAGGTCAGGTCCGCCGGTGATATTCACCAGGACGCCTTGTGCGCCGCTGATGGAAGCATTATCCAAAAGGGGACTGGAAATAGCCTGTTGAGCAGCAAGCACGGCCCGTTCATCACCACCGGCCACACCGGTACCCATAATGGCTTCACCCATATTCTTCATGATGGTCTCCACATCAGCAAAATCCAGATTGATCAGCCCGTGGACGTTGATGAGGTCCGAAATGCCTTTCGCTGCCTGGTGCAGGATGGAGTCAGCAAGTTTAAAGGCTTCCACCACCGTAGTATTGCTATCCACGATGGACATGAGTTTCTGGTTAGGAATGGAAATGACCGTATCACAGGCCTTCCTAAGGTCTGAAAGCCCGGACATGCCCCGGTTCATCCGTTTCGGTCCTTCAAAATTGAAAGGCAGTGTGACGATTCCAACGGTGAGTATTTCCATTTCCCTGGCCATCTGAGCTACGCTGGCTGCAGCACCGGTGCCGGTACCGCCGCCCATTCCGCCGGTGATGAATACCATATCTGCGCCTTCGAGTATTTCAGTAATCGCTTCACGGTCCGCTTCAATGGCTTCCCGGCCAACGTCTGCCTTGGCGCCAGCGCCAAGGCCTTTGGTCAGGTTCTTACCGATCTGTATCTTGTGTTTAGCGGCATTGTTTTCTAGGTCCTGGGCATCGGTATTTACGGCGATGAAATCAACGCCCTGCATGCCGGCCTGGATCATGCGATTGACGGCGTTTCCGCCGGCGCCGCCAACACCGATGACCTTCAGCTTCGCTTTCTGTTCTGCGATACTGTCGAATTCAAATAACATAGGACAACTCCTCTGGTTTGGTTTTTTGGTATGTGTTTTTATTCATTAATAGAATCCTTTGATCCAATTTTTCAGCCAATCTACGGCCTGTCTGAACGTTGGTTTATCGGGCTTTCCTGTCGGTGCTAATTCCTGTTTCATGTCGTTCCAATGGAGCAGGCCGATAACGGATGTGTGCTCCGGGTGGGCCGCTACATCCACTGCACCGCTGATATTTTTGGGAATCCCGAGGCGCACGCGCATATTTAAAATTTCCTGGGCCAGGGGCACGATATTCCGTAACTGGGCTCCGCCACCGGTCAGCACCACGCCGTAGGTCAACTGATCCCTGATGTCAGCCCGGTGGATTTCCCGGGCGATCAATTGTATTATTTCCTGGGTCCTGGCCTCAACGTAGCGGGACAGTTCATGTTCCGATACTTTCCGCGCCAAACCGCCATTCTTCACCGGCAGGTCAAATTCAAGTTCAGTGGAGGACATGGATGCTTTTGCCGAGGCATACGTTTTTTTAATTTCTTCCGCTTCGCCTACACCGATCTGCAGCATGACAGCAATATCATTGGTAATACTGTTGGCGCCAATGCCCAATACAGCTGAATGACGCATGCCGTCATTATGATATACAACAACATCAGTCGTATCTCCGCCAATATTGACTAGGGCCACACCCAATTCTTTTTCATCGCTGTCCAGTGTTGTTAGCGCTGATGCCAAGCCCTGGTATACAAGTCCATCTACCTGGATACCCAGTTCTTCCGTGCAGTTCACCAGGTTTTTGGCCACCGTGCTGGGGACGGTGATCAAGTGGACTTTCGCTTCTAGGCGTTTCCCGGACATGCCCACGGGATCCTTGATCTTGTCCATGGTATCAATGACATATTCCTGGGGCAGGACGTGCATGATATCACGGTCGGGAGGCAGGGAAAGAGCGCGGGCCATTTCCATTACACGGAAAACATCATTTTCAGTAATCTCATTTTCCACCAGCAGAGATGAATGCTGGCTTTTTTGGATCGCAATTGCACCCTGGGTATTGATGCTGCGAATATTTTCCCCGGAAATACTCAACACCGCATTGTTTACCTTGTAACCAGCCATTAATTCGGCATCTTTTACCGCAGCTTCGATGGAGTCCATCAACTTTTCCCGGTGGACTACAGAACCATTTTTCAAACCGGCAGATGCTGAACAGCCGATACCCATCAGCTTCATTTCCCCCGTTTCATTGAATTTTTCTGCAATTGCACATGAAATAAATGCAGAACCGATATCAAGCCCGACCCTTAAGGTTTGCGATGTATTCATATTAATACCCTTCATACACGTTCCCGGGCAATGATCTGGCGGTTATAGCGCAGGTCCAGGATGGTAAAATGATGCAATCCTTTATTCTCGGGCAGTGTTTCAGCAAAGGAATTCAATATCTGTATTTTTTCATAAAATCGTTCAGTGCCCAGGATCACTTTGGTAGGGTAGTTGGCCAGGATCAGCACAAATTCATCATTGCTGTTCAATGTGACCTCTGAAAGGTTATCGTAAATATGGGGAAAATATTCAATGATGTAAGCTATTAGCTTGACCGATTCCAATACCTTTTGGGAAACGGTTTGATGACCAATGGGGTAAAGCTCCCGAGCCGTATTGAATCCGGACATGATAGGTATAATTTCTTCACCAACATCGCCCAGGTCCGGCATGACGACTCCTTCATTGTCAATGTATAGAATGGGCTCCATATTCAGTAAGGCCACAGGATCCCGTTCCATTATTTCCACGATAACTCGGTTGGGATATAGTTTGCTGACCCGCGCTGTATGAACAAATGGATGGCTTTCTAAAAGTAAACTCATATCTCGTGTATCCACATCAACTATGGGTGTCCCCAGGATTGGAACAAGCGATTCCCGATATTCATCGGCAGGAATGATCATAGCGCCCTGCACCTCAATATCTTCCAATAAATTCAAACCAGTGAATTGTGACCAGTTAGAGGCTAGGAAGGCCAGCGTGAGCATCAGCGTTGCAAGGGAGGCACCGATCACTGCCCGTACGTTTAACTGTTTTTTCCTGCGTTTACTCATGGCGTAAACACATCCTCTTTGAAGCCCAAAGTTTTGATCTCCAGTTCCAGCATAACGTCAAATTGTTCTTTTACTTCTTTACGGGCAATGCGGATCAACTTGGCGATATCGCTTGCTTTGGCAGTGCCGTGATTAATGAAAAAATTGGCGTGTTTTTCTGATATCTCTGCATCCCCGCTGCGGGTTCCTTTGAGCCCCGCTTGATCAATTAAATATCCTGCCGCCAGGCCAGGTTTCGGATTTTTAAATACACTCCCGGCTGAACGAAAACGAAGCGGCTGATTTGCTTTCCGGCCCTTGGAGGCTGAATTGCGCTTTTCCTGTATCTCATCCGCATCAATCTCTTCCAATTCAAAATAGGCACCAATAATGATTTCATCCTCCCTGAATGTAGAATGTCTGTAACTGAAATCAATCTCATTCGCAGAATATTTTTTTAATTCACCTGCTAAAGTCATGACCTCCACTTTTTCCAGGCAATTGGAAATTTCTCCGCCAAAGGCTCCAGCATTCATGATGAGCGCTCCGCCGAGGGTTCCGGGTACACCGATCATACTTTCCAGCCCGCTCAAATTCCGTTTTATGCATTCTTTCACCATGCGTCCCAGCATGACTCCCGTTTCGGCGTAAATATGGCTGCCGTTTATTTCCAAATGGGTAAATGATTTGCCTAGAGTTATGACAATGCCGTCAATGCCTTCGTCTGCCACTAACAGGTTCGAACCTGAACCTACAAAATACACCTGGATGTTTTCGGCGCTTGCAAAGTGTAAAATATTTTGGAGGTCAAATTTATCATTGGGAGTAATGTACGCCCAAGCCGGCCCGCCGATGCCGTAAGAGGTGTGCTTGGCCATGGGTTCATTTTCCAAAAGAGAGCCCTGAACTGTGTTGCGTAATTCTGCCATTTGATCCACCTTAAGCAGCAGCCTCCAGGGTTTTTAAATGTTCAAAGTAAGATTCACAATAACGCCAGATCGTCCCGGCTCCGATAGTGATTACCATATCCCCGGGCTGGACAATTTGATCCAAATGACTGGCGATGTCGTCAAGGTTTGGAATATAATGGACGTGTTCCAGGCCGGCTTTGCGGGCGGCATTAGAGACCATGGCACCGCTGACACCGTTGATGGGTTCTTCCCGGGCAGGGTATACATCCGTTACGATCAAAATATCACTGGCTGAAAATGCCTGGGCAAACTCTTTATAGAATACCTGTGTGCGGGTATAGAGGTGCGGTTGAAAAACAGACACGATCCGCCGATCCCAGCCTTCCCTGGCAGCCTGCAATGTTGCTGTAACTTCGGTGGGGTGGTGGGCATAATCATCCACGACCATAATATCATTGGAAATTCCCTTGATCTCAAAGCGCCTGCGCACACCATGATACGCTTCCAGGCCCTTGGCGATGGTATCGATCTTCAGCCCTATTTCCATTCCCAGGGCAATAGCCGCCAGTGAATTCACCACATTATGTTCACCGGGAACATTGAGTTTTATGGTGCCGTTTTCATGTTCATGCTCCCATAGCGTATACACAGTCTGGGTTTCGTTAAAGCAAATATTTGTCGCCCGGATATCTGCATCTTTACTTAAACCATAGGTAATCACCGGCCGTTTGATCTCATGGATGATCTCCATTAGTGCAGGTGAATCAGCGCAGGCAATGACAGCGCCGTAAAAGGGTGCCGAGTTAGCAAATTGTATAAATGCCTGTTTTAAATCGTCTAAGTCCTTGTAGCAATCTGTATGTTCGAGCTCAATATTTGTAATGATACTGATAGTGGGGCGGAGGGCTAAAAAGCTTCTGTCGAATTCATCTGCCTCAACCACAATAAGGTCGCCCTGGCCAAGCTTGGCATTGGAATCGATGGTTTTGACCAGCCCGCCTACCACGAGGGTGGGATCCAGTTTTCCTTCCGATAAAACGGTACCGATCATGGACGAGGTGGTTGTTTTTCCGTGTGTGCCGCCGATGCCGATGCTGGTTTCCTTTACAGCAATTAATTCACCCAGCATTTCTGCCCTGCGAATAACCGGTATGTTGCGCTCCAAAGCGGCTTGGATCTCCGGGTTTTCCTTATGCACAGCGCTGGAATAGACCAATACATCTGCATCTTTCAGGTTCACAGTACTATGTCCCATATGTACATCCGCTCCCAGGCGGATCAATTTTTCAACAATTGGTGATTCATTGATATCCGAACCGCTCACATCAAATCCGAGGTTCAATAGTAATTCAGCAATCCCGCTCATTCCGATACCACCGATACCGACAAAATGGATCTTTTTAACTTTGCGGAACATCAGGCGATCACTTTTTCCAATATAAGATCAACGATCACTTTTGCTGCCTGGGGCTTGCCCAGGTTTTTAGACTTGTGGGCCATATGGAATAATGTATTTTCATCGTTTAACATGGACAAAATCCTGCCAGCTGTTTTAGCGGGATCTAATTCTTTTTCCGGTATCATTTCTGCGGCACCGGCTGCAGCCATGGAACGGGCATTATGTGTTTGGTGGTCAGCCGCTGCTGAAGGCAGGGGAACCAACACTCCCGGTAGGCCGCATGCTGCTAATTCTGCGATGGTCAATGCGCCCGCCCGGGAAAATGATAGATCAGCTAAGGCATACGCAGATTGCATATCATCGATATACGGTAAAACACGCACTGTATTTGACTCATAATTGTCATATTTTTTGAAATTACCTGAACCTGTTTGCCACAGCACTTGGGTATCATCAAGGTTATGCACCATACCGGCAGTGCATTGATTCAATGCTTCAGAACCCTGGCTGCCTCCAAAAACAAGTAACGTTTTTTTATCAGCATTGAGATTAAATGTTTTCGCTGACGTCATGCGTTCCCCATCAGCAATGTCCTCCCGGACCGGGTTGCCGGCCAGGAAACAGTTTTTTTTTTAATCAAGCCATCGATTTCGGGAAAGGCAGTGAATACTATTTCTGCACTTTCTGCGAAGTGACGGGTTGTTATCCCCGGGTATGAATTCTGTTCCTGTAAAAAAATTGGAATTCCCTTTTTTACGGCAGTATGAAGGGGCAGGGCAGAGGCATAACCACCGGTGCCAATAACTGCACTTGGCTCCAGGTCATCAAATAGTTTATTGGTTTTCATTTTTGAAGCCAGGATTCTGCTGGGCAATAATGCGTTGCGGCCGAGTGACTGCAATGAGAATGAGCGCTGCAATCCGCGGATCGGCAGCAGTGTATGATCCACATTCAAATTTGGCAGTTTATCCGCTTCAATACCAAACGTGGAGCCTACATAATGGACGTTTGCATCTGACCGTTTTTGTAATTCTGAACCGATGGCCAAAGCTGGATATAGATGTCCTCCCGTACCACCGCCGGCAATAATAAATGATCTAGCCATAGATACGTTTCCTCCAATCACTGCCATTGGCTACGGAACGTTTGGATTGGCTGATATTCAACAGGATTCCCAAACTGGCTAAATGAATAACAACTCCTGAACCACCGTAACTGATCAGGGGCATGGCCAAGCCTGTTGTGGGTACAAGATTCGTGACCACTGCAGCATTGATAAAGGCATAGAGAATAAAACTGCAGGAAATACCCAGGGCCAGCATGACGCCGAATATATCCGGACTTTCCTTGGCGATTTGAATCCCCCGCTGGAAAATGAACATAAATAGTGTCAGTATAAATAGCGTACCTAGTAAGCCTGTTTCTTCACCGACTATGGCAAAAATGAAATCGGTGTGGGGCGTGGGGAGGAAGTGATTCTTCCCAAAACTGTTGCCCAGCCCTAATCCAAAAAAACCGCCATTGGCCAGGCTGATCATGGACTGCTTGATCTGGTGCAGGCTATCAGGATTTACTTTTTCAGGACTGATAAATGACATTAACCTTCCTCTCATATATGTCCAATTCAATATGGTAATTGCCAAGATAGGAAGAGAAACACCTATTGTAGCCATCATATGTTGAAACCGCGCTCCACCTAAAAATAACATGACGAATGAAATGATCAGGATCATAACTGTTGTACTGAAATCAGGTTGCAATACGATCAAAGTTGTCACCGAGGCGACGGCCAATACACAGATCATGTAACCATTATAAAAGTCTTTGATCTTATCCCGCTTTTCATGGATGAATGCCGCCAGAAAAATAATCAGTGCCATACGGGCAATATCGCTTGTTTGGATGGAGAAATTCCCCAGGTACAACCATCGCGAAGCACCGGCTGTTCCCTGGAAAAAATTCATCACCAGTGTCAAAACCAGCAGGCTCACTGCTCCCCCAAGAATGTACAGCGCCCAATCCTTCAGTTTGCGATAATCGAGCAGCATGAAAAAGAACATGAAGATTATACCAACCAACAACCGTTTTAAATGAGCTTGCAAATACAGTGTGTCCGTGCGGTTGCTGGTGATTTCCAGCGAGCGAATGGAACTGGCGCTGAAAAGCATGACCGTGCCGAAAACGCAAAGGACAACAATTGCTCCCAATAATAAGCGGTCGTACTTCTTAACTATAATGTTGAGATAACTCATGCAAATTCTTGTAATCCCTGGACCAGTTCTCGGAAAACATTGCCACGGTGTTCAAAATTATCGAATTGGTCAAAGCTGGCGCAGCCCGGAGACAAAAGGACAACGTCTCCGGGCTGTGCATTCGAATGAGCGACCTCAACGGCGGACTTAAGACTTCCGCATGAACGCAGTCTCACCGCATCCCTTAAAACCGTTGCGATCGCTTCTTCTGACTCACCAATGGTGAGCACTTCTTTCACATTGTGGGTATGTGGGTATAGTGAAAGAAAATCTCCGCCTTTATCCCGACCACCCAAGATGAGCAGGATAGGGCTATTGAAACTATCCAAGGCAACCTTTACTGCATCAACATTCGTTGCCTTTGAATCATTTATGTATATAACACCATTGATATTTTCAACGTGTTCAAGCCGATGTGGGACTCCGCAAAATGATTTCATCACATCTGCAATTTTGGATGACGCAATGCCCAGCAGTGTTGCGGCAGTAGCTGCTCCGAGGTAGTTAGAGAGATTGTGCTTACCGGGCAATGCGATGTCATCCAGGTTGATAAGAGTGGCGTGCTCTTGATCATAAATCTTGGTTGCATTTAATTTAAATAAAACGTTTGTATCCGATTTCAAACTAAAGGCAATCTTTTTAGCATTGGCCGGAACAATACGCTTTGCCAATAGATCATCATCCGCATTGAATACCAAAAAATCGTCTTGGGTTTGATTAGACCACATATTCATTTTAGCTGACACATAGTCATCCATATCCTTGTAGCGATTTAAATGGTCAGGGGAGAGATTCAGA
>PBZW01000069.1 GCA_002730315.1 Fidelibacterota bacterium
AGCGGTTGGATACAGGAAAATATAGGTACTAACGAATAAACTCAACGGTGCTACAACCATATTAGCTTTAATTTCTGTGCAAATGTTCTCCAGCAGCGGAATAGATGTTATGGTGCCCATTGCAATTCCCAGCTTTGGTGGAATGCTGTTTGCCATTTTAACTACTTTTGTCGTTCCTATTATTTATGCCGCTGTCCAGGAAAGGAAATTGATGCATTAATGTTCGTTCCATCTCACATAGCATCCGGTTATTTAATAGGTCGCGCCATGAAACAATCATCGTGGACAACTTACCCATTTATTCCTGTATTATTATTTGCTTCTATTTTTCCAGATATTGATGGTCTTTTTTCAGCAACGGTTGCCGGGCACCATTCTATTTTACACACACCCATTTTTTGGATTATTATTATTGGCGGGATGTCGCTCCTTAACGTATTCCTGAAAATTGACGTTATCAAACCAATTTCATTTGGCATTATTTTGGGTGCACAACTTCATTTATTTACAGATTGGCTTACCGCAAGGACCGTCGGGATCCAATGGCTCTACCCGTTTTCAGCACAGAATTTTCATGTATACGATATTTACCCGGAACAAGGTCAGATTCCCGTCTTTGAAATGATCGTGGATCCCTATTGGTCATTTTACATGGAAAATAAGGTCTTGTTTGGATTTGAACTTGGGCTGAATTTTGTTGTCTTGTTTTTTCTAATTAAGAATTCTAATCACATTAAAATGAAAAGGAACATCATGAAACATGTACTCATAACACTGGCCATTATTGGTTTGATCGCCTGCGGTGATGACACCACGAAAGCGGATATTGCTTTAGCTACCATGCAGTGCGGTATGTGCGAAGATACCATTGAAGAAGGCGTAAAGGCCCTGGACGGCATTGTTGCCTTTGACGTGGATCCCAAAACAAAAGTGGGCCATGTTGAATTCAAAGCTGGTATGGTTGACCTCTCTGCCATCGAAAATGCCATTGCTGCTTTGGGTTATGATGCCAATAATACCAAGGTGGATGCTGCGGCCTACGATGCATTGCCCGATTGCTGCAAGGTCGGCAGCGGTCATTAATCGACTCTCCCTATGCACAGCCCTGCTTTCTGCGGGGCTGTTTTTTTCCTGCGGGCAATTCAGCGCTCCGGACAGCCCCGATACAGCGCCAGGCAGCACCTATCCCAATATCTGCCAGACCGATGACGGTTTCGTCATGATCTGGTACGAAGGCGATCAGCATATCGTTATATCCGAATTCACAGCTGAAGGTTGGTCAAGAAAAGATACCATTGTGTCCAGTGAGCGCTTTTTTAAGAATTGGGCTGACCTGCCCCAGGTCTATCACGCCGGTGGAAATACATTTGCCTTATCCTGGCTGGAGATGAGTGGTGAGGGAACCTACGATTATGACGTCCATGTATCCATATCCACGGATCGGGGAACTACGTTGTCCGAACCAGTTATTCCTCACCGTGACGGTGTAAAAGGTGAACATGGTTTTGTTTCCTTTTTTGACTTCATGGGGTCTACCGGATTGATCTGGCTGGATGGACGGGCAATGATGCCGGGAGGTCACGGTCATGGAAGCGGTTCCATGCGTTTGTATGCATCCACCATTGACCCAACAGGTGAGTTGGGATTGGAGATCATGCTGGACGACATGGTCTGTGAATGCTGTCCAACGGCGGCAGTGAATACATCCGCAGGACCGTTGGTGGCATTTCGGGATCGTGATCCGGATGAAACACGAAATATTCAATTATCATTTATCAACGGTGCTCAACTTCCCCGTCCTATCCATGATGATGGCTGGGTCGTCCCCGGTTGCCCAGTGAATGGTCCTGCCATGAGAGCAAACGGCGAAAACGTGGCCATCGCCTGGTATACTGCACCTGACAATGCACCACAGGTAAATATCTCATTTTCCCATGATGGCGGAATGTCATTTGGCGCGCCCATCAGAATCGATGATGGCAAGGCCATCGGCCGCCCGGACCTGGTATGGCTGGATGATGAAACGGTCTTGGTGAGCTGGCTGGAAGAAGGTGTAGAAAGTGGTAAATTGGTCTTGAAAAAGGCGAGTGCTTCTGGAAGTGCTAAACTGTTGAGCGAGTTCGATATCAGCTCCGGAAGAGGAAGCGGATATCCCAAACTGGCATTGGTGGACGATCATGTATTTGTTGCCTGGACTGAACCGGGAGAGGGTGGTGGAATTCGATCTAAATGGATCCAATTAGGAAGTTAACCTTTGATCAAAAACACCTTTTCATTTTCCCGTCTCTTCGTAAATTCATTCAAGACCTCATGCGTATAAAGATATTCCACTGGATCACACGCTTATTGCTCCTGGCTATGTTTGCCGGGGCACTCCCCATGAATACATCTTCAAATTCTATTGTTGCCCAGGAACAGGATAAGAAGAAAAAGAAAAAGAAAAAGCCAAGTAAGAAAAAGAAATCGTCAAAAAAGAAAAAATCCTCCAAGAAAAAGAAATCCAGTAAAAAGAAAAAACCGTCTAAAAAGAAAAAATCCAAGAAAAAGAAGCCTGCTAAAAAGAAGAAACCTTCCAAAAAGACCAAAAAGCGTGCACCAAAAAAAGTGGAAGCGACACCGGTTCCAAAAAAAGAAGTTTCAGTGTTTCAACTTTCCAACGAACTGTTCGATTATACCAATAAAATGAACACCAGCCGCAGCCGCATGGCCCGCGCCACGCGCTATCTATCTACTCCCCAGCAAAAGAAAGAAGTGGTACGGATCGAATCCAAGGCAAAATACACTACGACGGATTATGAATCTGCTGCCGCCAAGGCGCCTTATGATATCCGCGCCCAGCGTCAATTGGGCATGCACTATGAACAGACCCACGATTGGGAAAACGCCAAGGATGTATACATGCGTGTATTGACCCAGAATCCCTTGAACCCGGATGCCCATTTTTATCTTGGAAATATGTACCAGAGCATGGGTGATATGGTCAAAGCCCGGCAATCCTACGAAGAAGCCCTGGCACTGGACCCCAGCCACCGAGCCACACTGGATATATTGACTTCCGGCAGAGGTTCAAATGAAAACACAACTGTCCTTGAGCAATCTGCTATAAAGAACCCCAAGGGACCCGCACAAAAATTGACCCTCATTAAACAAAAACTCAATTCCGGTGATTATGAAGACGCCATCAAACTATCAGTCCTGGCTAGAGAGAAATTTCCCGAGCATGGTGGTTTTGTGTATCTACAGGGCAGGGCCTTCGAAGAATTGGGTGAGATCGACCGGGCCAAGTCGTCATACCAGAGCGCCATCAAAATGGATCCCCGGAATGAGGACGCTCATCTTTCATTGGGACATTTATATTTCAACCAGGGTAAATACGTCTATGCCGCCCTGGCTTTCAGTGATGTGGTATATTTGAATAATTACGATGTGGATGCCCGCTACATGCAGGGTTTGAGCTATTTTAACGCCAATGAATGGGGACGGTCCGCAGCCGCTTGGGAAGACCTCCTCCATTATGCATCTGAACATCCGTTAGTGAAAACATTGCTGCCCCAGGCCTATTACATCATGGCGGTGGAATACAACCGCTTGGGTGAATCGTCCATGGGCCGGACGTCATTCAGCAAAGCATTGAGTGTGAACAATCATTCCCGGAGTTGGCTCCCGGGAGCCATGCGCAGCTTGGGTAAGTATTACCGAGAAAAAGGCATGCATAAAGAATCATTGGCGGCCTATCAAGAAGTAGTGGAACTCAAACCCATGGACGCCGCAGCCTACAACGGAATGGGCATTACCTATTGGAAGATGAATGAACGCCAGCTGGCCAAGGCCGCCTGGCAGCGGAGCCTGGAGCTGAACCCCGACAGTAACGAAGCACGGGGCTGGCTCATGATCGCCCAGCAGGGTTGATACTACTTTTTTCACGTTTATTTTATAATTATTACATGAAGAAATTTTTTCCAGTTTTATTTACTACATTAATATTCGCCCAATCCTACCCAGGCGATGATGCTATTCGCAAAGGCGTCCACGCCTTTTACAATTATGAAACAGCAAAAGCTATCGAGATCTTGGCGAAAGTACGGCAGGACCACCCGGAAAATCCCACAATTCATTTAACATGGGCAGCCGCACGCTTTACCCACAACCAGGCCAATTCATCTGTAGAACAAACCTACATTGATCTGGAAAGTGTTTTGAATGAAGTCATTCCTGTTTATAAAGTGTTGGTGGAGAAATATCCCGAAGACCCCAATTACCAACTCTACCTGGGTTCCGCCACGGGGCTCAAGGCCCGTATTTATTTGGGGAAAAAGGAATGGTTGGAAACATTGAACTGGGCTTATTCCGGGTTTCGTATCATTCAAACAGTGGAAAGGGATCACCCGGATATTGTGGATGCAGCACTGCCAATAGGAATTGTTGAATATTATGCCGGATTGAGCAACGTGCTCATCCAATGGGGCGCCAGTCTGTTGGGATTAGATCCATCCAGGGAGCGGGGCAGAGGAAAGATAGAATGGGCAGCCAACGAAGGCCCTTGGTCGTGGATCGAGGCCAAAGGGATCATTTCGTTCATTTATCTCTGGGTAGATGTCGACCCTGAAAAAGCGCTGGAGCATAGTTCTATCCTGGCGCAAACATTTCCCCGGAATTTTTATTTCCGCATCTTGTATACAGAAAGTTTGATCCGCAGTGGAAAGATGAATTCGGCACTGACATCATTGAACACGTTGAAAAAAATGTATTCAAATTTGACCGAGATTCAAAAAAGTTGGTATTATGGTTATTTACAGTATGAGTTTGCATTATTCCATTTTAAAGAAGGAAAAAATGATAAAGCACTGGCTTATATTAATGAAGCTGTGCATAATTACGGCGCCGAACTGGACATCATTTTGGCTAACGCTTGGTGTTTAAAAGGTCAAATCCATGATGTAAAAAATCAACGAGATTCTGCACTCCAGGCATATTCAGAATGCATCGCTCTTGATAATTATACCTATACGATCGAACTGGCGAAGACATATTCTGAAACGCCATTTAAGAATTAAATTTCCCTGTGGAAAAATATCACCCTTTTTGCAATAGCCTGAATTCCTATTCCCGGTTCAATACCCGCGAGGTCCTTGTTGGCGATGTAGTGGTAGGCAGCGATCAGCCCATTCGTATCCAATCCATGACCACCACCGATACGATGGATACCATGGGCACGGTGGAGCAGTCCATTCGTATGATCGAGGCCGGGTGTGAAATCGTCCGCATCACGGCTCCCAGTAAGAACGAGGCCGAGAACCTGAAAAATATTCGAGATGAGCTCCACCGCCGCGGATACACACAGCCATTGGTGGCCGATATTCATTTTACACCCAACGCCGCGGAGATCGCCGCACGGATCGTGGAAAAGGTCCGCGTAAATCCCGGTAATTATGCTGATAAGAAAAAGTTTGAGATATTGGAATACACTGATGATCAGTATAATGAAGAACTGGAACGGATCCGAGAACGGTTTTCGCCTTTGGTTAAAATTTGCAAGGAAGAAGGCACTGCCATGCGTATCGGTACAAACCACGGCTCCCTTTCGGACCGGATCATGAACCGCTATGGCGATACACCGCTGGGTATGGTAGAGTCCGCCATGGAATTCACCCGGATCTGCAGGGATGAAAATTATCATGATATTATATTTTCCATGAAAGCGTCTAATCCCCAGGTTATGGTCCAGGCCTACCGCTTACTGGTAGCCACCATGATCAAGGAAGGGATGGATTATCCCCTCCATTTGGGTGTGACCGAAGCCGGTGAGGGCGAGGACGGCCGCATCAAATCTGCTGTAGGAATTGGTTCTCTTTTGGAAGATGGACTGGGTGATACGATCCGTGTTTCACTCACGGAAGAACCGGAAGCCGAGATTCCGGTGGCCAAAGCATTAGCGGATAGATATGCATCTCCTCGAACCGCCCATCTTCCGGAATTTGATTCAGTCAATTACCATCCCTTTGAGTATGAAAAACGTCCATCCATACAGGTACAAAATGTGGGTGGCGAGGAGGTTCCCAGGGTCATCATTGATTTAAGTCATTTGGATACCATTGCACCAGCTGATCTGAAACCTAGCGGGCTTTATTACAATGAAGAATTGGATAAATGGACCACCGCCGATGCAGCGGCAGATTTTATATATATCGGAAAGAAACAGATCGAATTTGAATTACCGGGGATGGTTAGTGTGATCCAAGATAGTGATGTATGGAAAGACGCACCTCAAACATATCCGTTGATTACAGACGATCTTTCAAATACATCAAAAGAATTGAATTTTGTCAGCTGTACTTTGTCAAAAATAAATGAAGATTTCATGCAATCGCTGCCATCCAACTCTGTATTGATCCTGGAAGCAGAGACCGACCATGCCTTGGCAGAATTGCGAAGTGGTTTCTTAACAATGGATCAACAGTTACCGGTGATCATCAAACGCGACCTTGATAACTTGGACAGGGAACACTGCAGGTTGGCCGCATCTACAGATATTGGTGGACTTTTGGTTGATGGCTTTGGAGATGGGGTCTGGCTGAATGGTGATGAAGATCTGGAATTCATCAATCAAACCGCATTTGGAATCTTGCAGGCCACCCGAACTCGGATCTCCAAAACGGAATATATTTCCTGTCCATCCTGCGGCCGCACGCTGTTTGACCTCCAGGAAACCACAGCTAATATCCGCCAGCGCACTGCTCACCTGAAAGGAATGAAGATCGGCATCATGGGCTGTATCGTCAACGGACCCGGCGAAATGGCTGATGCCGACTACGGCTACGTGGGCAGTGGGGAAGGTGTCATTTCATTATATAAAGGGAAGGAAGTGGTCCGGCGCAACATTCCTACATCCAATGCTGTGGATGAGCTCATCGACCTTATAAAAGAGCACGATGACTGGGTTGAGGTTGGGGCAGAATGAGGATTGTAAATAATAGTTCGCTGTTGTAGTTTGAATGGATAATTCGCAAACAGGTAAGGCATGAAAAAGTTAATCATTCCATTTATTTTTATATCATTCATTTGGCCTCAGGACTTTGAACCCACCAATATGTCGCCCATCGTGGCCTATTGGAAAACACTGACACCTGCACAAAAAGAGACCTATTTATTTTCGTACATGACCCAAACATATGAAACGTACGAAGAATTGAAAAATGAACTGGGTCATACAGATCTCACAAAGTGGTATTATGATAACCGGGCCGAACTGGTCTTCGGTATCTTCGATCAATTGAAAGACAAGGATCTCGACGAATTTGTTGGTTGGATTGATGAATATTACAGCCACGAAGAGTTTGTTAATCAGCCGTTTTACGAAGCTATGGCTTTTGCATTTCGCTTTCAGCAGGCGGCAGGGGAAACTCTTTGGGAAAAATACGAGAATGTAAAATATGGGAAGATCAAACCCGGCGAGGAATAATGTCATTTTATAAACCCCGATTCTTATCGGAATGGAATGCCATCAGGCAAGAGGGGGGCTATAAATTATTGATCAAAAAAAAGGGCTGGGTGGTATTAGCTGCGTTTTTCACTTTTTACCTGATTCGTGATTCTATCTTATACCTGCTGATTCCCTACTTGGCCATCAAGGGAATCATCACATGCAATTGATGCTGGCCAAGGCGTTAAGTTCTGCCATACTCGGAATCGATGCCTACGTTGTTGAAGTAGAAGCCCACCTTACCGGCGCCAAATTACCCAAATTTCGAACAGTCGGCCTCCCGGAAGGCGCCGTGAAAGAAAGCAAGGAGCGGGTGCGGGCCGCCATCAAGAACAGCGGATACAAATTTCCCCATAAACATGTAACGATTAACCTTGCTCCTGCTGATATCCGCAAGGAAGGCAGTGCCTTTGACTTGCCCATGGCGATTGGAATATTAGCGGCCATCGGTGAAGTACAGCATGACCATTTGGGAAAAATGCTCTTGTTAGGAGAATTGGCCTTAGATGGTAAACTGCGTCCCATTCGTGGTGCTTTGCCTATAGCCATTTGTGCTCGGGATAAAGGGATCAAAGGGTTAGTACTGCCGGAAGAAAATGCTAAAGAAGCTGGTGTCGTAGACGGTGTGAAGGTTGTGGGCGTAAAATCGCTCGCTGATGTGATTGCCATCCTGAATGAGCAGGATACATATAAACCGTTTTCCGTTGACCAGGCTGCGCTATTTAAAAGTTATAAAAATTACAGCGTTGATTTTGCCGATGTAAAAGGACAGGAACACGTTAAGCGCGCCCTTGAAGTAGCGGCGGCCGGAAGCCATAACGTAATTATGATCGGTCCCCCGGGAAGCGGTAAAACCATGCTGGCCAAGCGCTTGCCGACCATATTGCCGGAATTGGTTTTGGAAGAAGCGCTGGAAACAACCAAGATTCATTCAGTAGCCGGATTGCTGTCGGATGGCCAGGGCATCATTGCCACGCGCCCGTTTCGCGCACCCCACCATACTATTAGCGATGCCGGTCTCATTGGCGGCGGAACAGTACCCAGGCCGGGTGAAGTCAGCTTATCCCACAATGGTGTTTTGTTTTTGGATGAATTGCCAGAATTCAAAAAAAATGTATTGGAAGTGATGCGCCAGCCGTTGGAAAATGGAGAAGTAACAATTGCGCGGGCGGCTGTGTCGTTAAGTTATCCGTCGCGGTTTATGCTCGTGGCAGCCATGAATCCTTGCCCCTGCGGATATGCCACCGACCCCCAGAATGAATGTACCTGCAATCCCCAGATGATCCAGAAATATATGAGCCGTATTTCCGGACCGCTCATGGACAGGATCGATATTCATATTGAAGTCCCGGCTGTTCCCTTTGAACAATTGGCCGGCAAGGAAGATGGTGAAGTGTCTGAAAAAATCAGGGGACGTGTTCAATCCACTCGAAAAGTTCAATTGCATCGATTTAGTAAAACTCCCGGCATGTTCAGCAATGCCCAGATGGAAACGGGTGATTTGAATACTTATTGTAAATTGGATAAGGAAGCAGGCGGCCTGTTAAAACAGGCTATGGAAAAACTGGGTTTGTCCGCACGGGCCTATGACCGCATACTGAAAGTATCCCGAACCATCGCAGACCTTGAGGGAGAAAAAAACATCCAGTCTCAGCACGTGAGCGAAGCCATCCAGTACAGAAGTTTAGACAGGCAGCTTTGGCTGGAGTAAATTCACAAACCTATTAAGAAAGAACACTATGCATCTAATCATATCCACCAGCCTGAACCCCAACAGCCTTATGCTGGATTACCGCTGTCGAATTATTCCCCGCTATGTTTATGCAACTGGCGATGCATTTGATAGCTCGCAAGTTGCGAATGAAGAAGTGATAAGTCGAATTGAAGAACTCGTTGACTCTATTATTTCATGGAGTTCTTCTTAACTCACTCCTGTTATTCCTGATTAGATTCTGGTCATGAATCGAATCACCATCATCTTATTATCCTTATTAATCTTTAGTTGTGCCCCTGTATCAGTGGTCATGGACAGCTATACCAACGGCCAGGATAAAACGGTGGCTATGATGAAGGTCCAGAGAGTTGACGGTACAAAAGATTCAGTAATTGTTGAATTATTGACCTATCATATTAATGGTCAGTTGGCATCAAAAACAGAGATGGTCCGCAATGTCCGTCATGGTAAGCATGTTGCGTATTCATCATCTGGAGAAATAGTAGAGCAGGGCAAATATGAACAAAACCGCAAAAGCAGTAAATGGTCCTGGTTTGGTAAAGAAGGGCAGCCAGATTCAGTGCGTACGTATGAACAAGGTATGCTTTCTGGTAAAAGTGTTGATTATTCAAACTCCGGTAAAAAAATCAGAGAAATGACATATTTGAATCACAAATTCCATGGTAAAATAATTCATTATAATTCAGCAGGCAAAAAGTCCATGGTTGGTGAATATATAAATGGAATTCCCCATGGCAAATGGACGTGGCTGGGTACCAATGGTAAAAAAGAACGTATGGTCACATATTTAAACGGCATCAAGAATGGACCGGTAACCGTTTGGAATGATGCGGGTAAAAAGGTAATGACAGGTACATATGCAAATGATAAAAAGGATGGTGAATGGAAATGGTATGATGACATAAAAGGACTCGATTCACTGATTCAATATGCTGATAACCAGTATATGGGTAACTACAGGAAGTGGCACGTGAACGGTGAAAAAGCAATAGTGGGTACATATCAAAATGGTTTCAAAACGGGAATTTGGAAATGGTATGCCATTAACGGCAATTTGGATTCTGCTATTACATATCTGTCGGGAACATATAACGGTTCTGTTGAAAAATATTACCGCAACGGTACCCTCCAAAGTGAAGCTGAATATGTTCATGGGAAAATAGATGGTGAACACTACACGTATTTTGAAAACGGTGAATTAGAATCAACAATAACGTATAATAATAGTATCCGCTCGGGCCCTTTTACTAAATGGAATGCCAACGGCTTCAAGCGTGAAAGTGGCGTTTATTTAAATGACAAACTGGATGGCGTCAATTTTCGCTGGTACCGCCATGGGGAATATTCAACTATAACAACGTATAATAATGGCATTCTACACGGCATTATGCGCATTTATAGTCCCAGCGGCGTTATTAAAAAAGAAACATTTTATCACCTCGATACACCGGTTTGCCAGATAGAATATTTTGATAATTCCCGGATGAAGCAGGTCCTGGTGTACAAAAACGATGAAATCGTTTTTCAAAAGGACTGGAATAATCTCGGCCTGGAAACAACAGATGCAGAAAATAAACTTGGCATCACCACAAAAATTGAGCTCTTTGAATCAGGGAACCTGCGTTCGGAAACTTCCTTCAAAGGGGAAAACCTCCATGGTTTGGCTTTGGCTTTCAATGAAGATCGGTCACTGCAATATTTATCTCTGTACATCGAAGGTGAGCAAGTGTTTCGCAGGAATATACTAGAACCGGAAAAAGAACAGCAGGATTTATTGTATCCTAACAGCGCTTTGGAGGTTATTGTTAAAATAGAAGAGGAGGAGATTTAAACCATTGCGTTGTAATTTCGCTATCTTATGATGGAACAAATAAAAGAATATTTAGAAATGTACCCATTATTGAACATATGGTTACCGCCGATGATTACGGTCGCTATCGGTATTCTCGCCGGATGGGTTTTCAAGAGCTTTATTCACTCACGGGTCAAAAAACTCACCAGCAAGACCCAGTGGAAATACGATGATATAATTTTCACCGCCATTTCAACCCGGATAGTCCTGTGGTTTTTTTTGGTGGTATTATATATTGCAGCAGGAGACCTGGAAATCTATGCGCCTTACAATGAATACGTTGCCAAGATCGCGATCACATTAATGATGCTTTCCGTAACAATGGCATCATCCACTATGACCATTGATTTGCTCAATGAATGGTCAGCTAGCAAGGGCTCGCGATTTCCTTCAACAGCTATTTTCTCAAACCTGGCACGGATCACTATCATTGCCATTGGCTTGATGATCATACTTCAATCCTTCGGCATCTCTATCGCTCCCATCTTGACAGCCTTGGGTGTGGGTGGCTTGGCGGTATCATTGGCGTTGAAAGATACACTGTCCGATTTTTTCGCCGGTCTGCATATTTTATTATCCCAAAAGGTAAGAATCGGGGATTTCGTGCAATTGGAAAGCGGGGAAATGGGCTATATCTCCAATATCACCTGGCGCAATACAACCATGGTGGAGCGCGCCAACAATGTGATCAGCATTCCAAATAATAAGCTTTCCCAATCCATTACCAAAAACTTTGACCTGAAGGATACGAGTTATTCTATCAAAATTCCTGTGGGCGTTGCTTACGATAGTGACCTGGAACAGGTTGAGCGAGTAACGATGGAAGTCGCCCAATCTGTCATAGATGACCTGGATGAAGCCAACAAGGATTATGATCCCATAGTCCGTTTTCAAGTCTTTGATGATTCAAGTATTAATTTTACTGTTTATATGCGCGCCGGTAGATATGGCGATCATCATCCAATGATCCATGAATTTATCAAACATTTGCACAAACGTTTTGATGAAGAGGGTATTGAAATTCCATTCCCCATGCGCACAGTGGTTCAAAAATCATCATCTGAATGAAATCGATCATAATCTCCGGCGCAATTTTTGCCGGGCTGGCTGTTTCTCGCATTCAATCTTTATAAATCGTAGTCAATTATTAAATGACATCAACGAAGCGCGTTTTAGGCCTATTCGATGCCACATCGATGGTCACCGGAAACATGATTGGTTCAGGGATATTCCTGTTGGCAGGATACGCTGCAGCGCCTGTATCTAGTGATTTTGCATTAATAATGGCATGGATATGTGGCGGAGTGATGGCGTTGTTAGGTGCCTTTGCCATAGCAGAATTATCCACACGCTTCCCGGAAACAGGTGGAGACTTTCTTTACCTGCACAAGGTGTTTGGGCCGTTTCCTGCTTTTCTCTATGGTTGGATGAGTTTGGTTATTTTTGAAACGGGATCTATTGCGGTTCTGGCTCTTTTTTCAGCTAAATATGTCCACCATTTTTTCCCGGCATCGCACGCCTTGTCCGTCCCTATGCTCGGTACAATTATGGTACTTTTCTTTTCAGGGATCCATTGCCTGAAAGTAGAAGTAGGTTCACGATTTCAATCCATTCTCACTGTCATCAAAATATTGGGTATTTTCCTCATGGTTTCACTTTTGTTTGGTGGCGATTCAACAACAGCCGATACAGTAAAACCAGTTGTGCAAAGTGATAATCCATTCATCGATTTTTCCCGGGCCTTAATTCCCATCTTTTTTGCATACACGGGCTGGAATGTGGCAGGATATATTGGTGGTGAAATTCATAATCCGCGTAAGACACTGCCCAAAGCATTGATTGGCGGAACACTCATCACCACAATCATATATGTTATCGTGAATTTATCTTTTTTAATGTCGGTGGGATTGGCTGGTATTCAAGGACAGGAAATGGCTCCATTAATTGCACTAAAGGCAGTAGGCGCGGAAAGCTGGACCACGTTTTTATCCATCCTCATTTTTGTAAGTGTTGCCAGCTCATTATCCATCACAATCCAGACTGCAGGAGCGCGAGTTATCCAAGCCATGGGGGAACAGGGAGTTTTCTTTCAATTCACAGCGCAATTACACACGCAATTCAAAACACCTGTAAACGCCATTTTGGTTCAAGCTTTTTGGACAATAGTCCTCATGTTTGTATTGGACATTGAAAACCTGGTTGATTCTGCTACTGTGGTCATGATCATGTTTTCAGCCCTTTCAATATCAACTCTACTTAAAGTGCATAAAACTCAAAGTATATCGGGGGGAAATGAAGATGTGTATCGTACACCTTTATTTCCGTTAGTTCCGGTGGCCTACATCATCAGTGCAATTTTTATCAGTTGGGGTGTTATTCAATTTCATGTATCCCAGGGAAGTATTTTACCTGTGTGGGGCTTGGCATTTTTAGGTTTTGGAAGTATCATATATATAATTTGGAAGAAATGGATGTGAAACAATCACTGATCCCTTCAATTCTTGATGGCGCCATGGGTACCGAATTGATCAACCGGGGAGCGGATCTCCCATTACCAATGTGGTCAGCTGACGCCAACTTGAATGACAAAGAGGTTGTTTTAGGTATACATAAAGACTATGCTGCAGCTGGCGTTGATATACTGAGGACAAATACATTTCGTACTACCACGTACACGTATCGCAAAGCTGGTCTATCCCATCAGCGCGCTAAAGAACGAGCGAAAGATAGTTTAATGTCTGCAGTTGACTTGGCAAGAAAAGCAGGTGGTGAATACATCCAAGTTGCCGGTTCCATGACTGCTGTGGAAGATTGCTACAGCCCCGATCTGTTTCCAGGCAAGGGTGCCGCTGAAGATACCTATGGCGAGATTGTGGAATGGTTTACTGAAGCAGGAGTGGATATTTTGCTTTTTGAGACCATGGGGAATATGGCTGAGATCGAGGTTGCTTTATCAGTGAGCCAAAATAATGCAAATCCTCGCTGGTTAAGTCTTATTTTCAAGGATGGTGAACACTTGCTGGATGGAACTGCCTTGATATCATGTTTAAATTATATTGCTGAACAAACCGTTTCCTGCCTGCTGATGAATTGCAATAAAATCGAAACAACGAATAGTGCATTGGATCTTTTCCTGTCACATTGGGAGAGTGATTGGGGATTGTATCCAAATCTGGGCAAAACAGACTTTGATAATGATTATTTTGATATTATAAATGATTCTAACTTTAATGACAATTTTACGAGATATTTGGAGCTTAAACCGGCAGTGCTTGGTGCCTGTTGCGGTTCCACGCCAAAGCATATTCAATTATTAAAAGATATGTTGAGTTAATTCCTTATGGATCTAAAGATCAAACCATTCAACGCTGCAGTAAAAGAATTGTATGAGCACCACAGTCATTTTCATGATGGTGATGCCGGAATCGATTTATTTGTAATCAATGAACAAACGATAAAAGCAGGGGAGTCGACATTCATTCATTTGCAGATTGCTTGCGAAAACACGGTGAATAAACCATATCTGGTTATGCCCCGTTCCAGTATTGCCAAAACACCTCTGCGGTTAAGTAATTCAATTGGATTGATTGATGGTGGCTACCGTGGTGAAATCATGGCTGCTGTTGATAATATCAAAGAGGAAGATTATACAGTGGAACCGGGGCAGCGTTTGTTTCAACTGGTTGCAATGGACGGTTCGCCGATCCATTTTGAGATTGTTGATGAACTATCAGAGACAAGCCGTGGTTCCGGGGGGTTTGGCAGTACAGGGAAGTGATTTAGCACTCTACTATAAAGAGTGCTAAAAAGTATTGATTCACGTTATTATTAACATATAATTTCTTCGCTGCCTACGGGCATTCTACTGGAAGACGAACAATAACTAACAACAAAACAAATAGGAGTTAAATGATGGCTCTGAACATCAAACCATTGGCTGACCGTGTGGTTGTGGAAGCTGCTGCTGCAGAGGAAAAATCCTCTGGAGGTATCATCCTTCCGGACACAGCCCAAGAAAAGCCCCAACAAGGAACAGTCGCGGCTGTCGGTCCTGGCAAAGCCAGCGATGCCGGTACAATTATCGCCATGACTGTTAAAAAAGGTGACAAGGTATTATACGGTAAATATTCCGGTTCTGAAGTCACTCACGATGGAAAAGAATATTTAATCATGCGCGAGAGTGATATTCTCGCCGTCCTGTAAGGAGGATAGAGAAAATGGCTAAAGAAATTACCTATAGTCTAGAAGCGCGTAACGCCCTGAAAGCAGGTGTAGACAAACTGGCCAATGCCGTTAAGGTCACACTGGGCCCTAAAGGCCGCAACGTCGTCATTGAAAAGAAATTTGGCGCGCCCACCATCACCAAGGATGGTGTAACGGTCGCCAAGGAAATTGAAGTTGAAGATAAACTGGAAAATGTCGGTGCCCAGATGGTCCGTGAAGTGGCGTCCAAAACGTCTGATGTTGCCGGCGACGGCACAACCACGGCTACCGTCCTGGCCCAGGCCCTCATCGCCGAAGGTCTGAAAAATGTGACTGCTGGTGCCAACCCCATGTCCATCAAGCGCGGTATTGATGCCGGACGTGATTCTGTTGTTGAAGCATTACAGTCACAAAGTAAGGATCTTCCCGATAGCGAGCAAATTGCTAATGTGGCTACCATTTCTGCCAACGATGACCGTGAAATCGGCGAAAAAATCGCCGAAGCAATGGAAAA
>PBZW01000070.1 GCA_002730315.1 Fidelibacterota bacterium
CACTATATCTCCAGATAAACAAATCAGTGAAACGCGGCTTCTTAATTTATTTTCAACGAGATTATGGTGCACTGCAGACACAACCAATGGCATCGGTAAGGGTAAGAGTCCTTCTTGCAAATTTTCATCTGTCAGAAAAATTATTTTTGCTCCATTTGCAACTGCTTCTCTTGATTGTTTTTTTATTTTAGAAATATGTTTTTCACAACTATTGTTTATCTCACAATGACAATATATTCGTTTATAGGGATATTTTTTCTTTAAACTATATAGTTTTTGAACTTCATTTGGCGACAAAATGGGGCTTTCAATACGTATTGCCCCGCTAAACGTTGGTCGCATATCCAATAAATTGTTTTCTGACCCAAGATATTTAAAAAGAGCCATAACGCCTCTTTCCCTGATTGAATCAATTGGGGGATTGGTTACCTGCGCAAATGATTGTTTAAAGTAATCATAAAACCGGCGGTCTTGTTTGGATATAACTGCCGATGGTGTGTCATCTCCCATTGAACCAATGGGTTCTCTTCCGCTTTCTGCCATAGGTATTAAGTAGCGGGTTAAGTCTTCTTTGGTCCAACCAAAGGCTATCCTTAATCGTTTATCAAAACCTTCTTTAGGTAACCCAAATTGTTCAAATTCTTTTTTAGAAGATTTTCTTGATATAGTAGATAGGTATTTCCCCAATGAATCAGAAAACGAATTTTCTCCAGCTACAATTCTTTTCAAGTTGTGGTTATGTAATATACCTTTTCCTTTTAAGGATACGGCAAATATTTCACCAGCTCTCATATGGTGGTGTACATCAAGATTTTTGTGAGCCACATCAATAATCCCTGCTTCTGACGCCATAATAACCAAACCATCTTTTGTAGTTGTATACCGTAATGGTCGCAAACCGTTGCGATCCATTTTGGCAGCAACATAGTCCCCATCTGTAAATATCATGGCGGCTGGGCCATCCCAGGGTTCCATAAAATTTTCATTATATATATAAAAATCCTTCAAGCTTTTTGGAATGAATTGATCGTATTCATATGGGTCAGGAATCATCATCATCATACTGCTGAATAGGCTTCGACCGCTTCTTACCAAAAATTCCAACACATGATCGAAGCTTTCCGAATCGCTCCCTTTATTATTGGTAATTGGTTTTAAAAATTCCAAGTCATCTTTCCAAAATCTGGATTTAATCACCCTTTCACGAGCTTTCATCCACAGGCGATTTCCTTTTATTGTATTTATTTCACCATTATGAGCAATCATTCTAAATGGTTGTGCCATAGACCAGGTTGATTGAGTATTGGTAGAAAACCTTTCATGGAACACCGCGAGTTTAACCACATATTTTTCATGTGTTAAATCCTGATAAAAGTGATCCAGTTGAGCAGATGTCATCAACCCTTTATAAACAATAGTTTTAGAGGATAATGAACAGATGTAGGATTTCTTTTTCTGATTAATAATATCTTTTTCTATTACTTTTCTGAATAAATACAACCTCGCTTCAAGAGAGTGATTATTTATTCTGTTTTCGGACAAGAAAAATTGCACGATTAATGGTTGCTTGGATTGGGCATATTGTCCTAATACCTTTGAATTCACTTTTACATTCCTAAAAGCAACTACAGTAAATCCGCGGAATTTCGCATGTTTATTTACTGTATTTTTCAACCATTTAATTTCCCTAGAAGTAGTAAACACCATTCCAACAGAAAATTTCTTTCGCTTTGGTATGTTTATTCCTAATTCTTCCTGTAGAATTTCTCGAAAAAATAGTTTAGGTATATCCGTAAGTATACCCGCGCCGTCTCCAGTCTCCTTATCAGCTGATATTGCTCCCCTATGAGCCAATCTTTTTAAACCTTTAATAGCTAAGGGCAGTACCCTGCTTTCCGGTTTTCCGGAAAGTGTCACAATAAAACCTGCTCCACAAGCATCATGGAACAAATCTTTATTAAAAAAAGGGTATATGTTTTTATTTTTTCTCACAAGAAATTCTACTTATTTGGAGTTTGGTGGAAAATAATTGCCCCAACAATGTTGTGGGGCAAAAAAATAAACTATAAAGAATTAAGGCGTATTAGACCATTAATATCTGCTAAATTTATTTTCTAAAGGTCGGGATTTCTTATTGCCCCTGTGTTTTTACTCCACAAACATTAAACCTTGAAAATGCATAATTCAATAATCTTTATTAAGTAATATTGTGTAATTCCATTAATGTTATTAGGTCATTCATCATGGTCTCTTTATATGTTGAGAGAACTACGTTTGACTGCGTTCGCGACACGCCTGGCCAATTTTGAATTTCATATAATAAATCTTCCAGAGCTTGTGAACTTTTCACACGTACTTTTAAAATATGCGATCCACCCCCTGTAATAGAATGGCACTCCAAAATTGCTTTTGTTTCTTTGGCTTTCTCTATAAATCCATCGTAATGATCAGAATGTTCACTAATAATAAAAACAAAGGCTGTAAGGTCAAGGCCTATCTGTTTATGATCTAAAATAGCTGAAAATTGTTTTATGAGTCCCTTTTCAGTTAATTTTTTGATCCGTTCTCCCACCGCAGGGATAGAGAGGTCTACTTCTTTAGCAATATCGCTAGCTGTTGAACGGCCATTTTCTTGAAGGATATCTAAAATTTGGATATCTTTTTTGTCAAACATATCTACAACCTTTTTATTGTTAATAGAACTTATTGCTGAAATATTTTACTAGAAAGAAAGAGTTTTCTAATATTTTTACTAGTTATAACCCTTTTTTCTGTAAATAATAAATAATTACACTATTTAAAAATAAAAACCCCATTGCATCAGCATTCGCAAGGTAAAATTATCTTCTCCCCCGACTGGATGTGAAACCCAGACAGGGAAGTATAATCCTATTTCCATTATTGTTTGAGACTCTAAGCCGATACCGGCAGATATATATACTTTATCACTTCTGTTTAATTGATCAATCCGTTCCAACAATGTACCTTTTTTATCGCTAATTATAGCACCATCTATATATACCATGGGCCATGCTGCCGCCTCTGTTTCAAAGCCAACACTAACGCCGCCGCTTAAAATATTGTCATGCCATTCTTTTTCATCCGACGCAACACCTCGGAATAAAGGTATGCGCCCTTCCCGCTGCTGCCAAACTTTAGGTACATATAATAACCTGTAGTCAAGCTCATTTCCTGCACGTTCGTCCCAAACAAATCCTGCTTCGCTGTGCAGCCTAATGATAAATCCCTCAAATTTATGTGTCTCCACATCAGCAGAAATTCCAAAGTTGTAAAAAGACACTTCTTCTTGAAAACCGTAAAGCAAATGAGTTTCCACCAGGTAGCGCTGTGTGGCCGAATATGAAAAAATAGTCCATTTTTCCTTCAATTTCACGCTTTGACCGGTTGTCCACCAAGCGCTTGAATCTGATGCAATATATTCAGTGCTGGAAATAGTTGATGTTAAACGGGAGTAATAGGATTCGCCTTGTACTGCTAAATATTTTGGTTCACCGAAATAATTATTAAATGAAAGTTTCGTCCATTTTTTAGGATATTCATATCCTTTCTCTAATTCCCAAAATGTATTGGCTGTAGACTCTAAAGGTGTCCTATAATTGATTTTCCCTCCCCAATTATGTTTAGGCACACCTATCGAAAATGTAATTTCAAAATCAAACAGGTTTTGATAAAACGCTGGCATTATGGGCATCAGATTTATACCCAAACCACCGGAAAATTTTACTCCTGTACGCCAATTGCCACGCCAATCTCTTTTTAATTTAGGCCTATAATAAACTTTATATGTCTCCCAACTAGGTAGTCCATAATCGGGCTGCAGCGACACCCGCCGTGGCCAGCGGTTATTGAAGCGGTTATCATCAAAAAGTTTTTTACGGGGATCTAAAATAACTGATACAGCCGGAGATGATGTTGCCAGATTTATTGTTTTATTTGTTTTTATATCAACCTGTTTCAATAGTGTACTATCCCCATTTTCAGTAATGATTAATATGTCGACAGGCATGATCCAGCTGCCCTCAAAAGACGTTATAATTTGATTATGCCATTGTCTGTGTTTAAACTGACTATCAACGTTTTTTATCTCAAGGTCAGGGCTTATATTTGTTGTTAAAGCCAGCCTGAAATTATCTGCAATTTCTTTTTCAGAATGTTGTTCTACTACCACAATAAAATCTTCTGTGTTTGTTGTTTTCCCTTTGAAAAGGAGACAATAATTAAACATGATGTTTCTCATGACGGAGTCGCCTACTGTTGCCTGTAAATTCTGTAATGCATGGTTCCCCACAATATACTTACTGTAAATATTTGCTACTGTTTCCCAGTTGATCTGCTTACCTGGCTGATAAACTGGGGGAAGTGATTTTTCTCCAATAACATCCATAAGGAAACGGGTCCAGTCTTCAGTATCCATTGTTTTTATATCAGACCAAATATTTATGTCGGGTAACGGGTCAGTAAAAGTAAAGGGATCTGCTTCATCCTTTTGTGACTGGGCAAACAGCCAACTTGCGTATTCAGCAAAGGATTCATTGAGCCAGACATCTCTATACTCATCCGCCTGGATAGAATAATCAAACCATTGATGTGCCATTTCATGGTCCAGTACATGTTCAATATCAATATGACCTTGGAAAATTATATAATTACCGTTAGTAACAGCATGTGTCCCCAGGGAATATCCGATGCCGATTACCAGTTTATCCATCAAGGCATTGCCAAATCGTTGTTCATAAAATGGTATCAATGCCTGCAAGTGTTCTGCAGTTTTTTGAACACGCTTTGTTTGTGTCTTCGGGGCAATGATTTCTACTTGAACACCGCTTATGTTTAATTCTGTTTTATGCATTCCCTGCACAATAAGTGCACTGCAAGATAGTGTAAAGTCATCCTTGAAAGAGTACTTCAAATGGCCTGTTTCAAGTTCATTCTGTTTTATAACATTGCCAGAAACACCCACCATAAAATCTTTTGGTATAGTTAAATCAACTTTATATTGTGCAAACTGGGTATAGGGTTTTATTGATTTAGTATATAATTCAGGGTGCCAGCCATCCGTATAATAATATTCAAGTACAGGGTAAAAATTGATAGCGTTATAGGTAGTAGTATCTTTTCTGGCACCGTATGCAGGCAGGTGAGGATTACCTGATGAGGTAAAAAATGTTTTAAAGGGAATATCAATTATTACTGTTTCACCCTGTTTAACAGCAGGAAACAAACCTATTTTTAATACTAAGCTGTCTTGCCCGCTAATATGCCCCGTATGGGAACAGCGCACTTCAGATATTTCAGTTAATGGTGCCTTGCTTGCAGAATAATTACTGGCGTTATGAAAATATAATTGTTTTAGCTCATCCTTTGTATTGTTAACAATGCGAACATGATTTATACCTTCAATAAAACCAGCTGATTGATTTGTGCGCGGGTGAAAATAAATATCAAGGTTATACAATATATCAAGCCCATTTCCAAGCACACAGACTGGCAAGAGCAGGCTTACCTTTATTATTATTTTTCTAATCAGGACAAACACGCATCAAAATAGAATACCGACAGCTAACCCGGAAATCCAGCCGCCGTTACCATAGGAATATACACCAGTTTCAAAATTATATATTTCATATGTCCATACTATGCCTAACCCAGTATCTGCAAAGAAATCACGAGTAAGACTTTGGCCTGTTAATTGCTTAAATCTATTAGTGGATGTTCCAAATTTTAATTTTAATTGATATGGGAATGTAAAAACACCCCCGAAACGTATATCCGTTGTGTTTGAAAATAGCTGATTATATACATCCATTGCCAAGTTCAAGGGCAGGTATGCCAGATCCTTTGAAATCGAAATGACCATTGCTGAAGGCAGTGTTTCTTTTTTTTCAGTATACTTTTTTATTACCGTACCCAAATTAATCAAACTAACACCTAATTTAGCATTCAGTTTTTTGAAAGTCACAATTGCACCTCCGGAAAAAGTAAACAATGCTGCCTGTTTTTTCTCTACAGAACTAAAAAAGAATCCTGTGCCTACTCCCCACGATAATGGCCAACGTTTGGAATGCCCAGCTGCTGCCCAATTTAGCCAGGTATCTGCAGCAGAGTAATTTTCAGATTCTTGGTTCAATTTATCCCGGCCGGGAAATAATCCATAGTTCAAATGTCGCATACTATAGACCGTTACAGACTCTTTTCCTTTTAACGACAGGTGGACTGATTGTGCGGTGATATCAGCGGGATAGGATATAAAACTTATTTCAAACTGTCTGGGCAATGACCATAAAGCTGCGGGGTTCGCTGCGCCAGCGGTAACATTAGTTACTGTTCCCCCGGCACCAGTAAGCGACATGCGGTGCGGGTGGTACCAGTTTTCAAGGCCCGAGAAAGCGCTCCCTGCTGTTAACAGGTTATATAATAAAAAACATTGGGCAGCGGTTTTCATAATACGGAAATAGGATTTACATCAACAAATGCTTTTATACTAGAAGGTAATTTATCCAGCAGGCCTGCTGAAAACCGTTTTTGTAAAAACGAATGGAGTTTTTTCCCGTTGGTATCATATTTTTTATCAGATTTAAGTATAATATGCATACGATATTTCCCCCGCAACCGTTCCCGATAACAATTAGCTGGTCCTAATATTTCTATACCTTTCGCTGGCGATCTCAAATTTTTTCTTATCTTATCAGTATAAGTATTAACATGATCTTTTTTTATACCCTCTACTTCAATACGTATCATCCAAGCAAAAGGCGTGTAATTAAGTTCCTGTCGCTCGCTTAAAGCAATATTATAATATGTTTTTTGATCCAGCTTGGCTGCATGTTTTAATACCGGATTGTCAGGATTATATGTTTGGATGACGACTTCACCAGGTTTCTTCCTGCCGGAGCGGCCAGCGGCCTGGTAAATTAGCTGAAAAACTTTTTCACCGGAACGAAAGTCTGGTAAAAATAGCCCGGTGTCACCATTAACGATTCCTACCAGCGTCGCATTATCAAAATCCAATCCCTTGGCAACCATTTGTGTACCAATTAATACATCAACCTCCCCATTCGCAAATTTTTCCAACGTCTTTGTCATCGCAACAGTATTGCGGGCAGTATCAAAATCAATCCTCGCTGTTTTTACATTTGGAAATAACCCGTGAATAATATCTTCAACTTTCTGGGTTCCTGTTCCCAGGAGCTTCATGTTGATACTGGCACATTGCCGGCAAGCAATTGCAATTTTACCTGTTTTATAACCGCAAAAATGGCATTTCAGTACACGCTCATAGCTATGATAGGTCAATGCAACTTCACACTGTGTACACGTTTCAACGGAACCACAATCCCCGCATCGTAAAATGGGTGCAAAACCTCTTCTGTTTTGCAATAGAATTACCTGTTCGCTCTTGGCGAATCTGTTTTCCATCTTTTTCATGAGCATACTAGAGATAACTTGTTGAAATTTACCTGTTTCTTCCTGCTCTTTAATCATATCTACAACATGTACCCGGGGATAAGGGACACTACCATAACGCTCATTTAAACGCAGATATATATATTTTCCCTTAACATGATTATAATAGCTTTCCAGGCTGGGGGTAGCGCTGGACATAATAACCAATGCATTATGCAGTGTCCCCCGCATTAAAGCAATATCCCGGGCATGATATCTTGGCGCCGGGGATTCCTGTTTAAACGAATATTCCTGTTCTTCATCAATAATGATAATACCCAGATTTTTCAACGGGGCAAATACAGCGCTTCGTGCGCCAATAATAACATTTATATTCCCTGTGCAAACCTGTTTCCATATCCATGCCCGAGCAGAATGGGACAGTCTTGAATGCCACAAAGCAACCTGGTCTCCGAAAACGGCCCTGAATCGTCCTGCTATTTGCGGAGTTAATGATATTTCCGGGAGCAGTAAAATAGCTGCTTTATCCATAGCCAGGGCCTGGCGCACTATTTCAATATATATTTCTGTTTTTCCGCTGCTTGTAACTCCATGCAGTAATGTTGGGCTAAATTTTCCTGAATTTAATTTTTGACTCAATTCATCCAATACAATTCTTTGCTCTGCGGTAAATACTATTTTTTTATATATCTTGGAAAATGTAAACCCGGTAACGTCTGGTAAATTTATCTGTTCATCCAAATCCACAAGCCCTTTATCAAACAACGATTTGCATATCATATTGGGGCCGCTTACTAAATGTTTGAGTGCTGAAACTTGAACAGCTCCATCTTGAGTAGACAAATATTGTAATACTCTTGTTTGGGCCGGCGCTCTTTTTTGCAGGCGTTCATAATCTTTGCCAAATGACTTAAACGTAACAAGACTGGTTATCGGTGGCGAATACTTTGCAGAGAGTTTTGCAGGCAAAACCGTTTTTACAACTTGTCCCAAGGGAGTATAATAATAAGAACTCATCCATTGAGCTAAATCCCACAATTTTTTATCCATAACCGGTTGTGGGTCCACAAGCTGTTTTATGTTTCTGTGTTCACCTCTATAATCTGATTTAGTAAACCTGGCAACAACAATACCCGTAACCATACGTTTTCCCAAAGGAGCTTTAACACGTGTTCCTACTCGAATCTGATCAATAAATTCTTTGGGGACACGATAAGTAAACTGTCTATAACTGGAGATGGGAAAGGCAACATCTACAAACATAATCGCTGAAAATAGATGCAGTGACAACATACAGCAAGAATTCTTTATATAAAAAATAACCCCCGGCGTTTCTGGCGGGGGTTATTAGAACCGTATTAAGTAATCGATTCTTATGTTTTAATTACGTATACCTTTAATTCAGGCTTCATTTCTGCAGAAACGCGTACGGGGATGTGATAAATGCCCAATGCCTTTATAGATTCTTTAAGCTCAATACGGTGACGCTCTACGGCAATTCCTTTTTCTTCCAGCTTCTTATGGATATCATTGGTGGTTACTGCACCAAACATTTTTTCTTCTTCACCCACTTGCACTTCAAATGTCATTTCCAGGTCTTTCAATTGTTCCGAAAGCTCAAGATTCATTTTCTTATCGTGATTGCGGCGTTTATCCGCGTTTCGCTTACGTTCATCAGCAATAGCAAGATTGCGTTTTGATGCCCGCAAAGCCAGACTCCTGGGGAAAAGGTAATTTCGGGCATAACCCGGTTTTACATTTACAATATCACCGGCTGTGCCTAAGGTGTCTACATCCTGGAGTAAAATTATATCCATGAGTCAAGTCCTTCTGGTTTATAAATGGTTTAGTTGTCGCCTAAATTTGTATAGGGCATTAAAGCAATGTTCCTTGCTCGTTTGATTGCCCGAATCAATTTCCGATGCATTTTTGCACTGGTACCTGTAACACGACGAGGCATTATTTTACCTTGTTCAGTAACGAAGCGCCGCAGCAACTTAACCTCTTTATAATCGATTTCTGTAATAGCGTTTTCTTTGAAATAACAAAACTTTTTACGACTTACAAATGCCATGATTTCCTCTTTTAATTATTATGCTGAAGTTTCTTCTTCAACAGTTTCTGATGGTTGTTCAGTTTCTTCTTTTTCATTTTCAACAGGAGCCTGCGCTGTTTCCTTAATCAAACCCTGTATTTCTTCCGCCTGTAGCAATTCTTCAATCATATCAGAGCTGTCATCAAGTATTTCATCTTCTAATTCTTGGGGTCTTACATCCAGGCGAACTGTTTGATAACGCAGTACAGAATTATTCAATTTCATAAAATCATCAAATCCATTTAAGGAGCTAGTGGTTTGTGTTTCGAATTGTAAGATTATATATATCCCATACTTATGCTGGTCGATAGGGTATGCCAGACGTTTCTTTCCCCATACCCTATGATTGATTACAGAACTTAATTTGGATACATGTTCATCTATCTCTTTAATGATATTATCCACCTGAGCTTGTTCAAAATTGGGATTCAGTATATAGAGTGTTTCATAATAACGCATAGATTCTCCTCAAACTTATAATGTCAACAGCGGTGCAATTACCAATGACACCACCGACATTAATTTAATTAAAATATTCAACGATGGCCCTGATGTATCCTTGAAAGGATCACCCACAGTATCGCCGACGACAGCTGCTTTATGGGCATCAGATCCTTTACCATAGGTTTCACCATCAATATCAATTCCTTCTTCAATCATTTTTTTAGCATTATCCCAGGCACCGCCGGCATTGGATTGAAATATAGCCATTAATACTCCCGAAACTGTTACCCCCGCGAGTAACCCGCCTAATGTTTCAGCGCCAAAAACAAAACCAACAATAACAGGCGTTAAAATCGCCATTAGTCCAGGAACAATCATTTCTCGAATGGCGGAGGTAGTAGAGATTTCCACACATTTTCCATATTCAGCTTTACCGTCTGCTGCTTCAAAGATCTTACGGTCTTCATCAGACCAATCTTCTTCTTCACCATATTTATTCATTACAGCCAAAGCTGCCGTTAATTCTGGAATAGATTTGAATTGGCGGCGGACTTCTTCAATCATGGCCATGGCAGCGCGACCCACAGCATTCATGGCTAAAGATGAAAATAAAAAGGGCAGCATACCACCCACAAAAAGACCAGCCATAACCATAGGATTAGCTATATCAATGCTAGTGATACCGGTCTGAACCATAAAAGCGGCAAATAATGCCAGTGCGGTTAAAGCAGCTGATCCAATGGCAAATCCTTTACCAATAGCTGCGGTCGTATTACCAACAGCATCCAGTTTATCTGTTCGCTCACGTACTTCTTTTGGTAATTCAGCCATCTCTGCAATGCCACCTGCATTATCGGAAATGGGGCCATAGGCATCCACTGCCAATTGTATACCGGTGTTAGCCAACATTCCAAGGGCGGCCATGGCAATCCCATAGAGCCCAGAAAAATGATATGCTCCTATAATTCCTGCAGCAATAATAAGAACAGGTACTGCTGTGGATTGCATTCCAACGCCCAATCCTGCAATAATATTGGTAGCGGGGCCAGTCAATGACTGGCGCGTTATGGATGTTGTGGGTGCGGTATTTGTCCCGGTATAATGTTCTGTTATCATTCCAATCCCAAGTCCGGCAGCCAGTCCGATGGTTGCAGCCCAGAACACGCCCAAGCTGGAATAGACTACACCATTCAATACGAATGATTCAGGTAGTATGAATGTAATCAAATAGTACATGACACCGATCATGATGGCTGATGAGCCAAATTCACCGATATTTAATGCTTTTTGTGGATTGCCGCCTTCTTTCACCGAAACCATAAAAGTTCCAATAATAGAAACAACAATTCCTGATCCAGCAATCAACAAGGGTAGAATTACAAAGCTTAAATCAAAAACTCCAGCTGCGAGAATACTGGCACCCAATACCATAGATCCAACAATAGAACCAACAAAGGATTCAAAAAGGTCAGCGCCCATACCAGCCACGTCACCCACATTATCACCAACGTTATCAGCAATAGTGGCGGGGGTCAAAGGATGATCTTCAGGGATTCCGGCTTCCACTTTACCCACAAGGTCAGCACCAACATCTGCTGCTTTAGTATAAATCCCACCGCCAACACGAGCAAACAAAGCAATAGATGATGCGCCCAAAGAAAACCCAGGAATCACATTTAATACAGTTCTCATTGAGAGAGCATCAGAACCAAAATAATTTACATAAAATATAAACAATCCACCCAAACCCAGAACACCAAGACCTACAACACTTAACCCCATAACAGTGCCGCCGGTAAAAGCAACATTTAAAGCAGAAGATAAGCTGCTTCGAGCAGCATTTGTGGTTCGGTTATTTGCTTTTGTGGCCACTTTCATTCCTAGAAATCCAGCCAATCCAGAAGCAAGCGCACCTACAATAAATGACATAGAAATCAAAGCGCTTGAATCATCACGCCCCGAATTTGCAACGCCAAGCAAAACAGCTACAGCAATGACAAATATTGTTAATACACGATATTCAGCTTTGAGAAATGCCATCGCGCCATCGGCAATACTAGCTCCAATTTGCTTCATTCTGTCCGTACCTTCATCTTGTTTATTTATCCATGTTGTTTTCCAAAATGAAAACACCATAGCTAATACGCCGGCTCCTAAAGTCAGGTTCACGTACATCATTAAATCATTTTCCATATTTCATAACCTCATCAATTGTATCTGTTCATCGTTCTATCCAGCCCTTCCTGCAGGAAAAATTCCACTGCGTCAGCAACAGTTTGGACCATAGTATCAGCATCTAGCTGATCGTTCTTTTTAAATGGTTTAAGCACATATTCTTCTGCTGGTCGTTTATGATCTGCAGCGGCTACGCCAAAACGAAAACGCGGAAATCCTGTGTATCCCAAGTGATAAATAATGGATTCCATACCACGATGACAGCCATCACCACCTTTAGGGCGCAAGCGCATAGAACCCAAAGGTAAATCCACATCATCCACAACCACATTGAGGTCAGAAATGTCGATACCATTATCGTTAAGGACTGTTTTTACTGCAATGCCACTGGCATTCATACCGGTTGTTGGTTTGACCAAAAGAACATCCTTTGTAGCTGTTTCAGCGAACACAAAGTTTCCTCTCCCCGGTTGATATTGAACTGACCAGCGTCGTGCTAATTCGTCTACAACCCAGAACCCGGCATTGTGTTTTGTATTGGCATACTCCGGCCCGGAATTTCCTAGACCAACAATCGCTTTCATAATTATTCAGCGTTTTCCTCCGCTTTACCCCTATCATCTGCTTTTTCTTCACCACCTTCAGCGGGTGCTTCAGCGCCTTCTTCCCCTTCAACTGCTTCTTCACCTTCTTCGCCCTCTTCGCCTTCTTCAATTTCAATTTCAGGTTCTTCTTCTTCTTTAGGAGGTGCAATGGTTGCTACCACTTGTTCCTCATCAGTAATGATCGAGACATTGCTGCTTATAGTAATATCAGCAACAGAAAGGCTGCTGTTCATCTCTAATTCTGAAACATTTAAAGGGATAAATTCTGGAACGTCAGTAGGTAGACATTCAATATCAAGCGATGTTAGAATCTGTGATAAAACACCGCCTTCACTTACACCTATAGCTTCACCTTCAAGATGTATGGGTACAGATATGGTCATTTTTACATCACGGCGGACGCGCATCAAGTCAACGTGCAGTACACTTTCATTAACTGGGTGATACTGGATCTCCTTAATCATGACATATTGTATATCGCCATTCATCTTCACCTCGAACACATGGTGTCCGGAATGCAAAGCATGGTAGAGATCTTTTGAATCAAGAATTAAATTGATATTGTCCTGTTTTTTATAATAATAGTTCGCTGGAATTTTACCATTGCGGCGCAGGGTCTTATTAGCAGCATTGCCAATGCTTTCCCTTTTTTCCACAGCCAACTGATAATAATCTGCCATTTGATTCTCCGCTTAAAATTCGAACAATGAGCTTACAGATTCGCCTTCATGGATACGGTATATTGCATCTGCGAAAATGTTGGACACTGTTACAATTTTCATTTTATCTAATTTCTTTTCTTCAGGGATAGCAACCGTATCTGTGACCACCAGCTTATTGATAGCTGAATTATTAACTCTTTCCACAGCAGAACCGGACAAAAGCGCATGAGTGGTAACGGCTGTTACCGAATTGGCACCATTTTCCATAGCCGCTTCAGCGGCATTTACAGTTGTTCCTGCTGTATCAATCATATCGTCAATTATTAATACATTTTTGCCGTCAAGTTCGCCAATTAAATGCATGGTTTCTGCCTTGTTTGGAGCATAGCGGCGCTTGTCAATCAAGGCAAAATGCATACCTAGAGATTTTGCATAGGCCTGGCTCATCCGGGCTGAACCCACATCCGGGGATAATACAGCAGAATTTTTTGGATCCAAGCCCAACGCTTTGATTTCATCAAGCAACACTATGCGGCTGTAAAGATGGTCAAAGGGGATATTGGCAAAACCCTGGATCTGTGTTGAGTGTAAATCCATAGTTACAATTCTTTTAGCTCCGGCAGCAGTGAACATATCCACCATAACGCGTGCCGAAATTGGAACTCGCGGTGTATCTTTCCTATCCTGGCGGGCATAACCGAAATAAGGAATTACTGCCGTAACGCTTTTTGCTGAAGCACGGACAGCTGCATCCAGGATCAAAACTAATTCTAGAATATTTTCGGCCGGGCCATTTGTGCTTTGAATGATAAATACATCCTTACTGCGAATATTTTCTTCAAACTTGATCCAAATTTCACCATCAGCGAAATCCTTGATAGACAATTTTCCCAAGGGAACATCCAGTGCTGTCGCAATCTTCACCCCAAGTTGGGGATTGCTGCGTCCTGTAAATATTTTTATCTTTTCTTTACTCATATTGTTAAAACCTTAGCCTCACTCCTTAATTCATTTTTCTGCTGGGGCGCAGGGATTCGAACCCCAACTGCCGGGACCAAAACCCGGTGTCCTGCCATTAGACGACGCCCCAAGGGTCATTATGGATTTGATTTCAGCTTTATACAGGGTGGGTAAGGATGGTTCGGTAGTCGGACATCAAAACAGACTCGGCTGCTTTTGCGGCAGTGTCTTCGTCAAACATTCCGAACACAGTCGAACCACTGCCCGACAAACTGGCATAATGGGCTCCGTTATTTATGAGAGCATCCTTTATTTCACCAATCTCTGGATGTGCTGGAATCACGATCCGTTCAAAATCATTCTTAAAAAGCTCAAAAGGGATTGTATCCCCTTTGAAAAGGCTGGCAAAATTAGTTTTTTCAACACTTCCCTCCAAACCATTTTTCAAGGCAGAATATGCCCAGGAAGTAGAGATGGAAACGGGGGAAATAACCAATAAATAAGCAAAATCTATTTCTATATCAATAGGGGTTAATTTTTCACCGATCCCCTCACCTAATTGGGTCTTGCCTTGAATAAAAAAAGGGACATCTGCGCCGACCTTTAGTGCCAGATTTTCCATTTCTGTATTTGATAAACCGCATTCATATAATTCATTCAAACCCCTAATGATAGCAGCGCCGTTGCTCGACCCGCCCCCAAGTCCCGCACCTTGAGGTATAGACTTTTCCACATGAACAGAAATTCCACCGATCTCATGTCCAGCATCCTTAACCACAGTATAGGCTGTATGGCATGTGTTTGTTTCATTCAATGGAAAATCGTTATCGTTTGAAAATAATTCACACCCATGATCCTTTTTTGATATATGAACATTATCATGGAATTCCAATTCTTGAAACATAGTGTGTATATCATGATACCCATCGTTCCGTTCTCCAAGGACTTGGAGGCCAATATTTACCTTGGCATGGGATTTAAAGGATATTGTATTCATTAAATCAATTGGAAATAGTGGCTACAGCCACAGCTCCCACTCCTTCACCACGGCCAATAAAGCCCATTTTATCTGTAGTGGTTGCTTTGATGGATACTGCAGATTTATCAATTTGAAGAGTATAAGAGATTTTATAAACCATTTCCGGTATTATTTCTGACAGCTTGGGTTCTTCCAGAATGACTGTGCTATCTAAATTATCAATTTCAAACCCTTCATTACGAACAAGCTCTGCAGCATGTTCCAGAAAATGAATACTTTCTTTCCCTTTCCAGCGGTCATCAGAACTGGGGAAATGCTGGCCAATATCTCCCAAATTTACTGCTCCAAGCAACGCATCCACTATGGCATGGAGAAGAACATCTCCGTCAGAATGCCCAACGGATCCTCGGGTGCTGTCAATCTTGACACCGCCAATAACAAGCGTTTCTCCTTCAGCCAAAGGATGGACATCGTATCCTATGCCTGATTTGGTCATGATAACACTTTCTCTGCCATATTCCAATCCTCTACAGTTGTAATCTTAAAATTTGATGAGGTGCCCTCAACAACTGTCACGTTTCCACTCAACGCTTCAACCATGGACGCTTCATCAGTAGCGTCTATTTTCTGCTGAAGTGCTTTGATCAAAATATCTCTATGGAACGTTTGGGGTGTTTGCGCTAGCCAAATTGCATTTCTATCTAATGTTTGCTGGATGTTTTTTCCTAACACTTGCTTTACGGTATCTTTTGAAGGCAGCGCAACAATACACCCATCCGAATCAGCACATCCTTGAATAGTGGCGTTGATCAATTCTGGAGTCACAAAAGGCCGGGCGGCATCGTGCACAGTGATGATAGAAATATCTTCAGATAATGCAATACAGCCATTATATACCGAATCTTTTCTGCGTTGTCCGCCAGCAACAGCTATGGCGTGTTTTGTTGATGTGAATGAAGCTAATTCCCTTTGGGTATTATCCAGGTCATCTTCTGGAACTACCACCACAATTTCAGAAATATTATCACATTCCAGAAATAGGGTCAAAGTATGGAATAGGAGGGGTCTACGGCCCAGCAGTTTGAATTGTTTCTTTTCACCGAACCGTTTTCCAGAGCCGGCCGCAGCTATAACCGCTCCGGCCTTTAACGTTTCGTGCATTATTTTAAAAACATGGCATCGCCGTAGCTCAGGAAGCGGTAATCATGTTTTTTAGCTTTCCGGTAGGCTTTCATAATGATATCCCGTTCAGAGAAGGCGGCTATCATCATAAGCAGTGTACTCTTGGGCTGGTGGAAATTGGTAATGATTCCGTCCACCATTTTATAGTTATATGGCGGATAAATGAATTTATCTGTCCAGCCGCGTTTCGGCGATACTTGGAATCCGGACACAGCCACTGTCTCCAGTGCCCGCACAGAAGATGTCCCAACTGCATATACTTTCCGCCGTTTCTTCTTGGTTTCATTAATGGCTAAAGCAGTTTTGGGTGAAACTTCAAAATATTCTGAATCCATCTGGTGTCGGTTCAGGTCTTCTACCTGAACCGGGCGAAACGTACCTAAACCGATATGCAACGTTGTGTACTCGATTTTTACTCCTTTATCCAACAAACGTTTCATAAGCCCCTTGGTAAAGTGTAAACCCGCGGTTGGCGCAGCTACTGCTCCACGCAGGTCAGCGAAAACAGTTTGATAGCGTATCTTATCCTTTGCATTAGCCATGCGTTTAATATATGGCGGTAAAGGCGATGTGCCGATGCGGTCTATTATATCATAAAAATTGTCACCATCATATTCAAAGCGCACCACGCGGCCGCCGGATATAGTATTATCAATGACATCACAAAAGACATTCTTGGCAAACATAAGTTTGTTCCCGATTCGCACTTTTCGAGCTGGGCGGACCATAACTTCCCAAAGTTCGTTCTCAAGCTCACGGAGTAAAAAGACCTCCACTTTGGCTTCAGTTTTATCCTTGCTGGCATAAAGCCTAGCTGGAAATACTTTGGTATTGTTCATAATAATTAAGTCATTTTTACGAACGTATTCTACAATATTGGAAAATGTTTTATGCTCAATTACACCTGTTTCCTTATCCACTACCATTAGCTTGGAAAGGTCCCTACGCTTGGCAGGGTATTGTGCTATATATTTCTCTGGTAAAGGATAGTCAAAATCTGCCAGTTTATATTTTTTCTTTTTATTAATCATGTAAATAACCTTTGTTGTATTTCCGCGTTAAATGATTTGTTTAACAGTTTGAATGCTTTTTCCTGGGCAATGCGGCCCCGTGAAGTACGTTGGATAAAACCTTCTTTGATGAGGTATGGTTCATAAACATCTTCTATGGTTGTTGCATCTTCACTCACCGCTACAGAAAGTGAATTGACACCGACAGGCCCGCCATTAAATTTATCAATGAGCACTTCCAGAATGCGGCGGTCCATATCATCTAATCCATGTATGTCTATCCCCATGCCGTCCAAGGCTTCTTTGGCCACAGTTTCATCTATTTTACCGTCAGCCTTTACTTCTGCGTAATCTCTGGATCGGCGTAGGATACGGTTTGCAATCCGCGGCGTACCCCGGCTGCGGCGGGCCAGCTCCTGAGTTCCAGCTTCATCAATTTCCACTTCCAATATTTGTGCCGAACGCTGGATAATATGAAACAGGTCTTCATCATTATAAAAATCTACGCGCAGAACCACACCGAATCGATCACGCAATGGCGATGTCAGGTTCCCTAAGCGAGTGGTAGCGCCGATGAGTGTAAAGGGTTCAACGTTCAGCTGCACGCTGCGGGCGCTGGGGCCCTTATCGATCATGATCTCAATCCGGTAGTCTTCCATTGCGGAATAAAGGTATTCCTCCACAACAGAATTCAAACGGTGGATCTCATCAATGAAAAAAACATCCCGGCCCTGAAGATTTGTCAATACGCCGGCCAAGTCTCCCGCCCTTTCCAATACAGGTCCGGATGATTGTTTCAGGCTTACGCTTAATTCCTTGGATATTATGTTTGCCAAGGTCGTTTTGCCAAGTCCCGGCGGGCCAAACAGTAATACATGATCCAGTGATTCCTTGCGTTTATTAGCTGCTTCGATGTATAACCTTAAATTATCAACTACTTCCTGCTGGCCAATGAATTCATCGAATTTTTCGGGGCGCAGTGATTTCTCAACAATGATATCTTCTTCTAGGGGGGTGGGGTCAGTAATGTGTATTTCAGTCATAAAATGCAGTTATTGAACGTAAAACATCCTTTTCAAGCCCCGAAAGATACTAAAATGAGATGGGGGTCGTCAAATTTTTGAGTTCTATACAGGTATACCCCCACGGATCATGTCCAGCCGCCGGTCCCGATCGGCAGCAAATTTGGTAATTCCTGCCCATAGCCAGCGTGGGGATAAATGCGCCTCATCTACAATCTCATCTAAAGAACCGCCTGTGCGCCAGCGGTCATCCCAGTCCGGGGATAATGAATAATCTTCTACGATCCTGTTCGCCATCCATTTATGCATGAGCCGTCTTCCGCCATTGGTAATAATCATAGCATTATGCCATTCATCCGGCGCAATGATGGCATTGCGGTATGTTTCACTTTGCTGCTGAAACAGCACCCAGGAGATAGCAGCTACAATCTTTACATTAGGTCCTTCTTCAATAATTCTAGGCAGTAATTCCACAACAGAATTTGTGGAACTGGTGCCGCGTACAATTACCACACCTTCTTTGGGTTTATCCTGGACAAAATCTTTTATTATGTATGCACCCTTGGCTGCGTCCAAGTGTGGTGCCATTCCCAATGCTTTTCTATCAGGAATTGTTATTGGAGGACGAGTCAAGTGTAGACCAATGATGGGAATATCTGTGTTGAACGCCGCTGCTAAAACAGGGGCAACCTCATTGTGTTCCCAGGGGTGGATGTTGACTATATGCCCATCTGGGAACAGTTGTGTTACTCCCGGAGCAAAAATGCCAAAATGGGTACGGCTGTCCTCGGCAGTTTCGGGACCAGTATGGCCCGCTACCCAAATAAGTTTCCCTACTTTTAGATCTGAATCCTGGGCAATCTGGCTGAATAAACGGATGGGGCCATACTTTAGATAGCTGAATGAACCATAGGTGCTCATGGCACCATAAAAACCATTGAAATTTTTATATGTATCCTCGCTGAAGTTCACCGTGGCCAGTCCCGCCATCATACCGGCATTAGTAAATTCAGTAATGCCCTGAGGCATGAGGGGGCTGTCCAGGTTCGAAATTTTATCATAAAACCCATGATTCTCCTGACCATCCCATCCTTTCGCAAATCCAGAAATATTTGTCGAATCTGCCAAATCTGCACTCATAGCAATAACCAAGGGGCGTCCATATTCTTTTTCAGCAATCGAATTGATATAACTGGCATACTTGGAAAAACCTATCCTGTTTGGCGCTTTTTCTCCCGGTTTAACAAACAATTCATTGGGTAGAGTATTAATATTAAAAATATTCTTATCCTCAGCTGGGTTTTTAGAGTTCAAACGGCAGTTTGCCATTTTACTGGGGACAGAATCACCGATTTCAATCAATGTATCTGCCAAGTAATCCACTAAGCCCTGATTGTCCCTTAAAACAGAGAAAACAGTGTTATAAAAGGACTTGGCCTGTTCCACTTGTTCAGCCCAGGTGTTTGGAGCTTCTTCTCCAAAGTTATCAAACTGAACATCATATTTTTCAGTGAATTCACTTTTTGTCTTCCAGAATAATTCTGAATTACGCTTATGGGCCGATCCATGGCTGGCGTTGTCAAATTTATGGTAACCGCGACCTTTGCGCATTTTTGCATAAAGCACTTTAGGGTGATCAGGTTTAGCGTTTTCCACCAGTAATCTATAATACGCTGTTGTTAATGACTCCCAATCTTCGCCATCCATGGTTCCTTCCACGTGCCAGCCGTGGGAGCCGAACCAATCTTCAGGTGTGCCGTACACAATGGAACTGAAGGGTCTGGCATCGATACCGTAATCGTTCCAATCCATAAAATAAACCAAGTTTCCTAAACCCAATCCCCAAGCAGAATTAATGGTTTCGTGTGACGCTCCGGTGGTTAATCCGCCTTCTCCTTCAAAAGCAAATACTTTTATTTCCGGGACCTTGGCCAGTTTTAGCGCCAAGGCTTCTCCCGCAGCTGGAGGCGAACCATGTCCGCTGGGACCCGTGTTAAATTTGAAGAATAATGTTTTTCCCTCCATTTCCGCATGCCCTGGCAGCCCACCATTGCGGCGCAACATTAACAGGTCTTCCCAAACAAGCTGGAATTCATCTCCTTTGAAATGACAATAACGACTATCACCAGTTTGACTAAACTTGATACGCAGAGCTTCGTTCAAAACAGCCAGTGTTGCATATACTACTGGATTTGCATGTCCGGCTACCAACACAAAGCGGTCCGCAAAGCGTTTTCCTGCTTCACGGATATCCCAGCGCATAGCCCCGGACAATAGTGTGGCGATCATACCATGTACCTTGGAGCGAGAACCGCCAGGGTGTCCGCTCTGACGGAGGTTAAGCATTATGTCGATGCACTGGTCAATAAGGTCTTTTGTGACTTCCCAGTGATGAAATACGTTTTTTAATTCTTGTGGACTTTTCATTTTCTGGTCATTTTCCCATTTTTTTGACCGTTCAATGTTGTTTTTAAGAACGCTCCTGTATACGATTTTTTCTGTTTACTCAATTCTTCAGGCGTTCCCGCAAAAACAAGTTCACCGCCATCGTCACCACCTTCCGGTCCCAAATCCACCACCCAGTCCGCCGATTTGATTACATCAAGATTATGTTCAATTACAATAACAGTATTTCCTTTTTCCACTAATCGCTGGAGTACAGCTAATAACATTTTCACATCTTCGAAATGGAGGCCTGTTGTAGGTTCGTCCAATATGTATAGTGTGCGGTATTTGCTGACCCTGGAAAGTTCCGTTGCCAGTTTAACTCGCTGGGCCTCGCCTCCTGATAAGGTAGTCGCTTGCTGGCCCAGGCGGATATACCCCAATCCTACTTCAAACAGGGTGGTTAATTTTTTCTTAATAGAGGGAATATTTTCAAAAAAGGTAAGTGCTTCTTCCACGGACAGGCTCAATACATCAGCAATTGTTTTACCCTTATACATTATTTCCAACGTTTCTCTGTTATAACGGGCACCTTTGCACACTTCACAGGTTACATATACATCCGGCAGAAAATTCATTTCTATCTTAATAATACCATCACCTTCGCAAGATTCACAACGTCCGCCTTTAACGTTAAAGGAAAACCGGCCCGGTTTATATCCCCGAATTTTTGATTCGGGCAATTGAGCAAAAAGATCGCGTATAAATGTGAATACACCTGTATAGGTAGCCGGGTTGGAGCGGGGAGTGCGGCCGATAGGCTTTTGATCAATTTCTACCACTTTGTCCAAATATTCAAGTCCTTGCACTGAATCATAAGGCAATGGATAGGCGCGAGCGTTGTTCAATTCTTTGTGTAAAATGGGGAAGATTGTTTCATTCACCAATGTGCTCTTACCACTACCGGAAACACCCGTAACCACCACTAGTTTACCCAAGGGAAAAGATATATCCAGCTTTTTCAGATTATTTCCCCTGGCACCATTTAATGATAAAACTTTACCATTACCATTACGCCGATTATGAGGGACGGGAATGAACAGACGTCCAGATAAATACGAGCCGGTTATGGAATCTTTGCATTTCAATAATTGTTTAGGAGGACCGGAATAAATTACCTCGCCGCCGTGTTCACCAGCCCCGGGACCAAGATCCACGATCTGGTCTGCAGATTCCATGGTTTCCTGATCATGCTCCACTACCAATATGGTGTTTCCCAAATTGCGTAACGTTTGCAGAGTGTCCAGTAAACGAGCATTATCCCGAGGGTGGAGACCAATAGACGGTTCATCCAATATATACAACACACCCACAAGTTGGGAACCGATCTGGGTGGCCAGCCGAATGCGCTGCGCCTCACCGCCAGAAAGTGTAGTAGCAGAACGATCCAGGGTCAAGTAATTCAAGCCGACATTAACCAGGAACCCCAGCCTGCTTTTAACTTCCTTTAATATTTGTTCTGCAATTTGTGATTCTGTATCCGTAAGCTGAATATTTTCAAAAAAGTGCATTGCTTCCTTGATGGACATTGATGAAATATCTCCAAGGCTTTTTTCATTGATATAAACTGAACGGCTTTCCAGTCTCAGCCTGGCGCCATTACATTCCGGGCAGGGGCGCATACTCATGAATTGTTCAATCCAATCGCGAATATGACCGGATTTTGTTTGTTTATAACGGCGCATAAGGTTAGGAATTGCACCTTCCCAGCCACCTTCATAGGTACCGGTCCAACGTTGCGACGAATAAGTCATTTTCATTTTTTTAGAACCGGTTCCATATAGAAGCATTTCCCTGATTTTTTTGTCCAGTTTCATCCATGGCGTAGTAAACCTGAAATCATAGTAACGCGCCAAGCTTTTTAAAATACTTCCATACCAGTTACCCCGGGGCTGTTCACCTAGCGGCGCTACAGCTCCCTGGATTAAAGACTTGGTTTTATCAGGAACCACCAGTTCCGGGTTGATCTCCATATGGGAACCCAAACCGTCACAATGGGGACAAGCGCCATAAGGAGAGTTGAAAGAAAACATCCGCGGGGATAATTCTTCCAATGAAACTTCACAATGGGGACAGGCAAAATGTTCACTGAACAAGTGGTCTTTATCTGGCAATTCATGAATGATGACCAGTCCTGAACCGATTTTTAAAGCAAGTTCTATAGATTCTGTTAGACGTTCCTGGTAATCATCTTCAATGATCAAACGATCTACGACGACTTCTATGGTGTGTTTCTTGTTTTTCTCTAAATTGAATTTTTCATCAATACCGTAGACCTTTCTGTCAACTCTTACCCGCAGAAACCCTTCTTTCTTGATTTCCTTAAACACACCTTTGTGCTGCCCTTTACGGCCGCGAACCACAGGTGCCAATATGAATATTTTACTTCTTGCACTGAATTTGCATACTGTATCCACAATTTGCTGGACAGTTTGTTTTTGGATGGGCCGCCCACATACCCAGCAATGAGGTTTACCAATATGTGCGTAGAGCAGCCGAAAATAATCATGGATTTCTGTCACAGTGCCTACTGTGGATCTGGGATTCCGCGCGGATGCTTTCTGTTCAATGGAAATAGCCGGGGAAAGGCCTTCAATGGTATCCATGTCCGGTTTTTCCATGAGCCCAAGGAATTGCCGGGCATATGAAGAGAGGGACTCAACATAGCGGCGCTGGCCTTCTGCATAGATCGTGTCAAATGCCAAAGAGGATTTACCAGACCCGGACAGACCCGTGATCACCACTAATTTATTGCGCGGAATCTCAAGATCAATATTCTTGAGATTATGCTGACGGGCACCCTTTATAATGATTTTATTTGACTGCATTATACTCGTTTTTACTATTACTAAATGGCAGCCTAGAATTTACAACTTTTCCAGCCGTTTTCATAAAACCATTTGCTATAATCTTACTGGGATGCTGGTTAGTTGTACTTTGTAACTGGTGGCCCGTAAATGGTTTTCAGTAGTTGGTGATTTGTTTCCCATAAAACACTAAACTTATTACCAGCTACTACTAGCCACTTACAGTTTCCTGTAGGCTTGTTTCCATTTTTAAAACATAGTACATTTAATCAATGGCATCACTTAAAAACCAGATCATCATCTCTATGCCCCATATGCAGGATCCTTATTTTGGACGCTCCGTGGTTTTTATTTGCGAGCATAATGAAGATGGAGCCTTAGGTTTCATTGTTAACAAACCATTTGAAACACCAGAGCTCCAGGAGCTTTTTGCTGATTTTTTCTCTGAACAAGATAATATATTAAAACTGGTACCGGATGTTTTCTTTGGCGGGCCCGTCCTTGTAGAGCGGGGGATAGTACTTCATTCTGCTGAATATGAAACTGAAAGCGCCATGAAAATTGGGGATGAATTTTCATTAACCAGCAATAAAGCTATTATCCAGGATATCGCTGAAAATAAAGGCCCCAAACATTATAAACTCCTGCTGGGTCATGCTGGCTGGGCCCAGCACCAATTGGAGGCGGAAATTGAGAATGGCGACTGGCTCCTGCAGCAGACTAACCTTGATTTTATCTTTAATACAGAAGAAAAATTCATGTGGGATATGGCGGCAAAATCCTTTGGCATCGACCTGTCTGAATTTTCCGGTTTGGGCGGATCAGCCTGATACTTATTTAGTATAAATAGATATTCTCCTGCATTAATTTCCCGCCCGTGAAAAAATACATTCCACCTCTTGCTGTTATTACAGCCGCTTTCCTATGGAGCCTAGATGGCCTGCTTCGCCAGCAGTTGTACAGCGTATCATCTTTTTTGATTATTACCCTAGAGCATGCTTTAGGCGCTGTTCTTTTTCTGCCATTTCTTATCAAAGGCTGGCAAGAGATTAAAACACTGAACCAGCGCGGCTGGGGGTCTGTGCTGTGGATCAGCATATGCGGGGGCATATTAGGCACATTTTTTTACACCAAAGCATTAAGCTATGTTAACTATATTGATCTTTCAGTGGTGGTTTTACTGCAAAAATTTCAACCAATTTTTGCTATTATTCTCGCTGCTGTCATACTAAAGGAAAAACTCACACAACGCTTTTTAGTGCTGGCGGCAACAGCTTTTATAGGCGGGTACCTAGTGACGTTTGGAGTGACACCCATGGCTGCCTGGGACGATAAAACAATGATTGCTTCCTTGCTGGCGTTATTGGCAGCGTTCAGCTGGGGTAGTTCTACTGTCCTGGGTAAACATGCCTTAAATAAATTGCCTTTCCAAGTGGTGACAGCGCTTAGGCTGACCATTACAGCATTATTAGCCGGGGTCGTATTAATCGGTATGCAGGATATGGCTGAAGTGGTTGTATTAAACGCTTCTCAATGGACAGCTTTGGGAACGATTGTAGTATCTACCGGTGCAGTGGCTTTATTCATCTATTATTACGGGCTCAATCATTTACCCGCTTCACACACAACCATTTATGAATTATTCTGGCCGTTATCGGCAATTTGCTTCGACTGGTTTATCCGTGGACGGGCCATGTCCCCAGCGCAGTCAGCAGGCGCAATCATCCTGCTGGCAGCAATCGTATTGTTGACACAGGAACGGCAAAACGCCGATGGTTGAACTGACCAAAAAAAATCTTTCCCGCAATTTATACCTTAACTGTATTCATGAATTCAGCTGGGGCTTTGGTATTGCGTTTCATACCACCTATGCTGTTATTCCCCTATTCTTAAAAAAGCTGGGGGCTCCGGATGCTGTAATCATTTCTGTTGCCGGGCTGTTCAGTATATTGATTGCCTTCCCCATGTTGTTTTCTGCTATCTTGGGACGCAATATTCGCAATATTAAAAAAGCAGTAATGGTCTCCCATGGTCTTGTTTTACCGCCCATTTTCATTGCCGGGTTTTTATTTGCTTTCCTAGGTCCTACAGGCCCCCATGCCTGGGTTTATTATTATGCGTGTTTTGTTTTATACTGTTTAGCTCTGGGGTTTATCATTCCCATTTGGGCGGATTTTCTCGCCCATATTTTTCCAAGGGAAACACGTGGGCATTACCTGGGCATCTCTTTTGCGTTTAACAGTGTTGGGGGTTTTGCCGGCGGTATTATTGTTAAAATACTCTTAAACGGCACGTTGCCTTTTCCAACTGATTTTGGCTGGGGTTTTATCATTATGGGTATTTCGTTGGGGTTAGGGATCCTTGCTTACTTTTTCTATAATGTTGATAACAAATCAGACAAGACACCTCATAAATCAATTGCTGATTTCTGGCGTGATACAAAAAGTATTATTCAAACACACCTGAATTTCAGACGTTATTTATTTAGCAGAATTTTTATTACGGCACATTTTCCTGCCATGAGTCTCTACGCTGTCTACACCCAAGGCTTGTTTGGATTTAATATAAGTGAAGCCGGTGTGTTTACTGTCCTGCAAGTGCTTACTTTTGGGTTGGGCAGTGTGGCCTCAGGGAAAATCGGGGATCGATGGGGGCACAAAACTGCTATTATACTTTCATTCAGCTGTTACTTGCTGGCTATTGTTTGCACAGTGTTTGCCGTATCCATGATTCATGTATATGCTATATTTCTTGCTTTAGGATTAGGGCACGGAGGATTTATGCCCTCTGCGATGAACATGGTATACGAATTTGCTGAATCCCGGGACAGTAAAACATACATGGCGCTTATTGATACATTTCTTGCCCCATTTGTTTTACTCATGATAATCGGTGCAAGCATCCTGGATCCGATCATTGGTACACGCAACCTGTTTATCCTGTTAGGTGCACTCATTGTTATTGGGCTGCTGCAATTGATCTTTTGGGTAAAGGAACCACGGCTTCATCCACACAAAGCAGCTGGTTAATCGCTCACCTATCACGAATAACTAACTTTTTACTTGTTTTACTGACGGTACGCCATGAAATTCCATACCGGTATCCGAGGATGATTAACCACCAAAAATTCATACTGTTCGCGCTTTTTGCCGCCCTGTCAATTTCTGGCTGCAAGGATGATCCAAAACGCCATTTACAACTAGCGCAATGGTATTCCCAAAAGGGGCTTGTAGATGAAGCTATCCTGGAATACCGGGAGGTTACCCGCCTGTTACCTACAGACGTAAAAACATTGAGCCGTGAAGATTATGCATTATTGGCCAAAGCTCATTACAGCTTGGCGCTTATGTATACAAAAAAAGATTGGTGGGATTATGCACTGAAAGAAGCGGAAACATGCTTCGAACTTCTACCTACGCGGGAACATTATGATATGGTTACTCTGCTTCGAAAGCGCATAAACTTTCAGAGCGCTGAATCCTAAATTTTACTCTTTAGTTAAAAAGTCCCCGAGCGGCTTTCTCCGCCGTCACAGTATATAATAGAGCAATTTATAAAATCGGCTTCAGGCTGAAGTAAAAGGGAAATGGTGTTGGCCACATCTTCAGGAGTTGTAGTGCGGCGCATAGGGTTGCGTTTTTTGGTATTTTCCACCCACAATTCCCAGTTATCCGTGATCTTGGTAAGTGCCCGTGTAGGCGTAACGCCAGCTTGAACAGCATTTGCTGTAATTCCAAATTGGCCCAGCTCCCAGCCGATCTGGCGTATGATCGCTTCCATAGCCACTTTGGCAACACTCACAGGTCCATATCCTTCCATGGCAACATAATTGCCTTCACTGGTTAGTCCCAATATTCTAGAACCTTTGCCCAATAATCCCGCTTCATATAATTTTTGTGTCCAGTACAAAAGAGAATTCCCCATAACGTGAACTGTCATATCCATTTGTTTCTGATTGACAGGTTTATCTCCAAAAAAGTTGGTAGTGGTGCCAAAAGCAATTGAGTGCAACAGCAGTTTTAATGGTGCCCCACCTGTGATTTCACTGATCTGAGGGATATATTTATCCATGGTTTCCACAGCTGCCGCGTTTGTATTAAAATAATGACAATCGCCGCCTGTTGTTTCATTTACTTCAGCGATGGTCTCTTCGGCAATTTTTTTGGCTTCACCCCTGTCAAAATGAAAAGCAATAACACCGTATCCATCTTTCGCCAGGCGTTTTGCAGTGGCAGCGCCATGGCCCGTTGAACCACCTAATAATAGTACCCATTCAGACATATTTTGCTCCGATAATTAAGGTTTGAATTTAGGGAAGACAATGACCACAGCAAACCATGAACACAAAAGAATAATGAGTGAACGATCATTCAGTCTTAAATTCTTGGCTCATAAAGGGATTAAAAATGGACAAAAAGTTTTCATTTTCAAAACAGGATCTATTGGATATAGGATCTGGGAAAATCTTTGGCAAGGCCAATGGTAAATTGCCAACACCCCCGATGCTTATGGTCGATCGTATACTAAAAATCTCTGATGATGGCGGAAAATACGGGAATGGCTACATCAAAGCAGAATTGGATATTGCTCCGGAAAATTGGTTCTTTGATTGTCATTTCAAGAATGACCCTGTCATGCCGGGCTGCTTGGGCCTGGACGGCTTTTGGCAACTGGTGGGGTTTTTCCTTTCCTGGGCTGGTGGTAATGGCCGAGGGAGAGCGTTAGGTGTAAAAGAGTTAAAATTTAAGGGACAGGTGAGGCCCTATCATGATAAGATCATTTACGAGATCGACATTCGAAAATTCATTACCAAACCTACCTTCATGGCTTGGGGGGATGCGGTGCTTAAAGTAAAAGATAAAACCATCTATTTCGCAAAAGACCTGCAGGTAGGCTTATTTGAAAAACTGGTGTGGGATACAGGAATGGATCCCGCCCTTGATCCGTTTTAAAATCACAGTAATATAAATTATACATGGCATTACGCTGCGGCATAGTCGGACTGCCCAATGTGGGCAAGTCTACCATTTTTAACGCACTAACAGCTTCATCTATCCCGGCGGATAATTACCCGTTTTGCACCATTGATCCCCACGTGGGTATTGTGGAGCTTCCAGATCCCCGATTGAAAAATCTGGCGCCCATATTCAACCCCGAAAAGGTTACTCCCGCCACTGTGGAATTCACCGATATTGCCGGTCTGGTTCGAGGCGCAAGTAAGGGGGAAGGATTAGGAAATCAATTCCTAGGGCAAATACGCCAAGTGACGGCTATTATCCACGTTGTACGGTGTTTTGATGATGAAGATGTAACACATGTTGAAGGCGGTGTAGACCCGGTGCGGGATGCAGAACTTATTGAAACAGAGCTGTTACTGGCAGACCTGGAAACGCTGGAAAAAAGAGTATTCAAAACTGAAAAAGCGGCCAAGTCAGGTGGGAAAAAAGAAAAAAAAGAACTGGATGTGATCCAGCGGTTGTTGAACCACTGCAACGAAGGGCATCGGGCCAGGACATTCCAGGCTAATGAAGAAGAAACAGCTATTATTCGCTCTCTCCATCTACTGACTAGAAAACCCATTTTATATGTGGCCAACGTGGATGAAACAGAGATCACCCATGAGCAACGCGGTCACTTGGAAGAACAATTAGTTTGTTTTGCTGAAAAAGAAGGAAACATGGCGATTCGCCTGTGCGGTAAGCTGGAGCAGGAGATTGCTGTTTTGCCCGATGATGAAAAAGCCATTTTCTTGGAAGAGTATAACCTCCCCGAACCGGGACTAAACAAACTCATTCACGCTGGCTTCAGACTGTTGGAACTGGAAACTTTCTTTACCGGCGGAGACAGGGAAGTTCGGGCTTGGACCATTAAACAAGGGACCACTGCTCCGGAAGCAGCGGGGGAAATACATACGGACTTTCAGCGGGGCTTTATCAAAGCCGAGGTCATCAAGTACAAAGACCTGGTGCGGCTAGGCACAGAAAAAGCGGTTAAGGATGCTGGCTTGGCCAAACTTCAGGGGAAGGATTACCTGGTAGAAGATGGTGATTGTATATATTTTCATTTCAATGTGTAAAAAATGATTGGATAATTGAATGCATGAATGATTGTTATTATACTTCGTGCCTTATTTCAACAGGCAATTAACCAATCAACCCAATGTTTTTCTTCATGATCACATCCTACGTCTTGGTCGCCTTGTCTGGAGTAGGACTCCTTTTTGTAGGGGCCAACCACTATTTCAATTTTTGGCCTACCAGCCATATTACTTTGGACCTGTTGGTAAGTATCATATTCATTGCCGCCCAGACTTTGGTCATGTTCTTCTTCGTAGGGACTGGAGTTAATATAAAAGAATACACTCTGTCTCATCCCGAGATAGGAGATAAGTTTTATAAAGGTGTTTTGGGAATCAAACGCAAACTATATCCATCCACTATGATGGTAACGATTTTATTTATGACTGCGGTCATATTGGACGGGGCATTTTATTTAGGGAAGGTTAGCGAATGGTGGTTTTACATTTTTTATGTATTCACACTCTATTATTATATCAAAGCTACCCTTACCCAACACAAGGCCTTCATCGGCAGTACCAATATTGTATTGGCCATGACTGGAGTAGTAAGAAAATAAAAAAGGGCAAAAAACTGCCCTTTTAAAATAGTGTTTAATTAGCAGTAGTCAGTCTTCTTCGTCCTCCTCATAGACATATTCGTATTCATCATCCTCATTGAAGTAATAGGGGTATGAATAGTCGTATTCTTCATATTCATCATACTCATCATCATCGTCATCTGCTTCATCTTCTTTTTCCTGTTTTACTACAATAACTCGAGGGTCTTCTTCTCCCAGGAGAGCCCGATCCACCAATTCTTGTTCCCTGGCTGTGAGCTTCTGGCCATCCAGAGACAATTTCTGGCGGTATAATACACCGCTTAAGGTTCCAAAAAATAGGACCACAAGGGCCATAACTGACCCTTCGGCCTTGAATTCAATTCCACCCCACATGTTCTGCTCCCAGCCAAAGTTCATGAAAACCGCCAACGACAGTAATACACCAAACAGAATAATGAAATTCCCCATGATGTCCGGAGCAGCAGTATCCATTACAGCAAAGTAGAGGAGCCAGATCAGTACACCGGCGACTGCAAAAAAGATACCCAGCACATAATTTTCTGCTAATACAGAAAGGACAAACCCTACTATGGCGCCAAGGGGGATGATAAATCCTATTCCGGATCTGACGTCAGAGGCCATATTAAATAGTGTATTTTACTTGGTTCATGTTAATTGACTTACCTCGAATGTAGACGAAAATTGGTCGTTTTCTAAAGGAAATGCAAGAAAATTCCTTTATCCTCATTTTAGGGAACACTTATAACATTATAGTGTAGAAGTGTAATTTCCCGACCTTATTATGAACGAACCGTTTCCCAAGATCGGTGTCATAGGCGTAGGCCATTTGGGTCGGCATCACGTCAAACATCTCGTAAATCATACCCATGCTAACTTTATTGGTATCACCGATATTGATATTGACCGCACCAGAGAAATAGCAGAAGAATTTGATTGTGCGAGTTACGGTTCTTTGGAATCATTATTGGATGAAGTCGATGCAGTGTCTATTGTGACCCCGACACGGACCCATGCTGATGTTGCAGAGCAGTGCATTGCCGCGGGGAAACATGTCTTTATTGAAAAACCCATAACCAAAACTGTGGCAGAAGCAGATCAATTATTACAACAGGCGGCTGAACAAAATATAGTGATTCAGGTGGGGCACATTGAACGCTTGAACCCAGCCCTCTTGGCCCTGAAGGAATTTGACCTGAATCCAAAATTTATTGAGGTTCAGCGGCTGGCACCATATACTATACGCGGGACGGATGTACCTGTCGTCCTAGACCTTATGATTCATGATATTGATATCATTCTATCTCTGGTGGACTCTCCCGTGAAAAATATTAGAGCCAGCGGTGTATCTCTGCTTTCTGATTCTGTAGATATTGCCAACGCCCGCCTGCGCTTTGAAAATGGCACGGTAGCAAATATTACCTCCAGTCGTATCGCACGAAATAAAGTGCGCAAGATAAAAGTCTTCCAAAAAGAAATGTACGCCACCATCGATCTGCTGTTGGGATTAACAGAAGTTTACCGCGTATTGGATGAAGAACAGGATGACCCCAATGCCATCCAATCGGCAGCGCTGGATGCATATGGCAATCATAAAAAGATCGTTTATGAAAAACCGGATGTCAATCAATTCGATGCGCTGGAGATGGAGCTCACCAATTTCATTGCGTCTGTCAAAGGAAAATCGTCACCCATTGTGGATGGCCGGGCCGGGCGAGATGCTCTGGATGTGGCGACCAAAATACATGATATGATCCTGGAAGATATTCATTAATGGATATTCGAAATTTCTTTTTTAAGAACCGTAGCTATACACCGGTTCCCTTGGCGCTGTTGATCATTTATTTCTCTACGCCAGCATTGCCTTACTTATGGTATGGATTGGGATGTTTGATCATTGGAGAAAGTATTCGCTTCTGGGCGGTGAGTTATGCCGGCGGCATCACTCGAACCACCAAAGTCGGAGCGCCAAAACTATGCTCATCTGGACCATTTGTCCATGTGCGCAACCCTTTATACATCGGAAATCTATTTCTTTTTTCAGGTATGGTGCTGACCGCTGGCGCACCAAATGTATGGGTCATGCTTGGGATCACATGGATCTTCTTTCTGACCCAATATGCGCTGATCATTTCGCTGGAGGAGGAAACGCTCGTGAATCTTTTTGGAGATGATTATTCCACATACCAAAAGAATGTTCCTCGGCTATTTCCTCGGCTATCTCCATGGAAAAGTGATGACGACCGCACACCAATGACATTCATGAAAACACTGAAAACAGAAAAACGTACCCTTCAGAATATTGTTTTTATTTTACTATTAGTGGTGATCCGTCAGCAATTTGTCTGATCCTCGCTCATTTCAGTGATCATTTGTAACATCACCCCATGACTTCAAACCAAAACCCTCTATTTTTCCTCGTTGCCGGGGAAGAATCCGGTGATATTCACGGGGCAAAACTCATGGAACAGATTTCTGTTCAATGCCCGGAGGCTTCTTTTATGGGCCACGGTGGAGACAAGATGAAAGCCGCTGGATTGGATATCATTGAACATGTAGACGACCTGGCAATGATGGGCTTTACGGAGGTTATTAAACACCTGCCCTACATGCTGAACGTCATGGGCCAGACCTTGGGCAAGATCAGAGAAGCCCGACCAAACCGGCTCATCCTTATTGATTATCCAGGATTCAATTTGCGGTTGGCGAAAAACATTCATCCTTTAGGAATTCCCATTACTTATTTTATTCTTCCACAGGTTTGGGCATGGAAGGAAAAACGGGTCAAAACCATTCGACGTTGTGTAGACCAAGCATTGTGTATTTTTCCCTTTGAACAACAATGGTTCGAGGAGCATGGAATAAATGCACATTTTGTTGGGCATCCATTCACAGATCTGCAGACTCCATCCATGTCCCGAGATGATTTTTTTCGAGAACATGGGTTGAGGTCAGATAAACCTGTCCTGGTCCTTTTCCCAGGGAGCCGCCAGCAGGAAGTCGATAATCACTTACCGATCTTTGAACAATCTGTTTCTTTGCTTGACAATGATCTGCAAGTGATCGTGGGAAAAGCACCCCAAGTGGATCTGGGTAATATTCCAGTTCATTGGGCAGTGGAAGAAAGTGATACCCGCTTATGCCTTGAATACGGAACGGCTGTCCTTACGTCCTCTGGAACAGCCACACTCCAATCTGCCGTGCATGATATACCGGCGGTGGTAAGTTATAAAATGTCTGGAGGAAGTTGGTGGCTCGCAAAACATTTGACCAACGTCCCTTTCGCTGCCATGAGCAATCTCATTGTAGGTAAAAGGGTGGTTCCAGAATTTTTGCAAAAGGACATGACCCCGGCTAATCTTGCCGATGCTGTTCAACCCTTATTGAACGATTCTCCGGAAAGAAAAAACATGCTTCGTGGCTATGAAAAGATACGACGGACATTGGGAATTCCCGGTGCCTACGAACGAGCCGCAGAAACTATCTTAACGCGGATAAAAATATGAAGAAAAAGATTTTATTTTTTCTGGGGGTAGTTTTTGGGAAATGGATCTTGAAATTCTTGTATGGAACCAGTCGCTGGCATATTGAAGGCGATGGGCAAATTGAAAAATTGAGAGCAGAAGGACGCTCTATCATTTTTGCCATTTGGCATGGAAATCTATTACCCGGATATATGTATGTGGCGGATAAACAGCCCTATGGTGTGGCGGGAAAACACGGGGATGCAGAAATCATTTCACGAATTGCTATAAAATTAGGTTATATACCCATTCGGGGATCAAGTTCGGATGGCGGTCGAGAAGCCTATATGAAAATTGTAAATGTATTAAATAAAAAAGGTTCGCTTGTGTTTATTACGCCCGATGGACCAAAAGGTCCGGCCAAAGAACTAAAACCTGGGACAATAAAAGCTGCTATGCGTACGGGTGCAGCTATTTTACCAGTTGGAAGCGCTACCTCAAAACATTGGAAACCAACCAATTGGGATACGTTTTATGTGGTAAAACCCTTTGGACAAATTCATCTTTTGATCGGCGACCCCATGACATTTTCTGAAAATGATAATTTTAATGAATGCTCTTCAAAATTAAAGTTAGAGTTGGACAGGTTGGAGCAGGAGGCCATGAAACGTGCAGGAATTTGATATCCATTCGCTGAAAAAATATCGTTTTCTGCTATGGCCATTAGGGTTCTTTTATTGGCTGCTTATCTTTTGGCGGAATTTCTTTTATAACATCGGTTTCTTTGTTTCCCGAAAATTGCCTTGTAAGGTCATCAGTGTGGGTAATCTATCTGTAGGTGGTACAGGAAAAACACCTTTTGTCATTTTATTAGCAAACATTTTAGCGGAACAGGGAAAGTCAGTTGCAATATTAAGCCGGGGGTATAAAAGACAATCCAAAGGAACCCTGGTAGTCAGTAACGGAAATGAAATAAAAACATCATTGGACGAGGGTGGCGATGAGCCTTTTATGATAGCTAATAAATTGGGGAAAGTACCGGTGGTGGTGGATGAGAACCGCTATCGTGGTGGGCAATTCATTTGCAATGAATTCAATCCGGACATTATTATTATGGATGATGCCTTTCAGCATCGCCGTGTATTTCGGGATGTGGATATTGTACTGATGAACAGCAATAATCATAATCCCCGTCTTCTGCCTTATGGCCTACTCCGGGAACCGCTGGGAAATGTAAAACGGGCGGATATAACGATCTTTACGAAAACAAACCTGACACCTCCAAAGGAATCACTGATCCAAACCGTATCTAAAAAATGTTCACTTACATTCATGTCAGAATTGGTACCAGCAAGTGATCTGATCGGAATGGATGGGACCACTAAACCAATAGAAGATATCAATCAGCCTGCGGTGGCGGTATCGGGAGTTGGGGATCCAGACAGTTTTGAAGTAATACTGGATGAAACCGGGATGGATTATGTTCACCATTTTCGTCATGATGACCATGCTGAATATTCAGACACAGACTTGGAAGTGATCAGGGAAGTCTTCTTATCTGCAGAAGCAACGGCTATCATTACAACAGAAAAAGACTTGGCTAAACTGGAAGGATTAAATGATCTACCAGTTTTTGCTATAAAAGTTGATATTGGATTATCAGAAAAAGATCAGGCTGATTTATTATACTTAATTAACTGACCTTATTTAAAACTGGGCAACGCCCCAGGCGAACATGACGCCCACAAAAGTGAGCATGAGAGGCCAGCCTGTGTTAACAAATCGGCGGGCATCGGGGTTCTCAAATACATGGATCTGGAATTGATGACTTGTGGTGGCTCCCCGTTCATCAATGGCAGTAATGATCACATCGTGAGGCCCTCGTTGATTGTTCCGAGGTCTCCATTTGAAAAGTCCGGTCTTTTTATTGAATGATGCATATTTAGGCAAACGTATGGAGCGGAAAGAAACCTTGTCGTTATTCAAATCTTCCGCAATAATCTTATACCGATACTCATATCCCGTCAATCCTACTGGTTTGGGCTTGGAAACCACAGACGGAGGTATGTTGACAAAGACCTTTCCGCGCTGAGTGTCTTCATGATAACCGTCAGACACCTTGACTTCAAATTCGTGCTTGTTCACCTGGGATGCTTTAGGGATCCAGACCAGTTTTCCAGTATTGGACATCTGCATTCCCTGGGGACCTTTGACCAATTCATAATGGAGCTCTGCGTCTGAATTCTTATCCTCCACTTGTACTTGGTATTTATACATTTCTTCCACCAAGGCCGCTTTCGGCGCTTGGGACACGATGGTTGCTGGATGGTTCACATAGAGATCAAATGACTGTTCATCTTTGGTATATCCGTCAGACACCACTAGTTTTATGGGATAGGTATCGTACTGATCTTTACCCGGGGTCCACAACAGTGTTCCTGTAAACTCGTCTACTTCCATACCGTCCGGGAATTCTTCTAATGTATAGCGAATGGTGCTTCTTCGTTCTACAATAACTTTTGGAGGCTTCCCTTTTGATCCTTGGAAAAATTCCCATAGAGCATCTTTAACACTTACGGACCGATCATCTTTTTCTTCGATGATGATAATCAGCCGATCGTCCTCCCAAAAAATAGAGTGCACATAACGCTTCAAATTCAGACGGCTGAATTCTTCAGAATCCATTTCACCCTGTCCCGTTTGATATACCACTTCAGTCGCGTTCCAATCGCCAATATAGCGATCCACGTTTTCCCGGTAGACGTCGTCGGCGATATTCACGGCATAGATGCGTATCATTTCTATGTCCTCGATTTTTACAAGGTGTGCATAGGGCAGGAGTGTTCCCTTGTTCAGATCGGTGGTCATGATCTTGTACTTATACTGCTGACCTACCGTGGCTTTCATAACAGGAATGGATACGAGCTTTATGGGTGCATTGATAAAAAAATTAGCTTCTACCGTCCTGACATCCATGCCATCGTCAATCTCGATCTTTAAAAGACCAAAGTCCATTTCATCACGGGTAGGTTCCCATCGCAAACGACCGGTGAATGGATCCATGCGCATTCCTTCCGGCATTTCAACAGCGGTAAAAGTAAGTTCAGCATTCACATTTGGATCATTAACCTCAAGCTGAAAATCCCATGCATAGCCCAAATTTACTTTGTTCATCGGTGGTGGAGCTTCGTCGATCACTGGTGGATGGTTCACGTATAAGGTTACTTCCTGTGTGTCAGCTGCTACACCATGGTTCACCGCCACAGCAAAATTCTGGGAATCTATCTGTGCTACGGCAGGTGTCCATTCAATATTTCCTGTTTCTGAAATGGACATCCCTTCCGGGTGATAGAGCATTTTATATTTCAATTCCTGTTCCAGATCGGGCCGCCATACGCCTACTTGATATTTAAACAGTTCATTCACTCGAATGATAGAGTCCGGTTCAGATAATATCTTCACCCCGGCTCTAGCAAATAGTTTGAATTCTTGGGCGGCTCTGTCAAACCCATCTGAGGCTACCAGTCGTACGTTATAAATATTCACATGACTGCTGTCCGTCTGCCAATACAATGCGCCGCTGGAATCCATTTCCATTCCATCGGGAGCAGCTTCCAAAAGGAATTGGATCTTGGCATCAGTATTGAGGTCATTTACCACTGGAGAATATGTAAATAATGATTTTGCAACAAATTCTGTTTCTTCAGGATCGGAAATGAATTCGGGTGTGTCATTCACGTAGATCCACAGCCGCTCATCATATCCTTCCAGGTGTGGAATAACCTTATAGGTCAACAGAGAATCTTCCTCTTCCGATTCCAACTCCACGTCTTCGCCTACTTTCATTTCCACATGATAGGCCAGTTTATAGGCTCCAAGCTGTGTACCGTTAGGAACCCACTGAATGGAACGTGTTTCATAATGGAAGAACATTCCTTTAGGCGGTGGTAATAACCACCTGAAACTGTAGAACTGGTTGGCTTCATCTTCAGGAATAGAATAGACAAATAATTGATCGATCGGTAAAACGTGCCTTGGCAATACGCCTTTGGGCAAAGGTTGTCCTAATGATTTCATAGGTTTGGCGCCCAATGAAATGGGTCCTGCACCACGACCTGCTATCTCCGGGAATATTTTTAATAGATCAACAGGTTCAGCCTGAGTATCTTGTACTGTTGGTTTATCAACCGGCGGAGGTAAACCAAGATCTGTGAGAAAAACAGACGTTTCATCCCCATCCCAGCCAGCTGCAATGGTCGTACCCATATACTGTCCGTTCGACACTATGGGGAGAGCTGAAAAGACCTGTATATCCACAGAATCGACTGTCAGCGTAAAATAACTTTCGGTTTTCTCTGCTGGTGTTTCTGCCCCGAAAGAGACTGTCATCATATTCATTTCACCTGACACAAGGAGAATATCTTTATACCCATCCTGGTCAAAATCAGAGGTTTGAATGTTTGATAATGGACCTGCTTCATTGGGAATATCATCTATAGCAACACCCGCATCAGATAATGTAAGACCGATCAAATGACCGCTTTGAAAGGGGGTAATTACATCCAAAAAACCATCTGCATCCCAATCAGTAACAGCAACAGAACGAGCAATAAATCCATTCATGCCAGGAATAGTTGTATGCGTAGCCGGTCCTTCTTTAAATGATCCATTTTTATTTTTAAACGGCTGTGCTTTAAGCACATTCCCTTCAGGGCTAAAACTGATAATATCATCTAACCCGTCTCTATTCCAGTCGACTACACCTGCATAAACAAATCCCGACCCAAAGCGCATGTTTTCTGGTTCCAGTCGACTGGTAACCATCAATTGTCCTTCATCATCCACATCCACAATAGCCAAACCTCTTACTGGACTTCCCAGCGATACCACTAATTCCTGGTCATCATCACCGTCCTGGTTAAACAATTCAAAATTATGACAGCGTAAAAATGTATTGCGTTCTGAAAGGTTCAAGGTACTGGCCGGCGATTCGCTGAATCCTTCACCATCCCAAGGATAGTAATACACAATGGGGTGTAGGATGCGCTCTTCGTTCTCATCCGTTAGATTCATAACCGTGATCAATTCAGGAGAGCCATTGCCATCCAAGTCACCAAGTTTCAAATTCACAAAATTACCCAATAAGCCGTCCGGGGCAGCCAACTCCCAATTGAGCTGTTGGTAGCCATCGCCATCGATTTCATAATAACGGATCATCGAAACAGAGCGGCCATTCTCTTGTCCGATTTCTACTGCGGCGAATTCAATCAATCCGTCACCGTCCAGATCAAATGTACCTTCCATGTGTATGATTTGCAGATCTTTTCCAGACAGCATTGCCATCAACAACATAAACTTGGAAATCATTCGCATCATAAGCTATCAACCGCAACTGAATCAACTGCAACACTGTCAACACCCATGAATTCTAAAATTTTAAATTTCATTTCTTTTGCTCGTTTGGCGATATCTGCATCTGTATACATTTCCGAATTTATTCTATATGGATGAAATTCACCTGAAAACGTTATGGTTGTATTCACTGTTTTATTACCAATACTATCTACGACAATTTCTCCAGCAATATCCCACAATTCAATTGCTCGCATATAAATAGACAGGTTGTGACGATTATCCGCTAACGGTGTTCGAACAGAAATATAGGAATTATTTTTTGTTTTCTTCTCGTTTTCACTGTTATATATCAAAATGCTGTTTTCTGCTTCAGCCAGTCTCAACGATTCAGGAAAACCTTCAAATTGGTATGATGGATAATGGGATAACTTTGATTGCCAGTTAGACGGATCCAGGTCTTGGATCAACGAATCCACATGAGGTGATATACTGGCAGTGAATTCATTATTAGTTAAGTTATGGTTCAATGTTAAAACGGATATTTTATCCATGCTATCTGGTCTCGCAACATAGGAGAATTCAGCATTTTTATTCGTAATTACCTGCCCCAAATTTGCACTAATGTTATGAGAAACGGATGGATATTTAGGAAGTTTATGATCTTCAACCAACATATGAAAAGAAGGTACACCATTGAAAACAAAGCGGTCCTCTCCTTTTTCTTTTGGAGGTGTATGGACAAAAACCATATATGGTTCGTAGGGTGGCGGCGTGTAAATAATAGGCGGTTTTGTAGTATCTACAACAATAATAGCATAGGAGTGTTCAGCTTCTTCGATTACCGGCATAATGCGGTGGCGGTCTCCTAATGCATCTATATCAGAGACTAGTTCTTCTTTCAACCGCTGCTCAGCATAAAATTTAAATTCATGTACACCTATATCCTCTCTCTTCGGGATCCAGTTTATATAACCCGAGGTAGGATCAAAGTAAGCTCTTTCAGGAGGTTGTGCAAGCCAATGAAAGCTATAAAATCCTGTAGTTGTATCCATTGTGGCTTGATAATGCAGTGTATCGCCTAAACGTAGTGTGTCCTCCGGTATAATGGTGATCCCTGGTTCCGGCTTTGCCATAAAAAGATCATAAATACCAGAATTCACCCTTGATGTAATTACTGTGTTGATATTTTCAGCTGACGTGCTCTCCGGCAAAATAAATAGATTTTCCCCGCTGAATATACTTTCTGTCAAAGTAAGAACGCTGTCATAATAGGCCAATGTCATTACTTGCCCGCTGGCAAAAGGTATTTGTAATTCTTCTCTGCTATCCATATCCAAATCTGTCTTTTGTGTTGCTGAGCCCAATAACTTTAATGCTCCATTTAACGGAAAAGAGTTGTCGTTTGTCACTTTAAATTCATTATTTGTGCTGAATAATGCAGTTTTAAGACTATCATTTTCCGGGCTGAATACAACTAAATAGGGTTTCCCATCTACATTAATAAAGTTGGTAAAAATAGGTCCAAAGCCGTTATGCAGATTGAACGGGAGATGAATATGTATTGTATTACCATTAAGAGTTTCTCTCTGTTCATTTGCCTGCAGCAGAACAGCCGCGCGATAAGGGCTGCCCACAGCTGCGGACACAATTCCAGAAAATGTGTCTATATCAGCATTATTGGCATGTAAAACTTCACCATTATCGATAACCAAATCCCTGGCAATAAATACTGAATCCCGCCACGTATATACATGTAGCCACTTGTTACTGTTCTTACGATATCCGGGTAGGTAATCGACTAAAATAATCAATTCACTATCACCGTCATTATCCAGGTCATATATCAATGCATCTTTTATTATATAATCTTCAGGTTTTATTTGCCACAAGGGTGAATGTGTACCGTCATGTTGAATTTCCACGTAGCGCAGCACAGCAGTTGTAAATAATAATACTTCATCTAAACGATTACTGTTTAGATCATAAGGACCGCTAATATTCATATTTCCCGCATGGATAGCAATGTGCAGGAAAACTGCATAAATACACCATTTCACTAATCTCATTAAATAGCCGTTTTGTATTACCTCGAATCAACTGTTGGACAGGGAGTTGTTTACAGCGCATAACAAATCGCTGTTTAAGTGGTGTTCCCTTACCTCTACTGAAGAGGAATATAGTCTGTCACTCTCGAAAAATACAAGGAAAAGGGCCTTGATAACCCATAGAATTGTCTAAATTCGCTGGAATATTTCCCTTCGAATTTTGCGGTCTGAAAACATAAATTGAACAATGCATGAACAAGATATCAAGGGATACCCATGCTAAAAAGAGCTTTTCTTTTTAATCATCTCATTCCCTTACTCTTATTTGCCCAGAGCGACCTTTACCCCATCCAGGATTATTATGGCGGCGGCATCGGCTATAGTCCAATGTATATGACCTTAGATTCTATTCCGGGTTCATCAAAAATGTCTGCATTGGGTTTAAATACCGATAATTTCAAAACTCCGTTTATAGTACATGGTGGAGAAGGATTTACTCACATTGCCGGACGCTGGCGCTTGGGTGGTTATGCAGGGATAGGTTCATCTTCTATCAGCAATATCATGGATGTATATTTCTACCAAGAGACCAATGATTCTGCAGGTATACAGCAGGAATCATCTCCATTGGCCAATGATGGTGATAAAATTGTAGCCTACGAAGGCAGCTTCAGGCCAACTATCAATGCCAAATTCTCTTTTACGCTTGGGGCGGTAATGCTGGAGTATGTTGTGCCGATATTCAGAGACCTGGAAATATCCGGGGGGACCCTCATGGGAATTGGGCGTGTTAATGTCAGTATCGATCAGTACACGGGAGAGGCCCAGTGGAATAGCCTCTTTTCGAATTATTATGGCACTGTAGAAAATGGGATTATGTATTACAATATTGATTCATCATATACAAGCAATCAGGCAGATTCTGTTATAGCCGGTTTGCAAAGCACTACTCTGACACCAGTTAATGGATATGGAGGTTTAACAGATTTAAGCGGTACGTTCTTCAACTTTCAACCATATGTTGCAGTTAAATGGCAAATTATGGATCGAGTAGGGCTACGGTTGAGTTTGGGTTATAACCAAGGAACAATTGGACACGGACAATGGTTTCTCAATGGAAGAAAACAGATATCAGATTCCCCAAAATCGTCTTTGCGTGGATTGACCATTCGTACAATGTTCTATTTTGGCCTATAGTTTCAGGCTTGTTTTATTCACTTTATTTATAAATTAAAACAATGAACAACAAAAAGAAATTTCAACGATTACCTTTTACCATGACATTTATTACGGTGTTATTATTAGCGCTGATTCCACTGTCACAAATCCTGTATTCAAAAAATCCATACAGCGCCATTGAAGACAAATTCAAAATCATGAATCAAATTTTATATTATATCAACCAGCTTTATTTTGAAGATGTAGATATGGATGAACTAATGGAAGGTGCATTTCATGGTATTTTTGAAAAACTTGATCCCCACTCGACCTATATAGCCGCAAAACAGCAGGAGGAAATAGATGAACTTTTTCGAGGTTCTTTTCAAGGGATAGGAATCGAATTCGATATCCTGAACGGTTACATCACTGTAATTTCACCTGTGGCCGACAGCCCCTCTGAACGCGGGGGTCTTATGCCCGGTGACCAAATTATTGCTATCAATGGCGAAGACGCTTATGAAATCACCAAAAAAGATGTTTTCAAAAAACTACGAGGACCCAAAGGCACCAGGGTGGATATTACAATCAGGCGGTTCGGTGGTGAACAGTTTGATGTAACTATTATTCGGGATGATATTCCTATATATAGCGTCCGAGCATCATTAATGCTGGATCTTGAAACGGGTTATATTTGGCTCACACGGTTTTCTGCAACTACTGATGAAGAAGTGAGTGCTGCCCTTAACCAGCTGGAAAATCGTGGCATGAAAAAACTTATTTTGGATTTACGAAACAATAGCGGCGGCTTCCTGGAACAGGCTGCTGCCATCAGTAATTTATTTATTGCCCGAGAAGACACACTAGTTTTTACTAAAGGTAAAAGCAAAAAAATGGAACAAGTGTTCATTTCAGATCCAACAAAAGGTCGTGAGGATTTTCCATTAATTGTATTGATCAACCGCGGATCAGCCAGCGCCAGTGAAATTGTAGCAGGGTCTATACAGGACCTGGACCGTGGGTTGGTCGTTGGTGAGACTAGTTTTGGTAAAGGGTTAGTTCAGCGGCAATTACCTTTGAATGACGGATCAGCAATCCGCGTAACCATTGCCCGTTATTATACCCCCAGTGGACGGCTTATTCAGCGCCCCTACGAAAATGGGGATACACGGAATTATTACAAAGACTTATACATTAAAAATCGTGAATCTGTCCTGGATTCATTAAAGCAACTAAAACCCAAGTATAAAACAAGGTCCGGCAGGATTGTATACGGCGGGGGCGGTATAACACCAGATCAGCATATTACATGGGATTTGAATCTTCAAAAAAATACGCAGCGTTTGCTTACCCATACAATGCGCCCGTTTTTCAACTGGGGATCAAATTACGCCAGTAATCACCGCGATGAACTTGATAATTATGAAAGTTTCAAGACCGATTGGGTATTGGATGATAGCGATTTCCAGATGTTCCTGGATTACGTTTCCTCAGAAACTATTGAATTGAACCAAGAAGAATTAGAGTTGGACAAAGATTATATTTTAAACATGCTAAAATCGGAAATAGCCAGCGCCCATTGGGGTAAAGATGAAGCTATCGGTATTCGTTTAAACTATGATAGCCAGGTCATGGATGCTATAAAATATTTTAATGAAGCCGCTGGTTTCATCAATAATTCACAGTAAATTTCAAGGCTGGATTTTTTGACATTCCCCGAGGGAATTAATAAGTTAGGCGTCAATTTTTCCGAGGAAAATAAACAATAAACAGAACAACGGAGGACTAGATGCTAGTCGAATATTTCGTTAACGGCGGACCTTTCATGTGGCCAATTCTCATATCACTTGCTTTTGGTCTTGCTTTTACAGGTGAGCGTTTCTATACGCTGATTATGTCATCAATAAATACGCAAAAGTTTTTTGATGATGTAAATACAACATTAGATGATCAAGGTGTTGCAGCAACGCTCGAATTATGCGAAAAGACAAATGGCCCGGTTGCAGAAATTTTTCACGCCGGACTTTCACGGATGCACCGTGGCATCACTGAGGTGGAAAAGGCGATCCAAAACGCAGGTTCGCTGGAAATGTCATTTCTGGAAAAGAATATGATCTGGCTGAATGCAGTCATTACCATTGCGCCTATGCTTGGATTTACAGGTACGGTTGCCGGTATGATTAATGCTTTTGATGCAATTGCAGCAGCAGATGATATTTCTCCCGCTGTTGTTGCCGGGGGTATTTCACAAGCCCTTTTGACAACCGCTTTTGGGTTAATTGTAGCAATGATCATCCAGGTTTTCCAGAATGTCTTTGTTTCACGCATTGACAAACTGGTCTTAGATATGGAAGAACATTCCGTCCAGCTAGTTGACCATCTATTTGAGCTGGAAACAAAGAAAAAGAAGAAGAAATAAACCCTACCCATGATAAAAAAGCGCCGCTTTAAAGGCGGAGAAATACCCACTTCTTCAATGGCAGACATTGCTTTTCTGCTACTCATATTCTTCCTGGTAACAACGACTATCGATATGGACAAAGGGTTGGGTATAATTCTGCCTGCTGAAGGTGAGGAAATTGAGATCAAAAAGGATAATATCCTCAATTGCCTGATTAATTCTCAGGGTTACGTTCTCCTGGGTGGTGAGCCCATAAAGACCAGGGATATTAATAAAGAAATAAGGCGCAAAATTGCTGAAAATAATAAACTGATTATTTCTGTGAAAGCGCACGAAAAAACAAAGTACAGTGATTACATAGCAGTAATAGATCAGTTGAAAATGGCCAATGCCAAACGTATTTCCATCGCGGAGACAGACTGATTGGAAGTCAAACGTAAAACTCAGGTCTCCACCGATATTCCAACGGCATCTATGCCGGATATTATTTTTATGCTGTTGATCTTTTTTATGGTTACAACAGTTCTCCGGGAATACTCAGGTCTGCCGGTGGAACTACCAAAAGCAAAACGGATTGAAAAGCTCAAATCAAAGCGGCATACATCTCATATTTGGATATCAAAAGAAGGCCTTGTTTCCATCCAGGATAAACTGCACAGCGTAGATAATGTGCGTCACGTGATGTATGATATCCGTGCAGCTGATCCGTTATTGACTGTATCGTTAAAGGCAGATAAATCAGCAAAAATGGGGCTGATATCTGAGGTGCATAATGAACTTAGAAAAGCAGATGCCCTGAAGCTGAATTATTCAACCAAAACAGCCGTTGAATAAGTATGGGGAAATATACACCTTTATTAAAATTTAATTATCCCGTTACAGTAAGGATTACTGGTTTATGTGGAATTATAATGATAACATTTGGATTTTTATTTATTCCCCGGAGTTTTGATATTGTTGTTTTAGAAGACGCCGATCAAATCATAATTGAACAGATTGATATTCCCCAAACCCAACAGATCGATTTGCCGCCACCACCAGCTCGTCCTTCTGTCCCTATTGAGTCAGAAGATGAAGATTTAGCGGACGATTTAACTATTGAAGAAACGGATTTGGAAAGTTTTGAAGCGTGGGATGCCCCGCCGCCGCCGCCTGAAGGTCCAAGGGTAAAATTTATCCCTTACGATGATCCCCCGAAACCGCTGACGACCATTAAGCCTAAATATCCGGAGATCGCACAGGAGGCCGGCATTGAAGGTACTGTTATTGTGCAGGTGTTTGTTGATAAAAAAGGTAGGGTTAAGGAAACGATTATTTTAAAAGGTATCCCAAATACAGGGCTGGACGAGGCTGCTATAGATGCCATTCGCAGAACACGTTTTAAACCAGCCAAACAGCGTGAACGAGCTGTAGGTGTTTGGATATCTATCCCTGTCAATTTCAAGCTTAAATAAAAAGCTCCTTTATTGAAGGAGCTTTTTTTTTATATAATAAATTATTTATGTTGAAAATTCTGTCATTGGTGTTAGAAAAGTGAGTTTCCAGGCTGGCAAATTAAACAATCTTTAAAGAGCAGCGCCACGAGCTTACACTTTATATCACTTATTTTTTAATGCAACCAACTTTCTTCTGATATAAGCAATTTTATGCTGGAGAGGAAGGTCTTTTGGGCAAACATCTTCACAGCCCATAAGGGACATGCAGCCAAACACCCCATTTTCATCACCAATCAACTCGTAAAAGTCATCATGGGTTCTGTTGTCGCGTGGATCTACTTCAAAGCGGGCAATCTTATTGAGACCTACAGCGCCGACAAAATCTTCTTTCATCCTGATCGTGCCGCAACCAGCTACACAACAACCACATTCAACACAGCGATCCAGCTCATAAATCTCTTCCGCTTTATCGGGATCCATTTTTTCTTCTATTTTAGAATAATCAATTTCTTTTTCTTTATCATGGATCCACGTTTCTAATCTTTCGCTCATCTTGCGCATCCATTTACCGGTATTTACGGACAGGTCTCCAATCAGCTCAAAAACAGGAAGCGGGGCCAGGTTAATCTCCGCAGGCAGGAGGTTTGTGCTTGTTCTGCAGGCTAATCCCGGACGACCGTTAATTATCATACCACAGCTTCCGCAAATACCCGCACGACAAACAAAGTCATACTGCAGGGATGGTTCCTGTTTCTCCCTGATTTCATTAAGGGCAATAAACAGCGTCATCCCGGGTGCCTCTTGTACCTGATAGGTTTTTACTTCCGGTATATTGTTTTTTACCTTTGGATCAAACCTGAGTATTTTGATTTTTAATAATCGTCCTTTTTCTTCACTCATGACAATGGTTTATTTAATCTTTCGTTTCTTCCTTTATACTTCTCTGGAAGGGGGTAATCCATTAAAGCTTCTTGTATCTCAACCCTATCAGCATCAGGCATCCCAGCCTTAA
>PBZW01000071.1 GCA_002730315.1 Fidelibacterota bacterium
ATTTGCCTCAATTTACCTTTGGTAAAGGCCAGCCCCTGGTATATGCAGGGCCGCCACCGATATTACCAAATGGCCCGGGGTGGATCTGGCGATTACCAGGAAAAAGAAGGCTGCCCTCCCGTATGGGAACCCAATTCATTTTTGGAAAAGAAATACTTCCAGTTTCGCGACTGGCTGTGGAGTTCCAAGATTGAGCCGGCAATTGAAAAATACGATTTATTAAACTATGACATTATACACTTGGACTGGGGATTGGAATTTTACCGTGACGGCCGGTTTGTGCAAAAATTAGCGGAAGCAGGGAAACCCATAATGTGTACATACAATGGACAGGACCTCAGAACCAGGGGTGTGATACCAGCCATTGACGCTGCCAGTAGTTTAAACCTAACCAGCGAGTTGGATTTATTGAAAAAACACCCCGATATAAAATATTTGTTCCTGCCCTTCGATACAAAACAGCATCAGCCTGATTATACTATGAGTGAAACCATTCGCATTTGCCACAGCCCTACCGACAGGTATTATAAGGGCAGTGAAACGATTATCCCCATCTGCGAGGATTTAGCCAAGAGAAATAACGTAGAATTTGTGCTCATTGAAAACCTGCCCAATACCGAAGCGCAAAGGATTAAACAATCATGTGATATTTTAATTGACCAGGTGCACAACCGCGGCGGCTGGGGCTATGGCATGAATTCTGTGGAAGCTTTGTCAATGAGTTTATGCTGTGTGACGGAATTGGTAGATGAGTATGTTGATTTTATCCCTGACCATCCCTTTGTAAATATAAATGGGAATAATCTAAAAGAAACGCTGGAGGACTTGATTGTTAACCCTGATAAAATTAAGGAGCATAAAAAAACAGGACGGGAGTGGGTGATTGCAAACCATGATATGCATAATACAGCCAATGTATTATACGAATATTATAAGGAACGGGGTATAGCTTGAGCTGGTCACCGACTGTTGATATTGTCGTGCCCTGTTATAATGTGGACCATATTGTGGAACAATGTGTAAATAGTTTACTCGAACAGTCCTATAGTGAAAATACAATTAATATTTATCTGGTCAATGATGGTTCCACTGATACAACCGGGGAAATACTGGATTCCTTTGCCCACCATAAACAGGTTCATATTATCCTCCTTGAATCAAACAGTGGTCTTTCTACTGCGCGAAATGCAGGGATAAAAGCAGGAAGCGGAGAAGTCATATTTTTTTTAGATAGTGACATGGTTGTAAAACAAAATTGGATTACCGTTCATTTAAACACTTTAGAAGGAACTGGTGTAATAGGTGTTGTAGGTGATTTACTTTTGCCGGAAGGTCAAACACCCAATGCTCTTGATCACTATTTATATAATCCCCGCAGGGGCGGCCGGCGTTTTGGAGAAGGTGTTCCTATTGGGTTCTCATATTTTTTATTCAATAATACATCCCTGAAGCGATCCGTGTTTGATGTGGTTGAACTTTTTGACGAAAATATTACTTCCTACGGGGGTGAAGACACCGAATTAGCTATTCGAATTTGGGAAACATATCCAGACGGCTTGCGTTTTTCGTTTTCTGCCGGGTGTGAGCACCACCACCACCGAGGACTAACAGATTTTTGTAATTCGATGTACAACTATGGGAAATCAAATCTCCCGTCGTTATTGGTGCAATTTCCCCAGTATGAAAAAGAGTTGGCAGGACAGTGGATAAAATCAATAAAAGGATATTTATTGTTTAATCCTGTTCTACGCTGGTTTATCTATAAAACACACCATTTTTGTAATTGTTATTGGTTGTCAAGATACCAAGTCATTGACGCCGTTATCCGTGGTGCAAGGTCGGTTTCTCGTCGATAGAATAGGGATTTTAATCGATTTCTTATTGATGAATAAAAATGTTGACAAATATCGAATTGTGCTTAAATTCAAACGATTTGAAGATATTTAACTCAAATCTTAAGATAGAACACATGCCAAAACGGGGGCGAAGTGCCTCCGTTTTTACTAATAAACAAACCAAGGAGGAACATCATGGCTGATGTGAGTTCAACTGTCAATAGCGTCGTCGCTGGAATCGTAAGTCTTGTTAAAGGCTTAATTGTATTCTTTGTGTTTGCTAACATTCTATACTCAACAGGATTTGATCCTGTAGGTGGTGTAGTCGATCTGGTAAATACATTCTTGGATGGCGGATTGGCCGGTCTGTTAGCACTGTTATTTCTCGTATCAATGGCATAATTAACAGGATGACAAAAAACAGGGTTCCTTTTGAAACACAGGAACCCTGTATCCTGTTAACGTCATCATAGGAGGAAATATGAGTGCTTTCGACAGCGTAAATGAATGGATAGCCAAAATAACCGACCTGCTGAAAACGCTGGTGGTCCTCGGTATCGTCATCGGAATTCTATTTGATGATCCATTTGGCGTGATTGCTGGAGTTGGTAGACTAATGGGACAATTTGGTGATGCGGGTCTTGCTGGCCTGTTGGCACTGATTTTTCTCGTTGCTATGTACCCCAAGAAGTAATACACAACAAATATCCATTTAAATTACTGCGCCCCGCTTGCCGGGGCGTAGTTGTTTATGCATTATCTGCGTATATTGCATTCCACTAACAATCTGTATCCCCTTAAATGATTAAAAACAGATTCATTATTTTCCCGCAAATTCTGTTTTTATGTTTGTTTTCTTTTTGTTCGGATACTTCACTATTCCAACAGCGCTACAAAACAAGGGTAGTTCTCACCAGTCAAATCGGCCGGCCATTAATTACCCGTACCTATGACTTGGCTGTTAATGAATTGAAAAAAGAAGAACATTTTTACAGTAATGGCATAAAAAAACATGAATGCCTGTATGCTAACCATACGTTGCAAACAGGTTCACCTGTTTTATGGTGGTATAATAATGGACAGATACAATCCAGGACCATCTTTTCAGAAAATGACCAAATAGTCAGTATTGACATCTGGTATAATAATGGTGTTAAACAATTTTCATTTTACGGCAATGTGTTCACTTGGTGGAATGAAAAAGGCCATAAGGAAACGGTCGGGACCTTGGATGATTTCACATGTAAACTTCCTATCATTACCACAAGGGGCCGTATAGCGGGACAGCGCATTGCAACAGGTCTGGAAAATAGAACCTGGCAGGAAGAATGGGTTTTATTTGACGGTAATAACCACAGGGAATTTTCTGGATTAGTACAATGTACATTGACCTCCAGACAAAATGTCCATCGTGAAGCTATCCCAGGATGGATCAATGAAAAAACGGGGAAACGCTATAAAATTGAAAATCAGCTTCAAGACATTTTAAATAATCATACCAGAGGGTTTTATTTTGTTATAATTGATAAAATGGGTAAAAATAATATACCGGAGGAGGACAATAATTCCGAAAAAGTGTCTGAATTATTGCGGGGCAAAGAAAAAACAACTTTTAAAGCACGTCAATATCAACGGATGTATGAATTAATTTTGAATGCTGATGGTACATTTATCCATTCATGGGATAAAGGCCGCTTGGATAAAAGTGATTTAGAGTCAGGTTATGCAACTGGTCATTTTGCCGTTAATTCGATGGGAACAAAAGCAAAACTCTATTACAAACAGGGACTCCATTCCGGTGAAGCCCATGAACTGGAAATTGTAAGCCATCGGGAAATAAAATATTCATTTCGTGGAACATCATATTTCTTAAGGTGATCTATAGTGATTGTAAGATTTTATCTACACTGTTTTGATATTTCATATTTTTCTCAATAATGGAGTAGCGGAAAATCAAAAAAACTGTGATAAAAATATCATTCATCCATGTGTATGTATTGTGTTTAAGTACGTATTTATCTGCTGCATTTGAACACTATCCCGCTGACCCGGCTGCGGTGGGGTCAGGACTTATAACTATCAATATACAGGCGAATGCTATTGGTATATTTGCAGACCCGGCCAGTGTAACGTCATTTCAAAATAGACACGTTGGTGTTTCCTCAGGTAAGCGTTTTGGATTAAGCTTGCTGAAGCATCAGAGCGCCGCACTAGCATTCCCTGTTAAAAATGGGTATGCGGCTTTTGGCGCAAGTATTTTTGGGGATGAACATTATAGTGAAAAAATGTGGTGTTTAATCATGGGCAGACAGTTTTCAGATAGATTGAGCATTGGTATGGGATTAATGTATTATGATTTACAAATTAAGAATTATGGCCAGGCCGGCAGCTGGGGTATCAATGTCGGCTGGAATATGAAATTGGATGATACTTTGTATTGGCGAGGCTATTGGAGAAATATTAATGGTCCTACGATTGGTTCAGCACGGGAATCGCTGCCCCAAGTTCTTGTTTCTGCCTTGACGTATACCCCGATTCCGCAGGCAAATGTTATAGTGGAATGGGAACAGGATACCATTTATGACAGCAGAGTGAAGTTCGGCGGGCAATTCAATCTTTTACCCTGGGTTACTATTCATACTGGTCATGCTATATCACCCGGGCAAACGACAGCAGGAATAGAAATAAACTATAAACAAATAATAATCAATTATGCGTTATCAACACATAGTCATTTGGATTTGTCTCACTGGTTGGGGCTGGGGTTTTCTTTCCGCTGAAAAAATTCATTCAGTTGATGAATGGATAGATGTATTGGGCTATGATGCCGAAACATCTGTTTCTGAAGAAGACCTTATCAGTGCCCAGCAGATTATTGCAACTCCTGTTACCTTTAACGCCGCCAGAAGTATTTTAACTTCTATATCAATTTTATCCCTTACTGATATTGAAATAATCAATAGTTCAAAAAATATTCATGTTTTAAAAACAAACCGTGATTTATCTCCAGCAGCGGAATACCTGGTTCAAAGTATTCAAACAGTTGACCAGCTGCCGATATCTCTATCTGTAAGAGAAAGGATATCGTTTAATAATGGTGTACGTCATTATTGGCGCGCCCAGGGAAGAAGTCGTAGCTATCATTTTGGAATATTACTGGAAAAAGATCCTTGGGAAAAAAATATAGCAGACCACAACAGTATATATGTGCAGTGGAATTCAGAAAATGTGCAGATGATTACGGGGGATCACCAGTTGATTGGCGGGTATGGTCTTATATCCTGGCGTACAGTTGCAGCCCATAAAGGATTTGAAACAATTAATACTTTGCCGCGCCAAGGGAAAGGCATAACAGGATACCGCTCGAGTAATGAATATTGGTGTACACGGGGTATCGGGGGAGAGTGGAAAACCGATTATGGACAGGTTTCGTTTTCATTGGGCAGGACATATCGGGATGGAACCTTGGAAAATGGTGCTGTAAAATTAGATATTACGGGTCAGCATATAACAGCCAGTGACTTACATCAACAGAATCAATTGCTGGAAAATGCTGCAACTGTAATGTGGAGTAGGGATTTACAATTTGGTCGATTAGGTCTATTAGTGAATACACAAAATATTGAAGATCCTTCAAAGAAACAGGTTAATGCTGCATCAGCTTCTATGTTTGGATCGAAACAGTGGAATAACTGGCATATTTTTGGTGAAAGTGCATTTATAAAACATACAACCCCGGCTCTTTTTAGTGGCGCATTATTCAAAAGTAAAGCACTTAAATACCTGGTCTCATGGCGTTATTATCCAACTGATTACAGAACGTATCGTACACAATCATTTTCTGAATGGACAAGTAGCGCTGCCGGGGAAACAGGAATTTTTCAAAATGTACAGGTCAAATATGGTAAAAATAAACTTTCGATTTATAGTGATCTGGCAGAAAAAATAGAGGAAAATAATCCGGTAGTATATAACAATCTAAAAAGTGAAACGGGAATACGCTGGCGTTGGCAAAGTAAAAAACACCATTTTCTGGTTCAATACAAGAAAAGTAATCAATCTGAAGAAAACCAAACCTTTTATCCTGATATAACTGCTTACGATAGTTATAAGATTACCACGAAGGGGCTTTATAAATATAAGCCAACCAGGAAACTGGATTTGCGCTGGCAAATTAATTCTACACTTTATAATGATAACCAGAAGGGCCTTGGCTTTGAAACGCGTATGAATTGGCAGACACCTTCGCTTATTATTACTGGAAATTGGATTGCTGCAAAAATTGATGATTTCAACAGTCGAGTATACTTTTGGGAATTGAATCTTCCCGGGGAAATGAATAGTGTAGCCATTTCAGAGGATAAACAACTGGTAGGAGTCAAGATACAAATAAAAAGTAAAAAGAATTACCAAATGTACATGCGCTGGCGGGCTGTCTGGAATAACTTGAGTTTTATCGGAACACCAGAACAAAGAAGTGCGTTAGCACTCCAAATAATTTTCTAGAGCAACATTGCCAGGGTTAACTTCCTTATAATAATTTTGCCCTTATGTTTAAGTGTTATAAAACAATATTATTTTCATTCTTGACCTGTACACACCTGTCAGCCGCTATTCTTGTGGTAAACAGTGTGGATCAGAAAGAAAACGAATTGCAGGTATTGGATAATGCAAAAGCATCCTACGTATCAACAACCGATCTTTCGAAGGTACTCACTTCACGGCTGCCGTATATGAATAAAGAACGCATGAAAATGGTTCTTTATTTTTCCGACACACGTATAAAAATTTCCAGCAATTCAAGTTACGTCCTTGTAGATGAAGTAGTGTATCATATGCCTGTCCCCGCTAAGGATAACGGGGTGGATATTTTTTTGCCGACTGTACCAATATTTAATATTTTAAAACAAACTGTTTTACCCGGGATTACCTATGACGCCATTAAGCAACGGTTAGATATAGATGTAGTCGAATTCAATATTACTAATCTTGGTATTGAACAAAAAGCAAACGGCACCATTTTGTCTATCTATACACGTGAACGATTTTATGATGGGCATATCAGCTCATTTGAGCATGACAATGGTTGGTTTTATTTGACTGTTCAAGACGGAATAGTAGACACCACCCGTATCAATAAGGCCGAAACCCGAGGCGTGATAGCTAAAGTAACAGCTAACCAGTTCGCTGAATCTGCTCAAATTTCCTTCCGCCTGAGGTCAGAAATCATCGGCCATGAAGTATTTCAAAGTCCGGACCCTAATGCTATTGTCGTTACCCTCCGTACCCCATTTGATAAAAGCGCAGAACGCATTCGGGCATTGCGTGATCGCTGGCAATTGGACACGGTAGTACTGGATGCAGGACACGGGGGTAAAGATGGGGGTACGGTTGGCAAAAGTGGGGCGAAGGAAAAAAATATTGTTTTGGATATTACTAAACGTCTGGGCCTGCTTTTAGAGAAAAAAACAAATATTAACGTGGTGTATACAAGGGAGGAAGATGTTTTTATTCCATTGTGGAAACGTACACAGAAGGCCAATGAGAGCAATGGTAAAATATTTGTCAGCATCCATGCCAATAGCAATCCAAACCGAACAGCGCGCGGGTTCGAAACATATTTATTGAATCAAGGTAAATCAGATGATGCAATTGAATTGGCATCCAGGGAAAATGCAGTAATTAAACTGGAAGAACACAGCGGCAACAAATATAAGGATTTGACCGGCGAAAACCTGATCATGGCTACTATGGCCCAATCTATGTTTATGAAAGAAAGCGAAGAATTGGCGGCATTAATCCAGAGTGAACTGGGGAATCGCTTGGACTCCAGAAACCGTGGTGTAAAGCAAGCAGGATTTGTAGTCTTGATTGGAGCCAGTATGCCAAATGTGTTGATTGAAACAGGTTTCCTGTCCAATCCTTCAGATGAAAAACGCTTAAAGCAAGCTGCGTACCGCCAGCAGATCGCGGAAGGAATTTTCAGCGCCATTGTAAAGTTTCGCTCCGTAAGAGAAGAATTACTGGCCGAAGGTTAATGGCTGATTCAAGACCAATTGGTGTTTTTGATTCCGGTTTGGGCGGTCTGACTGTTGTTAAAGCATTGCGTTCTACCTTACCCCATGAATCCATAGTCTATTTTGGGGATACCGCCCGGGTTCCATATGGTAATAAGAGTAAGGAACTGGTCAGTGAATTTTCCATGGAAATCGTCGATTTTTTGATAAAATACGATGTGAAGATGATTGTAGTGGCCTGTAATACTGTTTCAGCGCAGGTTTTAGATGAATTGCATGAACATAGTACCGTACCTGTAATTGGAGTCATTCACGCGGGAGCTGAGGAAGCTGTTAAAGCAACTAATAATAATCATATTGGCATTATTGGAACCATGGCAACCATATCTTCCAAAGCCTATGAAAAAGCATTAAGTAATCTAGATAAAAAAATCCAAACAAGCTCTCAAGCCTGTCCCTTACTGGTTCCTCTGGCTGAAGAAGGTTGGCTGGAAGGCGACGTAGCTGAAACAGTTGTACAGCATTATGTTAAACCATTAAATGCAAATGGTATTGATACACTCATACTGGGTTGCACTCATTATCCCCTGTTAAAAGATGTTATTTCCCGTCAGGTTAATAAAGGCACAACGTTGATTGATTCTGCAGATGCTGTAGCGGGAGCTGTTAAAAAAAGACTATCAGCAGCTGGGCAAATGAATGATGCTTCTGCAAAAAGTTTGTTAACTTGTTTTATAACAGATATACCCCTGCATTTTGAAAGGGTCGGCCAGCGATTTTTAGGGGCCCCTATGGACCATGTCCAGACTGTACATGACATCTGATTTTCAGCAATTATTACAGAAGTTATACAATTTACAGCGACTGGGTATAAAAACAGGCCTGGAACATACTTGCGAATTATTGGAGGTGTGTGATAATCCCCAGAAAAAAATAAAATTCATTCATTTGGCTGGGACCAATGGCAAAGGTTCTACAGCTGCATTTATATCATCAATATTGCGGTCTATAGGTTTAAAGGTGGGCTTGTATACATCCCCGCATTTGGTAAGTTTCAATGAACGAATCCGGGTGGATGGTATTCCTATTACTAACAACAAGATTGTTGAGTTTATGGAATTGTTTTCCGCAGATATTCAGCGTATTGAGAATACCTTTTTTGAAACAACGTCTGCCATAGCTTTCTGGCATTTTGCCAGGGAAGAAGTTGATATTGCTGTCGTAGAAACAGGCCTGGGCGGCAGGCTGGATTCTACTAATGTTATTACACCTGAAATTGCCGTTATTACACCAATTAGTTTAGATCATCGTGAACTGCTGGGGAATGATCTTGTAACAATTGCCAAAGAAAAAGCAGGTATCATAAAAGAAAATGTACCTGTTATTTGTAATCACCAGGAAAATATGGTTAAAAATGTATTGCTGGAAAAGGCGGCGGAAATGAATACAAAAATCTCTTTCGTTAAACCACCCACTGATTGTACTGTAACTATGGAAGGAACATTTTTTCATTATAAAGATACCAATTATCAATTAACACTGATTGGTGAACACCAGGCTCTAAATGCAGCTTTGGCAGTGGCGGCAGTTCAAGAATTAGAAAAAGGTATTTTTGATATTAAAATTAAAAGAGGTCTACAAAATACCACGTGGCCTGGACGGTTCCAGGTATTATCAAAAACACCGCCAGTTATTTATGATGTAGCACATAATGAACAAGGTATCCGATCTGTTTTAAAAACGTTTAACCAGTTGTTTAAACAAAAACCACTAGGTTTAATTGTCCTTAAGGAAGATAAAGAACTGGAATTAATTGCCACTGCCCTGCGAGGGCAATTTGAAACATTGTTTGTTATGGATGATACCAATGGCTTATTAATGAAATCAAAAACATTGGCTGCACACTTGAACAAATTGGGAATTTCTGCAGAACCTGTAAAAAACCTTCGGGATTTTACTGACCATTTACAGAGCGACTATGCAGGCCTTGTATTCGGCTCTCATTACATTGCGGAAGCTGTTTTTGAGTATTTTCAATTTTCCTTTGACACAGCGGTGATTTAGAGTAATTTCAACCATCAAAGGCACCTGCTCCCGCAGGAGCATCACTCTTTAGACAGTATTTAATAACTCAACTTTAATGCATAGTATAATATTGGAGTTTTTTATATATGGATGTTAATCAATTACAATCCTTAAACATAAAAGAGTTGGCAAAAATGGCCCAGGACTTGGAGGTCCAGGGTTATTCCGGTTTGAATAAACAGGAATTGATTGTCAACATACTGGAAACACAGAATGAAAAAGAAGGTGTATTACACGCTAAAGGAGTACTGGAAGTTTTAAATGAAGGCTACGGATTTCTGCGCAGTCCCGATTTTAACTATTTACCAGGCCCCGATGATATATATGTGAGTCCCTCTCAGATCAAACGATTTGGCCTCAGGACAGGTCATTCCATTTATGGCCAGATACGGAAGCCAAAAGACAAGGAGCGGTTTTATGCACTGTTAAAAATGGAAACAGTGAATGATAAAAGCCCTGACCATGTCAAACAGGCGATTCTTTTTGATAACCTTACGCCCCTATATCCTGAAGAAAAATTCAACCTTGAATCAGATCCAAAAGATTTGTCTACTCGAATAATGGATATTGTTTCTCCTATTGGTAAAGGACAACGCGGGTTGATTGTTGCCCAACCAAAAACAGGTAAAACAATCTTACTGCAAAAAATTGCTAATTCAATTTTGAAAAATCATTCAAAAATAAAATTAATCATTTTACTTATTGATGAACGCCCTGAAGAAGTAACAGATATGAAACGTAATGTGAACGCTGAAGTGGTTAGCTCAACATTTGATGAACCGCCTGAACGCCACGTTGCCGTAGCTGATATGGTTCTTCAAAAAGCACGACGCATGGTGGAATATGGTGATGATGTCGTTATTCTGCTGGACAGCTTAACACGCCTGGGGCGGGCACATAATGCAGTTATTCCACATAGTGGTAAAATTCTTTCCGGCGGAGTGGACTCCAATGCGTTGAAGAAACCAAAACAATTTTTTGGTGCAGCTCGCAATACTGAGGAAAGTGGCAGTCTTACCATTGTTTCTACGGCTCTCATTGACACAGGCAGTCGAATGGATGAAGTTATTTTCGAAGAGTTTAAGGGAACTGGAAATATGG
>PBZW01000057.1 GCA_002730315.1 Fidelibacterota bacterium
CATACATAACTTTAAGATGTTGGCTTGTCACCGGTTGAAGCAGGTTAAATTCCCGTTGGATTTGTCCAACGGTTTTTTCACCATCTTCCAGGAATTCAACAATTTTAATGCGGTCAGGATGGCCCAATGTTTTTAAAATCCGGGCAGCCATTTGAATAAACTCGGTTGAGATTGATTTTGTCATGATTTTACCTTCAAAGATTAAATTTCTTCTATATTATGATTCTAATATATAAAACTTTTACTATATTCAAAATAAGAATAAGATGAATAAAAATACCATCTCCGCTACCGCATTTATTCTTATCGGCGGACAAAGTGAACGCTTCGGGTCACCAAAATGGCGTGCTGTTATTGAAGGAATGACCGTCCTTGATCGCATGTGGAAATCATGTAAAAACTTTGAATATCGTTATGTGATTGGAAAAGATCAACCCTCCGATGTGGATAAACCTTTCATTGGTGACGAACTGGTATTTCAGGCTCCAATAAACGGTTTATATACAGCTCTTAAACATGCGAAAACCGATTGGGTGCTACTGCTCTCCTGTGATATGCCCTTGGCAGATACTAATTTATTCCAAGATCTTTGGAATGCCCATGATGATAGAGTTGACGTTATTGTTCCTTACTCAAATAATAAGCATCAGATGATATGCGCTTTCTATCACAAACAAGTTTTACCGTTGATTTCATCAGCGATCCAGACTTCTGACTACAGCTTGTTTAAATTGTTGGAAAAAATGAATTCAGTCGTTATTAGATTTGATGATGATATTCGGTTCTGGAATATGAATACAGAGCAGGATCTTCAGGAAATAATAAATTATTGCACTGAAAACTCCAATCATATTGCACCCTGATTAAAAAAGCTGATGACAATGATTGTCCAATCTGAAAATTTACTTCTTGCAAAAATACAGAATGATTTTATCGGACTTGATACCGTTTATACGTTGGCGGATGGCCGGAAAACTCTCCGGGTTTATTTAGACTCTACAGCATCAACGCTGATGATGGGAGCAGCCCACGACATGTTGGAAGAATTTTTTGAACATTATGCTAACTCGCACAGCTTACTGCACTTTTCGGCCAAGATCACGACCAGTCAATATGACTGGGCGCACCAGCGCATACTTTCTTTTCTGGGCGCGGACCCAGAAGAATACACATGTTTTTTTACTGGCAGTGGGACAACAGCTGGCATAAATCGACTAGCCCGTGTGTTCCGGGATTACCGTAAAGATAAGGATGTAGTACTTGTTTCCATCATGGAACACCACTCCAATGATCTCCCCCACCGCAAGCATGCCGATGAAGTAGTTCATATACCTTTAAAATCTCATTCCTCGGGACAGCCTGGTAGTCTTGATAAGGAATCATTGGAAGAAAATCTAAAAAAATATCGGGACCGTGTTAATTATGTAGCTGTAACTGGCATCAGCAATGTGACTGGAATCATCAATCCAATTTATGATATCGCCGAATTAGCTCACGATTATGGTGCATTGGTTTTAATTGATGGAGCACAAATGGCAGCGCACATGCCTGTCCAGATGTCAGGACATAGCAATTCTTCCAGAAATATCGATGCTTTCGTTTTCTCCGGGCACAAAACTTATGTTCCCGGATCTCCAGGGGCTGTGCTATGCCGCAAGGATATTTTAATGGCCATCGAACCTGAAGAATTGGGCGGCGGAATGGTAGAGGATGTATTTGTGGACAGATATATAATCAAAGATTATTTCCCTGATCGGGAAGAGGCCGGAACACCAAATATTCCTGGTGCCATTGCCCTAGCGGCGGCAATTGAAGTTTTAGACCGTGTCGGGGTCGAAAACATTTTTAGGGAAGAAGGTATACTGGTTGATGATGCTATGGAACGGATGAAAAAAAATTCGGATCTTATCATTTATGGTGAAACAAACAGCAAAAAATGCTCCCGGGCTGGCTCTATTTCGTTCAATATCAAAGGTATGCATCATGGACTGGTGGCTGCCGTATTAAATGATTATTTTAACATTGCCGTCCGTAACGAATGCTTCTGTGCCCATCCCTATGTGAAAGAATTGATCCTGGATGATATGCTGGACGCCATTACCGATATCCCTGACGAAGAAATAGAAGCAAAATATAAACTGCTGGCCGGCATGGTGCGAGTATCCTTCGGAATTTATAATCAGCCTGAAGATGTTGACGCTTTGAGCAACGCATTACAAGAGATCGTTTCCCGGAAAGACGAGTTCATTAAGTTATATCATGTAGATGAAAATGGAAACTACGTTCACAATACGTTTAAAATGGAAAAAGAAAATAATTTTTCCATTCCTGATTTGTTGGATGAATATCTGAACGTAAAATAATTCTATTCGTCTAGTTTTTCGATACGTCTTTGGTGGCGCCCACCTTCGAAAGGTTCATCCAGCCAGGTTTCAATTATATCATAAATTTCCTGCTCTGAAATAAATCGTGCTCCCAGGGACAGAACATTGGCATTGTTGTGCTCCCGGGATAACCGGGCAATCTGCCGTTCTGAACCATAGTACACAGCGGCACGGACACCCTTGATGCGATTAGCCGCCATGGCTTCCCCCTGGCCGGATCCGCCTAAAATGATCCCGCGGCTCTCTGGATCCACCGCCACTGCCCTGGCGCAGGGAAAAATAAAATCGGGATAATCGTCCTGGGCATCATATTCATGGGCACCATGATCGGTGACATCGTGACCCTTTCCGATCAAATAATCTTTGATGGCGTTTTTCAGTTCAAGACCGGCGTGGTCTGTTGCCAAGTGTATATTCATATTTTAAAGTAATTTATCTAAATGTTCTCTGATTTTCATTTCCACTTTTTCAGGGGTAAAACCAAATTCTTCAGCCAAATCTTTATTCGGGGCGGAAGCGCCGTAATGATCTAATCCGATGGAAAGTCCAGCCGGTCCAACAAAGCGTTCCCATCCAAGAGTAATTCCTGCCTCCATGGAAATTTTCATGCATCCCCTTGATGGAATGATCTCATCCCGATATTCCTGTGATTGCTCCTTGAAGATCTCCCAGCAGGGCAAACTCACAACTCGGATCCGTTTATCACTCATTCGTTCCATTACTGAAACAGCCAACGACACTTCTGATCCTGTGGCAATGAAAACCAATTCCGGAGATCCTTCACAATCATGATAAATATACCCGCCTTTTTCTACACCCGCTTTTATCTCATCCATAGATTTATGAGAGACAGGAACTCCCTGTCGAGTCAACAGTAATGCAGATGGTGATGTTTTCAATTCCAGCGCTTTTTCAAAACAGGCAGCTGTCTCTTTGGCATCACCGGGGCGAAAAACGTAGAAATTCGGGATCGTTCTTAAGGCCATGGCGTGTTCGATGGGTTGGTGTGTAGGTCCATCTTCGCCGACGTAAAACGAATCATGGGTGAATTCATGGATGGTCCTCACATGCTGGATCGCTCCCAAGCGCAAGGCCGGACGGGAATAATCAGCAAAGACAAGGAATGTGCCTCCAAACGGGATCACACCGCCGTGGAGGCTCATGCCATTCATCATAGCGGCCATGGGAAATTCCCGTACCCCAAACGCAAAATTCCGTCCTTCTGGATTCTCTTTCAAATAATCACCATAGGTCTTTGCAAAATTACCAGTGTAATTGGAAGGTTCCAGGTCCGCTGAACCACCCACCAAATGGGGGAGCTGGGTTGCAAAAAAATCCAAGGTAGTGCCAAATGCTTTTCTCGTAGCCAGGGATGCACCCTCTTCAAATTCAGGACAATTTAGATCAGGTAATTCATCACCAACTGTCATTTTCCATAGTGACTCCACTTGACTGTTTGACCTGGCATCAGTCAATGTTGAAGTCCAATCGCTCACTGTTTGTTTCAAATCATCATACCGAGATTGAAAATGGGCAATGCATTCATCAGGTACATAAAAAGTTTGATTGGGTAAAAGTAATTTTTCTTTCGTAGCCTCGATCTCATCTTGAGGCAACGGAGCGCCGTGGGTTTTGTGGTCGGTTTCCATGGTGGCAGTGCCATGGGCCATAATGGTACTTCCAACAATGATGCTGGGCTGTTCGATAACCTGGGCTTTTTCGATGGCATTCCGGATGGCATCATGATCGTGTCCATCAATTTCTTGGACGTGCCAATTCAATCCTTCAAACACGGCAGGAACATTTGTGGAATCTGATCGGTTTGTATAGCCGGAAATTTGAACTTCATTGGCATCATAGAACATAACAATCTTGGATAAACCCCAATGACCGGCCAAAGCAGCCGCACCCAAAGCCACCGGTTCCTGGAGATCGCCGTCACTGCATAAAATGTAGGAGAAATGATTACAGAGCTCATCACTATTTTGTTTTTTAAACATTTCCCGCAGAACCGTTTCTGCCACAGCCATGCCGATGCCCATGCACACACCCTGACCCAATGGGCCGGTAGTGCATTCCACACCTTTGATTCCTACTTCCGGATGACCTGGTGTTTGACTGTAGAGCTGACGAAATTTTTGTATTTCATCCATAGGCATCCAGCCCACAAAATGAAGTAACGCATATTGGAGCATGGATTCATGACCAGCAGAAAGGACAAACCGGTCCCGGTTGAACCATTGGTCATCGTCAGGATCAAAATTCAAATACTCTTTGAATAATACATATGCAAAATCAGCAGATGATAAAGGTCCGCCAGAATGACCAGAATTGGCTTTGCGTATACCGTCCAGGATGAGGCATTTCATTACATTTAATGTGAATTGGTCTTTCTCTTCTGTAGTCCAGGAATCAAATGACTCTAATTCTGTATAGGATCTCATGATCGTGCTAAATCGTAAAACGAACGCATAACACCCACCGGGTCATCGGCTTTAAAAACCTCTGAACCTGCTACCAATATATCAGCACCAGCATCGATGACCACTTTAGCATTATGGAGTTTGATGCCCCCATCCACTTCGATCTGCACCCTGTCCTGCAGGCATTTTTCAATCAGCAATTGTTTGATCTCCGCCACCCGCTCCGTTGAACCGTCTATGTATCCTTGGCCGCCAAAGCCAGGCTCAACACTCATGACCAGCACCAAGTCAACTTGGTCCATGAAAGGAACGATATCTGAAACAGGTGTTTTTGGCTTTAAGGAAATGCCTACATCTTTCCCTGTGGATCGGATCAGGTCGATAACGGCTTTGGGATCATCTGTTGCTTCTATGTGAAACGTGATACCATCGGCTCCGGCCTTGGCGAAGGGTTCCACCAGCTTTTCTGGTTCAATGACCATCATATGCACATCCACATGTTTTTTAGTAAGGGATCGTAAAGATCTTACTACAGGAGGCCCTATTGTCAGGTTGGGCACAAACTGGTTATCCATGACGTCTACATGAATGTAATGGGCACCGCCATCATCGCACAGTTGCAACGCAGTGCCAAGAGCAGAAAAGTCAGCCGATAAGATGGATGGAGCTAATTTGAATCCCGAGGTCATTATAAGGCTACAAAATTAACCGGCGGGATGTATCTGTACAATGGTGAATAGACTTCATTATGAATAATTCACTTTTTCTTGCAGATCTATGCTCAAACTATTTCCTACCGGGCAATGTTTAGACGCCCGCTGCAGAATTGTCCGTTCCTTGTCCGATAAGTGCTCGGGGAAGGTAATATCGACACGTATTTCGCTGATGCGGCGAGGATCAGATGCCATGATCTTGGTGACATCTGCAGTGGTCCCGGTCATATCAATTTCTCGTTTCTTGGCGGCAATACCCATGATGGTTATCATACACGCTGCTAGTGATGCGGCAGCCAAGTCTGTGGGAGAAAAAGCGGCTCCCTGGCCTTCATTATCCACTGGTGCATCCGTTATGATAGTGTCACCGGACTGATTATGAGTTATCTCTGTGCGCAGGTTGTCTTTATAAATAATGTGTGCAGTGCTCATGATCTTTATTCCTGAATATTAAGTTTTAGATTAATCTCCCATGGCGCAACAAATTCACTATTAATATAATTGGCAATTTTCTCCATCAGGTTCCGAAACGACCGCCATCAACAGCAAGATTTGTGCCGTTAATATAACTGGCAGCATCTGAAGCTAAAAAGGCAACTGCTGAAGCAATTTCGTTTGGGTTGCCGATCCTGCCTAATGAGGTTTTTTTTGCGATGGATTGCACCATTTCAGCATAGGTTATACCAGCATTATCTGCCCATTTACCCAAAAGTTCTTTTAACCTCTCTGTATTGGTATAACCTGGTAGTATATTGTTTGTAGTGATGCCATCTGGTCCTAATTCCAACGCCTGTGTTTTGGCCCATTGAGCCACCGCGCCTCGGATGGTGTTGGACACACCCAAACCGGGGATGACCTGTCGAACAGACGTGGAAATAATATTGATGATCCGGCCATAGCCCAGTTCTTTCATACCGGGAACGACTGCTTGAACCAAGAATTGATTGGCAATGATGTGGCGGCGAAAGGCTATCTCAAATTCTTTTGCTTGTGCTTTGATTAATGGTCCACCATGAGGTCCACCAGTATTATTCATCAAGATGTGGACTGACCCGGTTTCGGCCAAATGTTTAATCGTTTTATTTTTCAAATCATCCGGATCATCAAAATCTGCACATATATAACTGTGTTCATCTCCTTCTAATTCTTCCAATGTGGATTTCAGTTTTGTTTCATTGCGAGCAGCAAGAATAATTGAAGCTCCTCTTGCAGCCATCAAACTGGAACAGGCTTTACCAATACCATCTGTACTACCGCAAACGAGTGCTCGTTTACTCTGAAGGCTCAAATTCATTATCTAACTCCTCACTTAATTGTTGATGTACAAACGTCTGAACAGGAACAATACACATACTTGGTGAAACATTTCATCTTGAGTTTCTTTGCCCGGTTCATTGTTTAAATAATAATAGCTATCCTGTAGCTGATCTAATTTGAATTAATTGTGATAATTATTAGTTGTGTTTTGTCTTTTCATATTGTAGAAGTTACATATTTCAAATGTGAAACTAGTAATCAGAAACCGTTTCAATCGTTATTTTATTGTTTAACTTCCCGCTCATTTACAGGATATACGATGGCAGAAAAGAAAAAAGACAGGTTTTATAACGACTCAAAATTTATTGGTAGTCCAGATGGACGTGTTTTAAGAATTTTCGCTGAATATTTTGGCCCGCTCCAGCGCTTCCGCCGTAACAAGATTGCTGACACTATAGTATTCTTTGGCTCGGCGAGGATCAAGTCCCAGAAAGAAGCACAAACAGCAATACAGAACGCAAAAAATAATATCAGTCAGGAAAAAAAGAACCAATTGAAGCAAGATGCAAAGATGAGTCGCTATTACGAAGATGCCCGCAAGCTGGCGTATAAACTCACCAAATGGAGCATGAACCTTAAAGAAAGACGGCGACGCTTTATTATCACATCCGGAGGTGGTCCCGGAATCATGGAAGCAGCTAACCGCGGTGCCGCTGAAGCAGGAGGACTGGCCGTTGGACTAAATATTACTCTGCCATTTGAACAGTCCGGGAATAAATGGATATCCAAAGATTTGAGCCTATACTTCCATTATTTCTTTATGCGCAAATTCTGGTTTCTTTATTTGGCCAAAGCATTGGTCATCTTCCCCGGTGGATTTGGTACATTAGATGAATTGATGGAATTGTTGACATTGATCCAGACGAATAAGATCCGTAAGAAAGTGCCGGTAGTTATCTATGATAAAAAATTCTGGAATAAGGTTGTGAATTTTGACCATATGCTCAAAATGGGTACCATTTCAAAGGAAGATATGGACCTTTTTTATTTTACGGATTCCATAAATGATGCGTACAAATATTTGACTAAAGAGATCGTAAAAGCCCATTTGCAGGGCAAGAACTTTTAATTTAACCAATAGAGATCACCTATGATAAAACGAATCTTATGTACACTTTTATTGGGAATGTTGTCTGCTCAGGTCACATCTATGGCCGGTCTCCATGACAACACACCTGGTATTTTTGCACTGACACACGTTACCATTGTCCAAAAACCGGGAACATTCATTGAAGATGGGACCATTGTCATTAGGGATGGCGTCATCACCGCTGCGGGGAAAAAGGTGACGATCCCTGAAGATGCCTTTGTGATGGACCTATCCGGCAAGACGGTCTATGCCGGATTTATCGAAAGCTACTGGAAAAAAGAAAATAAAAAACCATCTATTTTCAATTTTGGAGATGAAAAGAAAAAAGAACAAAAACGGCCTGTCATTGATCATTGGAGTAAAAAAGTTCATCCCGAGGCCAGTGTATTAGATGCGTTTCATCCAAATGATAAAGAATTAGAAGAATTAAGGAAGCTGGGGTTTACGACTGCCCAAGTAGTTCCAGCCAAAGGGATCTTTCGTGGAAGGTCGTCTATAGTTCATTTAGGCGATTGGGGTGCAGATGCTGTGATCACCGAGAATGGCCCTGCGCAATTCATGGCATTTGAGCATGGAAGTTGGGGTGATCCCGGATATCCCGGTTCACTCATGGGAACCATTTCTCTCATGCGACAAACATTTTATGATGCCAATTGGTATGCTGATGCATGGCAATTCTATAATAGAAACAAAGACAAGACTGAAGCGCCCCAAGTGGACAGGGCGTTAGGAACCCTTGCGGAAGAATTAAATGGAACCAGACAATTCTGTTTTGAAACAAAACACGAATTGATGGCTCTTCGGGTAAACAAGCTTGCGAATGAATTCAACCTGAATGTCTGGCTGAAAGGCAGCGGGTATGAATACCGTCGGTTGAGTGAGATCGAGGAACTGAACACATTTGTGATCCTTCCTTTGGATTATCCCAAAATACCGGATGTGGATTCATGGGAAGATGCTCTGGATTTCAGTTTGGAACAACTCCGCCACTGGGACCAAGCTCCGGATAACGCCGCAAGAATGGTTGAGGCTGGGATCAGTTTTGCACTCACATCCAATGACCTGAAAAACCGCAGCCAGTTTCGAACAAATCTCTTACGGAGCATTGAAAGGGGATTCTCTAAAGACGATGCTCTGGCAGCATTAACCACCATTCCAGCAGAACAATTTGGACTTTCAAACCATGGAAAAGTGGAAAAGGGATATGCTGCGAATCTTATGGTCACAGATGGAGATTATTTTGATAAGGACACCAAGGTGTTAACCCTTTGGATACAAGGTAAAGAATTCACGCTTGAACATGATCTACCCCATGATGTATCCGGTAATTGGGTGGTATCGTTTAGCGGTGGTTTGGACCTGAACGCCAACTTGGAACTTGATCAAACAAAGAATAAGGTGTCCGGGAAACTGGTAATCGATTCAACGGATGTAACATTAAAATCAGTGGAAAATGAATCTCATCGGCTGACATTTTCATTTTCTGGGAAAGAGTTTGATATGGATGGCGTCATCCGTATGTCTGGGACCAAGCAAGGACAATCCATTTCAGGTAGTGGTGTGACACCTTCAGGTGAGCATATTTCATGGACAGCATCCTGGGTCAATGCCAAGGAGAAGGAAGAACCAAGCGACAAGAAAGAAAAGAAGAAAGAGTCTGCAAGCGAATTCACTCCCCTATTTCCGGAGGGCGCCTATGGATTTTCAACACTTCCGGAACGGACGGATAAGATCTTGATCCAGAATGCAACCATTTGGACATGTGGCCCGGAAGGGACACTGGAAAATGCAGATATGTACATACGAAATGGAGTGATCGAAAAGATCGACAGCGACCTGAATATATCTGGAAAAGATATTTATGTGATCGATGGGACCGGAAAGCATGTGACCCCGGGACTCATTGATGCCCACAACCACAGTTCTGCATTTGCCATCAATGAAGGAACTCAATCGGTGACGTCAGAAGTACGGATTTATGATGTGATCAACAGTGATGATATTGCTATCTATCGCCAACTTTCCGGTGCACTCACCACAGCAAATATTCTTCATGGTTCAGCCAATGCTATCGGTGGACAGAATGCCGTGATTAAACTGCGTTGGGGCCACGATCCAGATGGAATTCTTTTCAAAGAAGCACCTCAAGGGATCAAATTCGCATTGGGTGAAAATGTGAAACAATCCAACTGGGGAGATAATTTTACCACTCGCTATCCCCAAACACGAATGGGAGTGGAGCAGATCATACGTGATGCATTTGAAGCAGCGACAGATTATGCAGAAGCTCAAGGGCTGGATGGATTTAAAAAGCAATCTGATCCTAACAGTTTGCCGGTCAGGAAAAACTTGGAACTGGATGCATTGGTGGAGATCATGCAGGGAAAGCGCTGGGTTCATTCCCATTCCTACAGACAGGATGAGATTCTTATGCTGACTCGTATCGCTGATGATTTTGGATTTACCATCGCCACTTTCCAGCACGTATTGGAAGGCTATAAGATCGCTGAACGGCTGGCAGAGCACGGTGCCGGAGCATCTACATTCTCTGATTGGTGGTCCTACAAATATGAGGTGATTGATGCCATCCCCTATAATGGTTCCATCATGGATGAAGTCGGTGTATTAACATCATTCAATTCTGACAGTAATGAACTAGCAAGGCGCATGAACACTGAAGCCGCCAAGGCAGTAAAGTACGGCGGTATGAGCCAGGAAGATGCGTTAAAACTGGTGACCATAAACCCGGCCAAACAACTACGGATCGATGAATATGTAGGGTCACTTGAAAAAGGCAAGCATGGTGATTTTGCCTTGTGGAATGACCATCCCCTCTCCATCTATGCCTCCTGCGAAGAGACATGGATCGAAGGAACGCAATATTTTAGTAAGAAACGAGATGATAAATTACGAAAAAAGATCGATGAAGAGCGGAATACACTCATCCAAAAGATATTGGCCAGCGATGATGAAGGTGGAGGTAAACCTATGAAACCGGAAGGCGGCTGGCACGAACACTCCTACTCCTGTTCGGAAGGAGGTGTAAAATGAAACGCATCATTTTAACCCTTACTCTTTGTTCATTTGTTTTTTCATCCGATCAAGTACCTGCACCAGTTCAGGCTCATCCCATTTTATTGAAAGATGTTACCGTCCATCCTGTGTCCGGGCCGACAATTGCTAAAGGTCAGATCCTGTTCGAGAATGGAAAGATCATAGCAATGGGTAACCGAATTCCATCGATCCCGGATGGAACAGAAGAGATCTCACTTGCAGGGAAACATTTGTACCCCGGGCTCATTGCTGCCAATACGGTCATGGGACTGGTGGAAGTAAGCGCTATTCGCTCCACACGTGATTTTGCAGAAGTTGGATCATTCAATCCCAATGTGCGGGCAGAAGTCAGCTATAATCCCGATTCAGAACTGATCCCTGTCACGCGATCTAATGGGATCGCTATAGCATTGTCTGTCCCCCAAAGCGGATTGGTCTCCGGAACATCTGCTTCCATGATGCTGGACGGCTGGACATCCGAAACAGCTACGTTAAAAGCACCCATTGGTCTGCACATCAATTGGCCCAATATGACTGTTAGCCATTCACCTTGGGTGCGGAAAAGTACCGAGGAACAAAAGAAGGAACGGAACAAACAGCTCCGTGAATTGGATGACATCATGGACAAGGCCAGAGCATATGTCAAAAGCATCGAAGCGGACAAGTCATCGCAGAAAACGGATCTTAAATGGGATCGTATGGCTCAAGTGGTCAAGGGAGAATTGCCTATTTTTATCAATGCAAATAATGTACAGCAGATCGAAGCGGCAGTAGAATGGTCCACTCGCCAAGGTGTGGAAATGGTATTAGTTGGCGGAACTGACTCGTGGATGGTGACCGACCTTTTAAAACAGAATAACATTCCCGTCATCCTGGAATCCACCCATAAACTTCCCTCTCGCCGCCATTCTGATTACGATGAACCGTTCAAAACACCAAAACGATTAAACGATGCCGGAATCCTGTTTTGTATTGGTTCCAACAGCAGTGCCTTCCAGGCAGCCCATTTACGTAACCTACCTTATACAGCAGGAACCGCTGCTGCCCACGGACTTGCAAAGGATGACGCGCTGAAGAGTGTTACACTGAATTCTGCAAAGATCCTGGGGATCGATGATCGTGTAGGTTCCTTGGAAGTGGGAAAAGATGCAACACTCTTTATCACTGACGGAGATCCATTAGAGGTCATGACCACTGTGGAACAGCTCTACATCCAGGGACGGAAAGTGGATATGAGCGACCGCCATAAGATGCTGCGGGATAAATACACCGAAAAGTATCGACAGTTGGATTTGATCGATTAATTCAAAAAAGCCCATTTGCAGGGCAAAAACTTTTAAAATAGTTATATAATCCTTAATTTTTTTCAAAACAGGTTTATCTTCAATGTACTTTCAATATATAATTTTGTACTTGTAATTTTATTAATCATAAGGATTAAACCATGTTAAGACAGCTATTATTTGCAATAATTATTCTATCATTTATGTTAGCAGACGAGACTATCCTCGGGGAAAAACTGCATCTTGATTCAACAACAGCCGTGTCTACAATTCTGGATAACCCAGAAAAATATTTAGATAAACCGGTACAGGTCAGTGGTACGGTCGTTGATGTCTGTGCCCATCGTGGCTGCTGGATTGATGTCTCCAGTGATCGTCCCTATGAAACCATAACAATAAAAGTAGATGATGGTGTTATTGTGTTTCCTATTACTGCAAAAGGAAAAAACGTTGTGGCCGAAGGTAAACTTGAAAAATTATCATTAACCGACGAACAAGCACTGCGCTTCAAAAAACATGAAGCTGAAGAAAAGGGCGAAGAATTTGATGAGAAAAATTATAAGCTTACTGAAGAAGATAAAACCATTTACCGTCTTCGCGGGC
>PBZW01000058.1 GCA_002730315.1 Fidelibacterota bacterium
GAACAGTTGGGTGCTATCATACACCGCAAGAGCAGGTGGCTGAATGCTGTTTCTGTTACAGCCGATGAAGGTGCTTTAAATGCAATTTCAGCACTGCCTATTGTGAAAAAAATTATACCTGTTGCTGTCTATAAGAAAAAAAAACTTGAGTTAACAAGTTCACCGCTTTTGAGCAGGAAGTATACTTTAGAGTTTCTGGATTATGGTTTTGCCCAGGATCAGATTGAACAGATAAACTGTCACACTGCTCATGAAGCAAATTATTTTGGTCAGGGTGTGCGTGTCCTGTATATTGATACAGGCTATGATTTAGGGCATGAAGCTTTCGATTCCCTGCAGTTAGTAGCCCAATACGATTTCATTAATAATGATGAAAATACTGCCAATGAAAATGAACAAGAAATTGCGGACAATCAGGATTCTCATGGTACACTTTGTTTGAGTGTATTGGCCGGTTTTAAACCTGGTTCACTGATTGGACCTGCATTCAAATCAGAATTCTTACTTGCCAAGACGGAAATTGTCACCGATGAAATTCAGCAGGAAGAAGATAACTTTGTAGCAGGCTTGGAGTGGGGAGAAGCCAATGGAGCCGATGTTGCCTGTTCATCTCTGGGTTATCTGGATTGGTATTCTTACTGTGATATGGATGGGAATACAGGGGTTACAACGAATGCTATGGATATAGCAGTCAGTTTAGGCGTAGTCTGTGTGACATCAGCTGGCAACTGGGCTACTCCTGAACCACCACCCAATCCATGCGATACTCTGTATTACTATATATCAGCACCGGCTGATGCTGATTCAGTGATTGCAGTTGGTGCAGTAAACAGTAATGGTGATATTGCTAATTTCAGTTCACACGGACCCACATATGATGGCCGCATTAAACCAGAGGTTTGCGCCCGGGGTGTTTCCACCTGGTGTGTGAATTCCAATAGTGATTCATATCAAACTGCCAGTGGCACATCACTCTCTGCCCCCTTGGTTGGTGGTGCCGCAGCGGTAGTTTTAAGTGCTCATCCAGATTGGACGCCCATGCAAGTCCGCGATGCATTTATGATGACCGCGGACAGAGCTGATAAACCTGATAATGATTATGGCTATGGTGTTGTTGATGTAATGGCAGCCATTGAGTATGACACTTCCAATGTAAATGATGACATGCTACCAGAAGAATTTTCAATCATAAAAGTATATCCAAATCCATTTAATCCATCCACAACCATTTGGTTTAGAGTAGAGACTATGCATGCAACTTCTCTACAAATTTATGACATCACTGGGCAATTGGTGGAAACATTAGTGGATAATATTGTAAATCCCGGTGAATATAAAATTGAATGGCATGCCAATAATATGACCAGCGGAATTTATTTTGTACAACTAATAGCAGATGATCAGCAGCTGGCAAAAAAAATTACACTTATAAAATAACTCTGCTTTGTAGAAGATTATACTTGCCTAGAGGGCTATAATCTCCGAAATTGACTCTCGCCGGGAATCTTTTCTCATGAATAGAAATCGATTTAAAATTAAAGCCTTGGGCATTTTGTTCCCTTTACTGCTTTTTGGAGCAGATGACCGGGAAAGCGAATCCATTAAACTTGAGGCCCACAGCGGGCCGGGGTCGATCCTGTTAACGTGGGATTTACCGGAAAATGAAATCGTCACATCTATACAAATCTTGCGCAGCAGTGATATGATGTCTTCCTATGAGATTATAGATCTTGACGGGTTGATCACTGATCGCTATTTAGATAGCGATTTATCTTCTGATGACTTGATTTTTTACAGGTTAGAAATGGAAACATTGGCCGGCAAAGTTTTTTCCAGCTCCCAACAGACGCCGGCACTGGCCAGGTCAAAGCCTGCCCAACACCTGGTTGATACTGCGTCAGAACTGGAATTATTGTACCCTGTTACCGTAGCCGCCCGTAGCGAAGTAACAGATATCCATGGCTTCAAGAGTGTCATCTTCCATGACTTTATGCTCAATTATTTTCCCTATGAAATAAGTCAAATGGACATACTGCAAATGGTGCTGCTGCTGACAAAAATTGATTTTGATTCATTCTTGGATATACTAACCATCGAAAATTTCAAAGCGTGTGAATTCCTTTTTGCTGCTTACGAAACGACTGAGATGGAAGAATATTTTGATAATGCCTTTAGGGAACTTGAACCATTACTGCGCCAGCAGGTATTACTGACCCCAAAAGAATGGTACCAAGAAAAAGTAGAATTGGTGAAAATATTGGATCGTAAAATGACTGCGGCGCTGGACATATATGCTGATGATACAGCTTTCCTGGAAACACTGCCGCCGGTACGTATAACCGGCATGGCTAAAGATTCCAACGGAATTAACATAACTCTGCATCAATTTACAGACCAGGTTAATTCAATAGAATTACACATGCATGAAGAATTACTATCCCTGCCAAGCACCAAAAATAAATCACAAACGATTGCTATCTCTGATCATTGGGATTTTGTCGATTTGCAGGTAGCTGGGTATGTGATCCAGACTCTGCCGGTGGTAAATGAGGATGGCTTGCTCACCATATCCCTTGATGATCAATATTTATTTTCAGATACATTCAATGATCATCAAACCATGCGCTCCATACCGGAAGAGGATTTCCAGTTGAATGAAATTGCTTATAATGCTGGTGATCAAAAACTTGCTGTAGAAATTGCCGGCCAAGCAGATTGGTCAACTGAACTTGGGTTATTTATCAATGATTCATTGTTGTGGGCATGGAATTCACCCTCGGGCTTTGAAATAAGCTTTGTTGACTCCAACTGGACAATGCAAACATCCAAAAATTTCGGCTGGTTGCATCTTTGCCAGCTCGATGAGAACGACATGTGGGAAATATTGGAAAGCCGGCCATTAAACTTTAATGAAACATTTCATGAGAGCAAGGTTCCGGATTTGGGTACCTGGACGACATTATCTTTTTCATCATTTGGTGAATCAAACGATATTACCAGGGCCAAGGAGCATAAACAGTTTATACCGGAGATCTTTGCCCTCTACCAGAATTACCCCAACCCCTTTAATGCCAGTACAAACATCACTTTTGACCTCTTAGAAGAAGCGACAGTGAGCTTATACGTGGCTGATGCCAGGGGTCGGAAACTGCAGGTATTCCTTGAAGAAATATTTCTGGAGAAAGGTTTTTATTCTTTTGACTGGTCAGCGGAATACCAGTCCAGCGGCGTGTATTTTATTACATTGCAGGCGCAAACAGGTGAATATCTGCCGGTGGTTATGAGCCGGAAAATGATTTATTTGAAATAGTGAAAACGAGGTAAGGTTATGCAGGACAATCAATTTGATGATGAAATGCAACGCATGGATGAGCTTGAATACGACACAGCCTCCGGTATTGAAGAAGGTGTATCCCTGGATGATCCGCTTTCGAGTTTAGCCCTGCGCAGGCCCTTTGTTGTCAGCACCGGGACATCCTTGAGTAAGGGGATTAAAAAATTACAGGACCGTTCCCTGGGCTGCCTGCTGGTTGAGAATGATGGCCAATTAGCCGGCATTATGACCGAACGGGATATTCTGCTCAAGATTACCGGTAAAGGTTTGGATTTTGAAAAGGAAGTAGTGGATAATTACATGACGCCTAACCCTGAATTTTTACAGATGGAAGATGCTGTAGCCTATGCCTTAAACAGGATGGTGGTGAGCGGTTTCCGCCATGTGCCCATTGTGGATGAAAATAATAAATCAGTCGGCGTTGTGTCCTTGGTGGATATTGTGCAGCAAGTCGCCAACGCCCTTGGTGAAGAAATTCTCAACCTGCCGCCTATTCCCCAGCGGAAAGGTTTTTCCCGGCCCGAAGGCGGCTGATGCGGCATCTGTTATTTATCATTTCTTTATGCATGTTTCTTGGCGGCTGCGCCACCCACCCCACGGTAAGTACAACACCCATGGAACAGGGGGAAAAGCGTTATGGCTGGAGCTGGTCTGCTGAAAATGTTTTTCCTTACCTCTGGTACCGCTACGGTGTAACTGCTAAAGACGATATTGGCTTCCGCGTTGGCCCGGCGATTTACGGAACCGGCATCGATTATAGCCGCATATTGTATTTAAAAAAGAACAAGTGGGATGTGATGAACCTGGCTTGGAGTTTGAATCCCAATTACAATACTGATTTTACATATTATAAATTCATACAGCGCATCAGTAGGGATGATAAACCCGGGGCGGTCTCCTGGTACGGGCTGCGTATGATGTATATCCCTGAAGGTATCAGCGGGGGAACAAGCACGCGTATTGGCATCCTGCTCGGCGGCCAGCCCAATGTAAAATGGGGTTATGAAATTGGCTATTGCCACGATTTCAGTTCGATACCGATCACAAAACTTTTTGACTTTAACTGGAATGAAACTGTTAAAAAAGACGCCAATTTCAGAAGGCGCTATGGGAACAGACCCCATTCTGACCCTGCTTCCGGACTGCCCACCGAATATTCCCGGCTGACCGGTATTTCGTTGCGTTTTTATGTAAACCTGGGGATGATAGCCCCGGCAGCCGCAGACTAGCTCGAAACTGCATTTAATTATTAATGCCATCCACAAAATCCCCTGAAACTGTCCAACAGGGTGGACAGGAATTAATCCAACGTATAACTAACCTGATTTCGCAGGCTGTAGCAGCGGACTTTGACCACCAGCCAAGTGACCATCCCTTGATTTTTGCAAATGCTGTTAAAAATATTATAGGTGATGACCGGGGCAACCCCTCCCAAAAACTGTTGGATCTATGTGCAAATTATTGCGATCAATTTTCTGCACGGAAAAATGACCAAGAAATGCTGGACAAGATTGTAAAAGATGGTTTTGGACTCACCGTATTTGTGGATGATGTGAAAGAAGCAATCATGTCCGGAAATAAAGATGCAGCAGAGTTGGAGACGGCGAAACAACTCTTGGCATCAGACAAATCACCGGCCATACTGGAACTGCTGGCAGAACTTGCTTTGCACGATATTGATTCCCTGGGGTTATTTACCTATCACTGGCTGCGGAGCTACCAATTCCACCAGGATAAGGAAATGCTGTGGCCTTATTGTAGGAGTATGGTTCATGAAATATTTAAGGGACACCTTCAGCAGCAAAGAAAAACTAAACTACATAAACCTCAAGATCATTTAAGTAATTTCCTTACGATACAAAACAAAGGATTATGGTCAACATATTCGGCCATAAGCCGGCTGTGGACTGAAGATTCTTTGCGCTCGGCGAGTTACAGGAAATCCATTTCAACCTGGCTAAATATTATTAAAAACAATGAAGTTGATGCCACAGAAGATCACTCTGGTGAATTTGAAAACTACATTTATAATGGCGGACGATATTTTATTGGACTGGCTGAAGAAATGGTAGACAAACATAGTGCTAATGCAGCCGTGCAAAAGATCATTGTCCTTGAAGCCTTGCGGGGTCTGGCCAAAAATGTGCCACCAGAATCTTTCCCCCATATCTCCCGGTGCATTAATTTCATTGCCTCCTGAATATGCAGATCGGCCCTTATCAGCTCTACAGTATCGAAACCAGTGAATTTGCCCTGGACGGCGGCGCTATGTTCGGCATTATCCCCAAACCGCTGTGGGAAAAGAAAGCACCCGCCGATGAGCAAAATCGTATTTCCATGGTTACGCGATCATTGTTGTTGGTGAGTGATAAACATAAGATTATTGTGGATACAGGCAACGGAACCAAATGGCAGGAAAAATTCAAGGATATTTACCGCATTGATCTGGACAACCTGAACCTGGAAAAGTCATTGGCTAAATACGGTTACACCACGGACGATATAACAGATGTGTACTGTACACACCTACATTTTGATCACGTGGGCGGTAATACGCAAATTGTGGACGGTAAACTGGAACCTGTTTTTCAAAAGGCTACTTATTGGGTGCAAAAAGAAAACTGGGAATTAGCCAATTCACCAAGCGAAAAGGATACCGGCAGTTTTATGAGCGACGACTGGTCAGTGCTGGAAGAAAATGGAATGATCCAATTTGTGGATGGCAAAGAATCCTTTCTCCCGGGAATAGAAAACCATTTGACCTATGGGCATACGACCGGGCTAATGCATCCCATCATCTGTGATTCATCCCAAAAATTGATCTATATGGCGGATCTCATTCCCATGGCGGCGCACATTCCATTGCCCTGGGTGATGGCCTATGATATCCAACCCGTGCAAACCGTCAAGGAGAAAGGTGAAATTTTGCCAACAATTGTGGATGAAGAATGGTTCATCTTTTTTGAACATGATCCCGTGCACCAGGCGGCAACAGTCCATTATGATGGAAAACACTATAGATTAAAAGAAGTGGTAACAATCAGTGACTGATGAAGCCAGGATGGATATGAAAAAATCGATAGTTCCAGAGATTTTAACAGGGATTTGATACCGGAGTTGATTTAAACATGAATGTAGGCTTATTTATTAAAGATTTTGAATTAGGGACAAGGATTTCCACCAAGTTAACTGAATTGGAATCTACCTTTGAATTCTGCGAAAAAAGCAGTGATCTGTCAAAAAAAACGAAACTGGTAATCATTGACTTGGATAATGAGGAAATGGGCAATGAGTTTTTCATCCATCAAATGGTCACCGATCATAAGGACATTCAAATTGTTGGCTACATGAAACGAGTGTTTAAAGAACAGCATGAAAAATTCAAAACAGCCGGCTGCAATGTGATCTTACCTCGTTCATCGCTGGTAAAGAATTTGTCTACATTTATTGAAAAATAATGCGGGAAAGCAAAGCCCGAAAAATTGAGCGCGCTGCTGAAGTAGTTAAACTGCTTTATAACGAATACCCCAATGCCAAATGCTCATTGCATTATAATAATGCCCAAGAATTATTGGTGGCTACGATCTTATCAGCACAGTGCACCGACCACCGCGTTAATATAGTAACCAAGGACCTGTTCAGAAAATATACGTCAGCAAAAGACTATGCGTACTGTGATATAAAAACATTATCAGAAGATATTCATTCCTGCGGTTATCATAACCAGAAAGCTCGCAGTATCCAGGGATCCAGTTTAATGATTGTGGAAGAATATCATGGACACGTTCCGGATACGATGGAGGCATTGATCAAGTTGCCGGGAGTTGGACGTAAAACAGCTAATTGTATTTTAGGTGAATATTATGGTTTTCCATCCGTGGTGATCGACACACATATGGTGAGGATCATGAATCTGCTGGATTTTACAAAATCAAAAGACCCAAAGAAGATTGAACTGGAATTGATGGAATTATTTCCAGAAAAGGACTGGGTAAAACTGACCCACATGGTCATTGACCACGGCAGGGCGGTGTGCATTGCCCGGAGACCACAATGCAATACTTGTACTCTTTCTGACCTCTGCCCGTCGGTAATTAATTAAAATAATACTCATTTGCACCGCAATATTTAGTTTTTAATTTATATAAGCTATAATGTTTGTATCATACAAGTATATAATATGCAATTCCTGACAAAAACATTCCATTTTTGTGCTGCCCACCAGTACGGACATGCTGATTGGAATACAGAAAAAAATATCAAGGTATTCAAGGAAGATGCCAAAGTACACGGACATAATTATACCTTAGAAGTGACCGTAAAAGGTGACGTAAGTCCGGAAACAGGTTTTATTGTTGATTTAGATGAATTAATACAATTAGTAGAAGATGAAATCATTCATGTACTAGATCATTCTCAAATTGAAAAAGATATTACCTGGTTTAAGGATAAACAACCATCCTCGGAAAATATGGTCTTATTTATTTGGGAAACGATTGAAGAAAAAATTAAAGATGCAAAACTGCATCGTATACGATTAATCGAAACACCCACCATTAA
>PBZW01000059.1 GCA_002730315.1 Fidelibacterota bacterium
AAACTGGGTCAAGGATGGTGGTACCCTTATTGCCTTGGCAGGGGCTGCAAATTTCCTTGCTGATTCATCATCCGGTTTAAGCAGCGTTCGTAAAAAAAGCAATATTCTTAAAGAATTAGACAGCTATAATTATAATTTAAACCAATACCAGGCAGCATCAACAACAGTGGATAGTTTGGAATTGTGGGAAGGTAAAATAACCGAAAACAGTAATAAGCAAAAATCGACGGGTGAAAAATCCAATATAAAAGCTTTGGAAGACCAGGATAAGCTCGGACGAAAATTGAGTCCTCAAGGTGCAATACTACGGGTAAATCTTAATCAGGATCATTGGCTGAATTTTGGCTGTGGTAAAATGGTCCCGGTGTTATTTAATACATCCACAGTATTGATGACGAAAAACCCATCTTCAACCCCCGCCCGCTTGGCGCCAGAGGAGGATTTGCGCTTAGGTGGTTTATTATGGCCGGAAGCCAAAGCAAGAATCGCCAACGGGTCCTGGGCGACTCAGGAAAGAATGGGCAATGGCCAGGTAATTCTTTTTGCAACACAACCCAATTTCAGGGGTTATTTCAGGGGTGCTGAACGCTTACTGTTAAATGCCCTGTTCTATGGCCCCGGATTAGGTGCTAATGCTGGTGTTGACTGGTAATAATTCCTGTAAATATTCCTTAAACTCAAGTAAATCATTTAAAACATTAGCACCGGTAGATTGTAATCGGGCAAGGCTTGTGTGCCCAATAGCGACCAACACACATTCAACACCTAATGTTTGAGCCACTTCATGGTCATGAATTGTATCACCCACCATAAGTACTTCTTCTGGATCATATTCCATTTCCAGCACCCAATTCTTTCCTATAACTGTTTTACCTGAAGCATAATGATTATCAATACCCAAAACATTTATAAAATACATTTCTAATTGATGATACTTAATCCAATCATTTACATATTCCTGTTTACCTGCTGATAAGATTGATTGTGTAATTCCCATGGCATGTACGTTTTCTAAAACATCTATAACCCCCTCCTGCAAATCGGGTTCGTGAAATCGGGAATTATAATTTTCAATAAACTCTGATCCGGTTATAGTAAAAGGTTCTCTTTCAAAATCAAACCCCAGTTTTTTATAATAATCTTCCACGGGAAAACAAAATATATCCAAATATTGCTCCTCATTTATCAGGGGCAGGTTTCTTTTTTTAAGCGATTTATTAATCGATTCCACGCAGAGCCAGCGATCGTTCAGCAGCGTACCGTTCCAATCCCAAATGATGTGTTTTAAATCCATAAACGCTATCAAACATCGGGCAGATTAATGAAAAAAACGATAACTTTTATACCAATGGAATTGAGCAAACTAGTTTATAAACTAAATAATAGATTACAATATGACCTGCCGGGAAAAGAAATTCAAAGGCGGATGCTGGTCAAAATCAATAAATTTATTAATTTTGAAAACTCCGAAGAAAACGCGATACCTTCTGCTGTATTGATTTTGCTTTATGAAAAAAATGGAGATATCTGCTTCACGCTTACTGAACGGACCCAGACAGTCGAACATCACCGCGGGCAAATTTCACTACCTGGCGGAGCAATGGAATCTGATGAAAAACTGGAATCAACTGCTGTTCGTGAAACCCAGGAAGAAATAGGTATCAATGCTGATGATATAGAAATCATTGGTTCTCTTTCTCCTTTATTTATCCCTGTCACTGGATTTATAATTACTCCCTTCATTGGCTTTATAAATATTGATTTTGTTACAGACCCCGCGCCCGATGAAGTTGAAAATGTTTTTTCAGTATCTTTGGATGAATTATTAAATGATAAGAATAAATTACATGAAAAGAGGAATCTTCGCGGTTATAATGTTGATGTCCCATATTTTTTACTGTGTGGACAAAAAGTCTGGGGTGCAACAGCAATGATTTTATCAGAATTTAAGGCAATATTAAAGGAAGTAATAAATGCCTAACCTTGGAATCGATTTAGGTGGTACAAAAATAGAAGCTGTATTGTTGGCTGATGACGGCCAAACAATTAAACGCAAACGAATACCTACTAAAAGCAGTGACGGGTACGATGCAATAGTAACGAGGATAACCAATTTGGTTAATGAACTTCTACCTTTGGCTGAAAATATAGACCACATCGGTATTTGTACTCCCGGAGCAATTGAACCAACAAAAGGAGTCTTAAAAAACAGTAATACCATTTGTTTAATCGGAAAACCCCTGCAGGAAGATCTTGAAAAGCAAATTGGACTTTCAGTATTTATGGAAAACGATGCGAATTGTTTTGCCTTGTCTGAAGCATCTTTTGGCGCTGCGCAGGGGTATAATGTAGTATTTGGAGTTATCATGGGGACTGGCATAGGCGGCGGTATCGTGATAAACAAAAAAATTCACAACGGCCCGAATAATATTGCAGGTGAATGGGGACATCATTCTATTTACCCAAATGGCAGGATGTGTTATTGTGGTAATAAAGGCTGTGTAGAAACATACATCAGCGGACCCGCCCTGGAAAAGGAATGGTTCGAATTAACAGGTGAAAATCAAATTGTTACTGATATTGTTAAAAATGGATTAATAAAAAAACACACCGAATGGAAAGAGAGATTTATCCTCAACTTTGGCCGCGCTTTGAGCCATGTGATTGATATAATTGACCCTGATTGTATTGTTATGGGTGGGGGCCTCTCCAAGGTTGACATGCTTTATTCTGAAGGCAGAGATGCTGTCTATGCCGAAATATTCAGCGAACATGTTGTCACACCTATCTTGAAGAACAAGTTAGGAGATTCTGCTGGTGTATTTGGAGCAGCACTTTTAGGAGATAAATAATGAAATTTGGCCACTGGCTTAATTCACTAACGTGGGTTGACCATTTAGTTATTTTATTGTTGTTTGCACTCTGCAGCTGGTTTGCACATTTAACGATGAAAGGCTTTAGACTGCTTGTTGAAAAAACACAGCACAGTCCCTATGCTGAGGAGTTCAGAACCAGCCCATTTGTTTTTTTTGCGGTTGCGATTCCTTATACAATAATTCTTTACAGGCTTATTGGCATCTACTTAACTGAAATGTTGAAATCTACTTTTTAGGTTTTTTGCGCATGGCGGACATGGCTTTCCAAGCCATTTTTGGTACCTTTTCCAAATCATTGAACTGCCCGGCCCCCTTCAGCCACTCACCGCCATCAATGGTAACTACTTCACCGTTTATATAGCCCGCTTCATCACTAATCAGATAGGCCGCAAGATTTGCTAATTCAATGTGTTCACCAAACCGTTTTAATGGAATACGATTTTTCATCTTTTTTTCAATACCCAGACCTGGAGGTGCCAAGCGGCTCCAGGCTCCTTCAGTAGGAAATGGGCCGGGAGCAATGGCATTGGAGCGAATACCATATTTTGCCCATTCAACAGCTAATGAACGGGTTATTGCCAATACTCCTGCTTTTGCAGCTGCGGAGGGAACAACATATCCCGATCCAGTCCAGGCATAGGTTGTAACAATATTCAGTATTGATCCACCACCAGCAGCAATCATTTCTTTTCCAACAGCATGGGTACAATTAAATGTACCGTTCAGAACAATATCCACTACTACCTTGAATCCTTTTGCAGATAAGTTTTCAGTGGGACTAATAAAATTCCCCGCCGCATTATTCAGCAAAACATCTATTTTTCCAAATTCCTTTCTGGTTGCTACAACCATTGACTGAACGCTGGCAGGGTCGCGAACGTCACATGATAGGCCTAAAACGTCTGCTCCTGTTTTGCGTAACTCTTCAGCAGCATCTTGTATCACTTGTTCCCTCCTGCTGGCAATAACAAGATTTGCGCCCAGTTCCCCAAAACGGGTCGCCATGGATTTTCCAAGACCTGTTCCTCCTCCAGTTACAATAATTGTTTTTCCTGATAATAAATCATCTCTAAACATGGTAATACCTATACAGTGTTTTGTTTAAAAAATTCTCCTATCAATTTATTAATAATTTTTGATTGTTATAACGAAACCAAATGGGATGTTTTACTAACATTTTACAGCTTTAAATTAGGCATCCATTTTGATAATTCACTATTACCTGCAACAATGATCAGACCAGACCAAACCTAACAAATACAAATGGCGGCTCAACTACCAGCACTACTATATCATTTGATATTAGTGCTCCCGGTAGACAGTTACACTACATGCATAGCATCAAAAAACCTTTCATCTAAATTGTACATTGTGCAACTTAAGATTGGTAATAAGGTATTAGAATAAATTGCGAACATGAAATAAGAATAACTATGAAGTCAAATATTACAAAAACCGTTTTAGTTCTAATTATTAGTTCTTTGAATGCACAACTCGCTAATGTCGATGTGCCCGACCAAGTGCCAAAAGTAGTAACAGCAGATATACAGGCCGGGATAGAGAAGTATATCGAAGATGAGACTGTGCGGGGCGGAGGTTATTTCGAGTTTTCGTCAGATGGTCAAGACTTTTCGTTCAAACTAGTTCGTGTTCATACTGAATACCTAGCGAATCTTGGTATTCGGCGGCACTTTGCCTGTATAGACCTCGTAGATACCTTGGGTGATGTATATGACGTGGATTTCTTTCTTTCCGGTGATCCCGGAGATATGACCATTACTGAGCAGACCCTTCACAAACTGAACGGCATCCCATTCTACACGTGGGAACAAAACCGACGAGGTACGTGGCAGCGCGTACCCATGGAAGAGGCCACCCCTGGACTATTGGGTGTTATCGAAGGAGAAGACGAGTTCGACTTTCTATACAGGGTTAAACTGCCAGAGATCACAGATTCTGCCCGCATGTGGCTTCCTTTGCCGGAAACCGACAAGTTCCAGACCGTTGAGATTAAGAAAGTCAATCCCCCCAAATACCGCGTAATAAACGAGCCAAAATACGGCAATAAGTGTTTATTCTTCGAATTTGGACCGGAGGACAGCGAAAGAACTATTGATATGCGCTTTTATATAAAACGGAAGGAAAAGGCCGCGTATACCCCTGATTACATTGATCGGGAGAAGTACCTCGAGGCGCAACGTTTAACCCCAATAGATGATAATTTTAAAGCAATAGCCGGGGAAGTTGTAGCGGGCAAGAAAAGTGATCTTGTGCGCGCCCGCGCCCTTTATGATCATGTCATCGACCGTATGCGCTACATGAAATATGGTTCTGGTTGGGGGAAAGGAGATGCCGTTTACGCATGCGATGTGCGTACTGGGAATTGTACTGATTTTCATGCTTACTTTATCTCTCTGTCAAGAGCTGTCGGTATACCTGCACGCTTTGCCATTGGTGCTGCTATTCCTTCCTCAAGGGATGATGGCGGAATAGACGGTTACCATTGCTGGGTAGAATTTTATTCCGATGGGAAATGGTGGCCTGTAGACATATCAGAAGCCGATAAATATTCGAGTCTTTCAACATACTATTTTGGGCATCATCCAGCAAATCGTTTAGAATTCAGTCGTGGCCGGGACCTAGAGTTTGATCCGGGACCGGCTTCAGGCCCGATCAATTTTCTTGCCTATCCGGTATTGGAAATTGAAGGGAAACCGGTAAAAACGAAAACTGAGTTTTCCTTTAATCGTAACGTTTCTCACAAGTAACAACTTAAATCCCAATGGAACCCGTGAGTTTGCTGTAAATACTTGCAGTACGAGTGATCGGATAAGACATTTTTTCTGGTAACAACAAATTTTCTAGATTCTAAATCAAAGTACCTTTTAATGGATATGTCTGGTTAGTCATATCATTGATCTTGTCCACAAAAAAACGTTTCAGCTTCATTCGTAAATGGTGTCTTTTCAAGATGTTCACCTTAATAAATCTTCTCTAAACATTTCTATTCTCTATTGTTGAATAAACTTAATGATTAATTCATTAACATGTTCTGGTTGTTCTATCATGACCAAATGTGCTGCTTTTTCTACGATTTCTAATTCAGCATTGGGCAATTTATCAGCCAGCAATTTCGCCCCTGCAACTGGTGTTAAGCCATCGGATGCACCATTTATAATCAATACTGGAATTGAAATTTTGCTTACATTCATTTCCGGTATCTCCTTCATACCCTTGATTAACGCTTTCATCATATACATTGGATTTTTGTCGCTGATTGATCTTTCTTGATTGACTAATTCCGGATCTGTTTGCCGATGAAATGCATTTTTAGCAAAACCTTTACTGAAAATGGGCCTTATCCATTCCAATAATATCACTGGTAAATTCCATAAACCTATTTGTTTAGTTGGACGTGGTGTACTTGCGCCAAACAGTACGAGTTTTTGGATATTATGCTCATTTTTTAAAGCTAGTGGCAATGCAAATGCAACCCCGTATGAATGGGCAATAACGTAATTGTGTTCATGCTTATATTTAGTAAAAACTGCTTCAACATCGGTCATTATATCTGAAAAAGCATATCCTTCTTCCGGTTTTGGACTCCGGCCGTGTCCCAACAAATCGAACGTAACAATATTATATTGATCTTTTAAGCTGTTGATCTGGTGATGCCATTGGTCTGCTCGCCCCCCAGCGCCATGAATAAAAAATACGCATTGATTGGATTGTATCTCATGTATGTAAACTGCCAGTTCACGTCCCGATCGTATTTTTTCCATATTTAGTGGGTTGTTTTCCTGATTCATGCCAAAACTTTGTGTAGATGTTCCAGTTAAACTAATCATAAGTAACATTAATAATTTTAGATAGGCTTGTATTGCTGGAAGTCATTTAGCTATATTTTATTCATAATATGTATTTAGAAAATAGATTAAGCCACTACCATTAACAACCAGTGCCTAAAACCAAAGCAAAATCAAAACTGTTTATCCTGGATACAAATGTTATTCTCCACGATTCGGAATGTTTAGATAATTTCCAGGATAATGACATAGTCATTCCCATATCTGTTTTAGAAGAATTAGATCAATTTAAACGCGGTAATGAGCAAATTCATTATAACGCACGAGATTTCTTACGCCAGCTGGATACATTATCTAATAAAGATTCTAATTCAGATGCAAAATCTCTAGGTAAGAATCAAGGGACGGTTAAGGTAGTAGTTAATCATCATTGGCATCCCGACGTAGAAGCATCTTTCCAGGATGATAATCCCGATCATCGAATTTTAAACTGCGCTTATAAACTCGCCGAAGATAATCCTGACAAGGATGTTGTATTGATTTCGAAAGATACAAATATGCGCCTGAAAGCCCGCTCCCTCAAATTGTATTCAGAAGATTATGCTACCGATAAAGTTGAAAGTATTGAAAAAATTTATTCTGGTGTACGGTTGATTGAGAATTTTTCCAGCGAGGCAATTGATCAGTTGTACGGAGAACAGGCCTTTATATACCCAGAATTAAATGAAGCGCTGTCGAATCCTATCCCCAATGAAAATTTTATTTTGCGCAATGGGCAAAAGTCTGGGCTGGCAACTTACTGTCCCCGACGTGAGCACCTTGTCCGTGTGGATAAAACCCAAGCATATGGAATTACCCCGCGCAATGCTGAGCAATCGTTTGCTATCAAATCATTATTAGATCCAGAAATTAAATTGATTTCCATAACGGGTAAAGCAGGAACAGGTAAAACATTATTGGCCCTGGCTGCGGCTTTGGAACAGCGGTCCAATTATCGCCAAATATATCTTGCCCGGCCTATTATCCCGTTGAGTAACAGAGATATTGGTTACCTTCCCGGAGATATTCAATCAAAGATTGATCCTTATATGAAGCCATTGTTTGATAATCTTTCATTTATTAAACATCAATTCAAAAAAAATGATGAACGAGCCAAAAAAATTGATGAATTATTGGAATATGAAAAACTGGTCATTACACCATTGGCTTATATCCGCGGGCGCAGTTTCCAGAAAGTATTTTTCATTGTTGATGAAGCGCAAAACCTAACTCCGCACGAAGTAAAAACAATAATCACAAGAGCAGGTGAAGGTACAAAGATTGTTTTCACTGGTGATATCAACCAGATAGATCAACCATATTTGGACAGCCTTTCAAATGGGCTGAGCTACCTGATCAATCGATTTACAGGTCAAAACATGTATACTCATATAACACTACAGAAAGGTGAACGGTCAGCTTTAGCTGAGTTAGCCAGTGATCTATTGTGAGGTACATAGCTGATTATTCAAACGGTCTTTTTCCTGTTGAATGAATCATGAAATTTCTATCTAAACTATTTAATGTTAAAGAAGGTGAAGGGCAGCCGTTTTTCATCCTTTTTATTCACTTTTTCTGTTTTTCTGCTATGGGTATTACTGCTGGATCAGCACGCGATGCATTTTTCCTGAGCCTGTTTGAAAAAACATATCTACCCTTAATGTTTGTGGCCATGGCGATCGTTATGGCTGGTGTAATTCCATTATATACAAAATGGACACGGGGGCGAGATCTGACGACTGTTATAATGTTTTCTGCAGCCATCTTCGGTGGCAGTTTAATCCCGCTGACATTCATGCTTTCTGGGTGGATTATTCCTCTTTTATACATATGGGTTGAAATTATTATTGTCCTGTCCATTGCCCAATTTTGGCTACTAGCAGGAGAGGTTTTTGATGCCCGTCAGGCTAAACGCCTTTTTGGCTTAATCAGCGGCAGCGGTGCCATTGCCGCCATGGTTGTTGGTTTCAGTATTCGTCCTTTTGTACAAACTTTCGGTTCGGACAAACTCCTTTTGGCAACAACCTTTTTCATTGGTGTTACAGCCGTGACGGCCATGATGATCCGCCCTCATCGTACAAAACTGGAAAGCGGATCTACCAAACAATCAGCAACAAGGAAAGAAAAAAGCAAAAACAAATTTGACAGCTATTTAATTGCTATAACTATTGTGATTTGTTCCATGGCCATTGTTTCAAAATATGTGGATTATCAATTCAAAATAATAGCTTCGAATGCATACCCCACGCCGGATGAACTGGTAAACTTTTTTGGTTTGTTCTATGCTGTTACAGGAGCTGCAGGATTCATTGTTCAATTTTTTCTGACTGGCCGTATTTTATCAAAATTCGGAGTGTTGGTTGGCTTAATCATTCTTCCATTAGCAATTTTCGCAGGTTCTATTGGATTTTTCATGGTGCCTGTCCTGGCAGCTATTTTTATTCCAAAATTTGCCGACCAGGTATTCAAATTCACTATCAATAATACTACTATTCAGTTGCTCTGGTTACCGGCACCTCCCAAAGCCAAAAAAGAGACAAAACCTGTTATAGATGGCACAATTAAAGCTTTTATGGAGGGGTTTGCCGGCTTATCGATTTTTATTGCTACAATATATTTCAGCGTCCCAATCCATTTCTTAAGTATTGTAGTGATTGCGGTAGCTGCCTTGTGGATATTTTATACATTTAAAACCAAAAGAGACTATGTCAATGCACTCCAAAAAGCTATTGAAAAACGGCAGTTGAATTTTGAAGAATTGGAAGTTGATGTTGCCGATAGTGCTATGGTGGCAACGATTGAAAAAACACTGTGTGCTGATGAAGAAGTAAAACAACTCTTTGCACTGGAATTGATTGAAGATATTCCCTTAACGCCTTGGGCAAAGACTTTGAATGAACTTTTTCATGGAGAAAATAAGAAAGTCAGCAAAACCATCTTAAAGATTGCTGCAGATAATTCTAATGTTATCTCTGATGATGAATTAATGGCTACACTGCAGAACCAAGATCTCGCTCATATCGCTATCAATGTTGCAGGTAGTCGCAAACTTTCTGCTGCTGTTCCAATTGTTGAAACTTATTTATCGGATGACAACCAGGAATTGCAGATAACTGCTGCGGCTGCTTTACAAATGATGCAATCAGAAAAAGTAGATGAAGCACGAAAATTAATCCAGGAAAAAATGAGCAGTGCAGATCCGAAAATCCAAGCTATGGCTATCAGACATTTAACTGAACAACAAAAAATCCTGACAAATGATTTATTAATAGAATTCCTGGAAAATCCATCGGAAATCACCAGTAATTCAGCTTTGGATGTAGCGGCTAAAAGGAAAAATCAAGAATTGATCCCAGCCATTATATCCAACTTATCCGATCCTAAAACACTACCGACTACCCGGTATACCTTACAGCAATTTTCAGATGATTTTGTTATTCCTGAATTAATATCCACACTTGAGCATGAACATATTGACATAGACTTGTTGCGCGGCATTGTTGTTATATTAAAAGTGTATAGATCAACTGAGACAATTGATACTTTAATCGGATTATTGGAAAGAAAAGAAAAACGTGTTCATGGAGAAATAATTGATACTCTTCTTGTAATGGCTAGGCAAGAATTACTGTCGGATGAACAGGCAGGTAAGCTTAAACATGAAGTTAATAAAATATCAAAACACGCATACCGTTTGATTGATTTCCTGAATAGTGTGGAACAGATAGATAAAGAACATACACTAAATGAAGTCATTCAGCATGAGCTGTCCAAACAAGTCCCTTTCCTTTTAAAACTGGGAGTGATCGACACACCCCCCACACCTGTAGAATCCTACTTACAGACCATTAAAAAGCAAGACAAGAGACAGATGCCATTTGTACTCGAAGTACTGGATAACATTTTTGATCGGGAAGAAAAAGAATTAATTACACCATTAGTGGAAAATCTTACAACAGATGAATTGACGAATATAGG
>PBZW01000060.1 GCA_002730315.1 Fidelibacterota bacterium
AATGGTGAATAACCTGAACGATGGTTTAACCTTCTTTAATTATCGTGGATATTGGGGTATTAGTGGTTTCAACAATGGTCATGTAAGCGGATTGAGCAACGGTTTTAAACTGTGTGTTGCTACTGTGATCACATGCGGAACAGGCTCCTTTGCATCTGGTACATCCATAAGCGAAACATTCATTAGAGCGGGAACTCCCTCACAACCAAAAGGAGGTGTTGCATCAATTGGTACAGCAACAATTGGTACGCATACAATGTTCAACAACGCTGTAGATTTGGGCTTCTATTACGGCATCTTCGCCGATGACTTGGAAACACCATCTGCTGCCTTGGTAAGAGGTGCATTACACTTGTATCAAACATACCCTTCTAACCCAAATAATTTTGTCAATACTTTTACTCATTGGAATAATCTTATGGGTGACCCGGCTTTACAGATGTGGACTGGCGTTCCCCAGACATTATTAGTGACATACGATAATTCAATTGAAAGGGGAACAAATTTTATCGATGTGCACGTCGCGGACAGTGATGGTAATGATTTAAAAGGTGTATATGTCACGATTCTTAAAGGGAGCGATGAAATATTTGAATCAGGATATTCAGATGCATCAGGGAACGTGACACTACCTATCACTTCTTTTGCATCAGGTAATATGTCAGTTACAGTGACAGAAAAGAATTTTATTCCTCACCAGGGTACTGTGCAGATAACCGACCCAGAAATCAATGTCAATATTCTTGCCGATCAAGTGATCGTTGATGATGATGGCATTGCACCATCCAATGGCAATGGTGATGGATTATTCAACAGCAGTGAGATCGTGGAATTGTTTGTACCGATCCATAACTATGGAAATGAGGACATAACCGGTATCAATGGCATGCTGGAAGCACACAGCAATAATGTTACTGTAACATCCAATACTATCAACTATGGAAGTATCGATTCAAACGAGACACTGATACCTTCTGAACCATTTGTGATAGAACTAGACAATAGTGTGATAGAAGGACAAGATGTTGAATTGCGGTTTATACTTGAAGATGATAATAATAATTCATGGGTTGGGATCATGAATTTTAGCACTGCAGGTTCTTTTTTGAATGTGGTCAGTGTTTCAGTTTTAGATGGTGGAGATGGTGTATTGGATCCGGGTGAAACGGCCCAATTGCAATTTACTCTTTCTAATACCGGTTCTGTGAATGCCACCAGCGTGATGGCTACATTAAACTCCAATTTACCTGCATTGGAAATCACAGATGATAATAGCGTATGGGGAACCATATCTGCCGGGCAGATGAACAACAGTGTGGAACATTTTACAGTGTCGGTTGAAGATGGGGTCATTCCCGGAACCATGGCCCATTTGTTTTTGACCATCGCTGGCGGCGATGGGTTTGAGGTCATGCGGCCGTTTACACTGCAAATCGGCACGATCAGCCAAATTGATCCATTAGGCCCGGATGAACATGGTTATTATATTTATGACAGCGGAGACCAGATCTATTCAAATGCACCATTTTACAATTGGATCGAAATAGATTCTCGTTACGGGGGTACGGGAACCAATATCCCAATAAATGATTCTGGGAATAACGGAGATGATGTTTATACTCTGATGCTCCCATTCCAGTTCAGTATGTACGGTGAACTCTACAGCCAGATTACGATCTGTTCGAATGGCTGGATAGCCATGGGCGATACGGAAATGGAATCCTTTAGGAATTATCCCATTCCTGGCCCGGGTGGTCCATCACCAATGATCGCTGCATTTTGGGACGACCTGACCACTCAATCACTGGGTCGTGTGTATACCTATCACGATGATGAAAGCCACCAGTTCATTGTGCAGTGGTCCAGGATGCGAACCTATGATAATAACAGCCCGGAAACATTCCAGGTCATATTACGCGATCCTGCGCATTATTTTACTCCTACAGGAGATGGGGAGATTCTGATCCAATATCATACATTCAACAATACCTCAACCGGTAATTACGGCTGGGGACAGGTTCACGGCGCCTATTGTACTGTGGGTATAGAGGATGTGACAGCCCAGCGCGGGCTGCAATACACATTCAATAATCAATATCCTACGGCAGCCATGCCTTTGGAAGATGAAACAGCAATTTTGATCACTACCCGTGGGTCAGACATCCGTATGCGTGGTGATGTGAACCAGGATGGCGATTTGGATATTGTGGATGTGCTCATGCTGGTGGATTTTATCCTGAACCAGGATACATCCACATTAAATCCCTATTTAGCCGATATGAACCAGGATGAGATCATAAACATTTTGGATATGATCGGCATTGTTCAGATCATTATGGATTATTGATCTCCTTGGATGATGGCTTATGCTTTTGACACCAATCTATATTCTGGGTGGGATCACACTCATACTGCTTGCAGTTGGTTTTTATGAATTCTACCATCACCAGCGCAGCCTAGCAAATATACCACTAAGGATACACGTAAATGGCACACGGGGTAAATCCAGCGTAACCCGTTTGATCGCAGCCGGCCTACGAGCCGGGGGACTGCGTACATTTGCCAAGACGACCGGCACAGCTCCTCGAGTTATTGACACTCATGGCAAAGATCGGATCATCCACCGGTTGCGATCGGCATCTATCGGTGAACAGGTCCGCTTGATGCGTTTTTTTGCCCAGGAAAAACCCGACGCTGTTGTGATGGAATGCATGGCGGTGCAACCTCAATATCAATGGATATCCGAACAGCAGATGGTCAAGTCCCATATTGGTGTTATTACCAATGCTCGTCCGGATCATTTGGAAGAAATGGGTCCCACGTTAGATGATGTTCGGCTTTCACTCTCAAACACTATTCCTTTTAATGGAAAAATGATCGTTGGTGACACGGATATGGTTGAAACCATTTCTCAAGTTGCAGAGCAACGAAATACAGATATTTTGGCTTCAAATGAGACGCAAGTATCAGAAAATGACCTAAAAGATTTTACGTATCTGGAACATCCCCAAAATGTGGCTGTGGCATTGGACGTTTGTGCAGAAGCGGGAGTGGAAAGAAAGACTGCGTTGGAAGGAATGAAAAATGTTCAGCCGGATTTGGGAGCTTTGGTTGTTCAAAAACTGGATTTCGGAAATGGCCCTATCTTATTTGTGAATTCTATGGCAGCTAATGATCCTGTGTCCACACTCCAAATTTGGAATTTTGTGGAGCGGCGTTATCCCGTGGAAGGTGAAACGTGTATCTATCTCAATTCGCGTGAGGATCGGCGTAGTCGCACTCGGCAATTATTACAACTGATCTTTGAAGATATAAAACCGGATCGTAGCATTGTGCGTGGGCAAAAAATGGATTCAATGGTCAAGCATGTTGAATATCATTCACCTAAAACAAGTTCCGAAGTAATTGAAGAAACAGAATCAATGGGTAAAACAATTAAAAAATTTGAATCACTACCCAAAGATTCTCTCTTATTTGCCATGGGCAATCAAGTAGGCTTTGGACAGGAGTTGATCGATAAATTGATGGAGTATCGTGCAAATGGTTGAGATTACTATCGGTCTGGGGATTGCCTTCAGTTTAATCCTGTCTGAAACATTAGGCGTTACTGCCGGAGGTGTCATCGTTCCCGGTTATATTGCTCTATATCTACACCAGCCTGACCAAGTATTGATGACTTTTCTGGCGGCAGTCATCGTCATTGGCATCGTCAAATTCTTAAGCAATTTCATGTTCATTTACGGCAAACGCCGATTAGTCCTGACATTGCTGCTGGGCTTTATGATCGGTTATATGTCACGAAATTTGTTTTTCTCACCGGTGGACAATTTTTCATACGCCGTCATCGGAAATATCATTCCCGGACTCATTGCCAGCTGGATGGATCGGCAGGGGGTTGTGCGGACCATTTCCGTGGTGTTAGTTACAGCAGTATTGGTGAAACTGTTGGTTATGCTGTTATCCGGGGGGCAGCTGGATGTCTGAACAGCTATACACCAAACCATTTATACCAGTAATTCAAAAAACTTCGTCATTGGTCATCATGGCTTTAGTATCCGTTATCGTATTTGCAATAGCATTTTTTTCACGTGTTGAGATTATTTCAGAGACATATGAAACTAAAGTAAAAGCGGCCGAACAAATGGCAGGAGCCATGCAGCTTTTAAAAGAAGTCCGTTTAGAAAAAGGGGTGTTTGTAGATATTGAAAATGATCCTAATGAAACTGGTCTAGTGGGATCCCAATTCAGCCTTACGACGACAGATGAAGGTGACCTCGATGCCAAGCTGACGACTCTGGACCCGAATTTCGCTGCTGCCATGGTAGAACTTTTGAATCAAGCCGGATTACAGTCAGGTGATACAATAGCAGTGATGCTCACCGGTTCCATGCCCGGGGCCAATATGGCCATGCTCATTGCTTGCAACGCAATGAATATTCATCCGGTAATCATTACATCCATCGGTGCTTCACAGTGGGGAGCCAATGATCCGGAAATGACATGGTTGGATATGGAAAAATTATTATTTGAAAATGGATTCATTTCTACACGATCCATTGCTGCATCCATCGGTGGACGAAATGACCAGGGGCGCCTATTGAGCCCTAAAGGAAGGGAATTGATTCGAAATAACATTGCAAAACATGAACTCCCCATTATTATAGGAAAAGGTTTAAAAAACAATATTCAGCAACGAATAGACCATTTTAGCAATGTGAAATATAAAGCTGTAGTGAATGTTGGAGGTGGTGTTGCTAGCTTGGGCACTAGTTTTAATTTGAAATTATTGCCCCCGGGAGTGGTATATCGAAATGACATTGAGCCTATCTCACGTAAAGGTGGTATCGAAGGAACGGTGGTCAAATATATCAAGAAGAATATGCCGCTGATCCATGTATTGAATATCCAAAAATTGACCGAGTTATTGGGCATGGCCTTTGCCCCGATCCCCATTCCAGAGATAGGTAAAGGATCCTTGTATGCAATTGAGAAATATGATTTGACTATTACGATGCTATGCCTGGTAGTCGTAGCCGGTATAGTTTTTGGCGTGGGTTGGAAAAGTCACCAACAAATTAAACAACGGATGATGGAGCATGAGCCGGATAGTGTTTTATAGAATTACAATAATCACACTCTTGATCTCTTCTTTCCTTTCCGCTGAATTGCTGAAACCCACTGCAGGAGGGGAAGAAAAAGAGATCTTGAAAATTGCCGGAAAGCGCCGAATCTATACCGTATTGGATGACGAAGAGATTGTGTACCAGGTCCATGGTCCGGCTAGGATAAAACTCATTTCTCGGTATCCAGCTCCGAAAAAAACAAAAAAAAGCCAGTCGTTTTCATATTCTGTTAAGATTGATGATGAAGAACCTTTACAGATCCATCATCGTTATAAATTGCAACGATCCATTCGTTCAGTTCAGCATCCAAATCATTATTATACCTATTCCGGTGAATATTATTTCAATGTGGGGAATGGCGACCATACATTGAGAATTTTATCTGACAAAAGCCAAAAATATCCTATTCTCCTTCGTGTTATTAAAAAGGACTTTGAAACGGCGTCCAAAGGGAAACGGGAACTACACCCTATGGTGTTTCAGTCCAATAGAAAAGTAATTGTTGAAGGGAAGGAAGTATCCTATTATGAGTTGACGAATGGACGGCCACTACAAGTGGAAATGAATGGACCCAAAACGCTGCGCATTTTATCTAGATTGATATTTGATCCGCAAATGGGTGATGAAGAAACGTATCGTATTCGTGTCAAAAGTGGGAGTAAAGTGCTGGGAACGTATTTTATTTCCACCGAACAGTCTTCTGCAGCCACCATCCAAGAATTGGTAGATAAAGTCCCCGGGAAATGGCGCACTTGTGAAATTGAGATCCTCAAAGGGAAACAGGTCATTTCCATCGAATTAGTGGAAAAGGATAGAAGCGTCCTGACGCGCTTTCAAGAATACAAATGAAATTACTTATCATATTTTTGTTTTCTCTCCTCTGTGGTCAGAATTGGATGAATTATCTGAATTCACCCATCAAATGGACAGTGGGGTTGACCAATGGCTATGACAATAATGTATTACGTTTATCTGCTGTAGAAAAAAAGGATGCTGCATTAGATCATACCATTATGGGCGGAGAAGACACATTCGATTCTCATTATGCACGCTTTTCGTTCAGTGGATTGCAAAAGATCCAGTTAAAAGACAGAAAAAAGCAAATCCATTTTTATGCCAAAGGTAATGTGTCTAATTATTCACAGAATGAGAACCGCCGCTATTGGAGCGGAAATCTGAAGGCAATCTACCGTTGGGGTTCGTATCGAAAATTGGAATATTCTATTCGTCATTTGGATAGTTATTTTATCCGCCATTATGTGGACAGGGACATTTCTACTGATCAAACAGCATCATGCAATTTTACAGACCGTGAACAGCGCATTCTTGCTTCATATCCATTACAACGACGTTTGTGGGCAACAGGGTTTGTAAGCTATACCCAACGCTATTTTGATAAACCATTTACAGAATTTGATCTGGATATTGTCACCACAGCGCTGAAAGTGAGTAAAAAGATCAATGGACTGGGCACCATCGCCATAGAAGGAAAATATGGTGTGGCGGATAATATCACTTTTGGCAAGACAGCCAAAGCCAGTGATCTGGATCGGTCATATAAGCATTTTGAATGGTATATCCCTTTTAGCTACAGCCAGGGATTTGGTGTGTTGGATGAAGTGGGCATTTCACTTCGTCGGGATGTTCGCCAATATAAAGCAGAAGAATTAAATGATCCCCTCCACAGCGGCCGCAGCCATGAAGAAGTAAAGTGGGATATTTGGGGCGAAAAGGATCTATCTGAAAAATTGACGTTAAAAGCATCGTTGCGATACCGGAAACGAACAACGAATTCTCAATTTGATTGGGTATCAGATTTAAAAACATTTGACCAGGTCCAGGCCTGGGTCACTCTTGAGTGGGACATGATCTATGACCGTTATTAATTATAGAATGAAAAAGCTGATTTTACTCTCAATAATTGCATCCCTTTTTTCCTGCATGGAACCCAATCCAGAAGACATCTGGACACTAAATAAGATCGCCCAAGTGGATACGGAAGGCTACTGCCGGGATGTATACATTTCCGGGGATTCTGTGTTTGTAGCTGCTGGGCAGGCCGGGGTCCAGTTATTCGATATTTCCACAATCACATCTCCAACCTTGATCTGGTCCATGTCATTATCCGAACTGGGTGTGAGCAAAGAGATCTCCCAAGTGGAGTACAAGTCATCAATAAAACAACTTTTTGCTTTAGAAAGCAATGAACGGCCTATCCATATAGACTTATCCCTAGGTGACACGGCGTCGGTCGTAGGGCAGTTCTCCAGCGAACAAACCAAAGAATTCAGCGTGATTATAAAAAGCACAAATTCGTTTACAATGTATGCAGCTGATAATGACGATGGTTTAAAGATTAGTACCTTTGAATATGACTCCAGTTTTGGTCTTTGGTTCAATACAGCCGGAGATGAAATTGCGAGTGTTGGTAATCCTAATGGAATAGATATATACGAAAATGAAATTGTGTTGACGCTGGATCAATTGGGGATCGAAGCTTTCCACAATGAAGGCGGAAGTATCACTAGCAGCTATCACATTGACCTTGAAGGAAATGCCCGAGCTGTGACCATGGAAAATGGCGGAGAATTCTATATTGCCTGCGAGGATGGCGGTGCATTTCGTTTATCCACCGGTTTTTCTGCTCAATGGGAATACATGGTCCAGTTTGCCAAAGACCTGTTTGTGACACATGTGACCTCTAATGATCATCAGCTTGCGGTTTCGTGCGCCAGTAATGGACTGGGTTTATACGAAGCA
>PBZW01000061.1 GCA_002730315.1 Fidelibacterota bacterium
CATCCGCAAAGGTTTGGTTGTTATGGCTTTTATCGCCGTATTGTTGGCCTTAAGCATACCATCTGTTGTTAAATTATGGTACGTAATCGGCTCCATCATTGTACCGGGCATCCTGCTTCCTTTTCTCATGACCTTCACCAAAATGAAATTAAATGATCGCAAAATAATCCCCACATTGTTGATACCGGTCATTACTGCTGTTTCCTGGTTTTATTATGGAAAAATAATCGGCCACTACCCCGGAAATATTGAGCCTTTTTATCCGGGTATGTTCATTTCTATTGTGCTTATTGGAATATGGAAAAAATGAAACTGGAAATCGAACGAAAATTTCTTGTCCGGGATAACTGGCCACGGCCGGATGCAGAACAGCACTGTATCCAATGGTATATCAGTGCTGATAAACATAAATTATAAATCAATACTGATTTGCACTACCAAGCACATTATTTATTTTGTGTTTGTACAGTTCTTTTAGTGCTTCACGGGCCGGCCCAAGATATTTCCGCGGATCGAACGCTTCAGGAGAATCATTAAAAACTTTACGGACTGCTGCGGTCATTGCAAGGCGTCCATCTGAATCAATATTAATCTTGCATACTGCAGAAGTCGCGGCCTTCCGAAGTTGTTCTTCCGGAATACCAATTGCTTTTTTTAACACACCTCCGTTTACGTTGATCAAATCCACCAAATCCCGCGGCACAGAAGATGAACCATGTAAAACAATCGGAAAACCGGGGAGTTTCTTTTCTATTTCTTCCAGTACATCGAATTTCAGTGGTGGCGGAACCATCTTTCCATTTTCGTCCTGTGTGCATTGTTCTGGAGTGAATTTAAAAGCACCGTGGGACGTCCCGATGGAAATTGCCAATGAATCACAGCCGGTTCGTTCAACAAATTCGATTACTTCTTCCGGGCGTGTATACGTGGACTCTTCGGCGACTACTTCATCTTCAATCCCTGCCAAAACGCCAAGTTCAGCCTCTACGGTCACATCAAACTGATGGGCATAGTCTACCACTTTTTTTGTAAGAGCGATATTCTCATCAAATGAATGATGTGACGCATCAATCATCACTGATGAAAACCCCATGTCTATGCAATCTTTGCACAATTCAAATGTGTCTCCGTGGTCCAAATGAACAGCGATGGGGAATTTCCCGCCGAGTTCCCGGGCAAATTGCACAGCCCCCTGGGCCATATAGCGCAGGAGTGTCTGGTTTGCGTACTTTCTTGCCCCGGATGACACTTGCAAGATAACCGGTGATCCAGTTTCGGCACAGGCTTGTATAATCGCCTGTAACTGTTCCATGTTGTTAAAATTATAAGCAGGGATAGCGTATTTTCCTGCCATTGCCTTTTTGAACATCTCTCTGGTGTTCTCAAGACCTAATTCTTTGTAGTGTACTGACATTGTATTCTCTCTTAATTAAATTAATTACTAGGTTTTTCTGGTTGTTGAGCCTGTTAAATCTGGTTTTCAATTTCCGTTAATAATTGTTGATACCACTCCTTGCTTGTATCAAACGGTTTACCACCTTTTATGCGACTAAATTCTATAAGACTCATTTCATTGTTTTTATCTTCGTCCAACCCGGCGACACCGCTTGCTCCTGCTAAAGCTTGTTCCGCCGCCAAAGCCGCTGATCGTGTGATCAGTTCAACATCATATTTGTTCGGCGCAGCTGAACGGGCAAAATATCCACTTTTTTGGACAAGGACTTTTTCTGCGTTTAATTTTTTCTTGAATTGCTGGGCGAACCATTGGCCGGGGTTGACCTCATCCAGTCTTACGTGCCCGAAGGCATCCCTGGGGACTTCTTCACCTTTGGCTTCCATTTCCTTAATAATAGCGTTCACCCCGGCGCCTTCACTCAAGAAAATATTCACACCGTCTTTTTCAGCCATACGTTTATTCAAGCGTACACATTCACTTTCAAAATCCAATTCTTCTTCCGGGATATAAATAGCATCAACATCCCAGCGGTCTTTCGTTATCAGCATGCTATCAATAAACAATTTATTACTTAATCGTTCACGATATTTTTTGGCAGTTGCTGCCGTGAGCCAGCCACAATGGCGGCCCATGACTTCATGGATCAACAGTTGACGGGTGCTGGTTGTATTTTCGTTGGCGATATTTTCAAAAAAGAGTGCACTCTGTTCCGCGGCTGTATCCGCACCCAGTGAACGGGCAATGGGATAAACATCATTATCTACTGTTTTAGGTAATCCCACCACAGTCAAATTATGGCCGCTATTCTCGAGATAATTTGCCAATTCTGCCGCCATGGTATTCGTATCATCCCCACCAATTGTGTGGATGATATCCACACCATCTTTTTTGAGCTGATCAGCGGCAACTGCAATGGGATTTTCGCCTTCATTTATATAACCATTATTTACACAATTTTCTGCATTGGTGAGTTTAACCCTGCTGTTGCCAATAGGACTCCCACCGTATTCCAGGAGCGTATCCGCGTGTTCAAAAGCATTTTCAGGGAATATAATCGAATGCCCCAGCAGCAGTCCGCGGTAACCGTTTAAATAGCCAATAAGATCGGCGTCCGGTTCCTTGGCATGGTATTCCTTTATCAATGCGCCAATGGACGCCGCAAGGCAGGGCGCGAGTCCGCCGGCAGTTAGGAAGGCAATTTTCATTTAAACAATCGTATGCTGTTTATGTGCTTGAAGTCTGTTATTTTTCGCTGTTAATTAAACTGATTACAGATGAAAAAAATCATGTGGCAACCGTCTGTGGAGCAAATTCAGCGTTCACAGATGTTCAAATTTAAAGAATACATCAACACTAATCATGGGCTAAATCTTGATTCTTACCAGGATTTACATGAATGGTCCGTAAACCAGATCCCCACATTCTGGGAAGAAGCCTGGAACTATTTCGATATTATCCATGGAGAACCTTATACGCAGGTTGTAGATGATGTTTCCAAAATGCCTGGAGCGAAATGGTTTGCCGGTTCACGTCTGAACTTTACAGAGAACCTCTTGCGTCGCAGGGATGAAAAATCAGCCATTTTGTTCAAAGGGGAAGGCCAGCCTGTACGTAAAATAACCTATGCAGAACTATATCGATCTGTCGCCCAAACGGCCCAGGCGTTAAAAGATGCCGGTGTGGAGAAAGGCGATCGTGTGGCTGGCTTTGTTCCCAATATGCCGGAAAGCATTATTGCCATGCTGGCGGCCACATCCATTGGTGCCATCTGGTCTTCCTCTTCCCCGGATTTTGGGATCAAGGGTGTCTTAGACCGCTTTACGCAAATCGAGCCAAAAGTCCTATTTGCCGCAAATGGCTATTTTTATAATGGCAAGGCCCATGATTCCCTGAAAAAATTGGAGGGAATTCTAAATGATCTCTCCAGTGTACAAAAGGTCGTGGTGATTCCATATACCGAAGATGAACCAGATATCAGTACTGTGAAGAACAGTATTTTATTCTACAACTTTATGGATAATGATGTAACATCAATCGACTTTGCACAACTTCCCTTTGACCACCCGTTATATATCATGTATTCATCGGGAACGACAGGCTTACCTAAATCCATCGTTCATGGAGCCGGTGGAACATTACTACAGCATTTGAAAGAATTGTGCCTCCATTGCGATATTACTGAAAATGATACCGTTTTTTATTTTACAACTTGCGGGTGGATGATGTGGAATTGGCTGGTGAGCAACCTGGCCATTGGCGCTACACTGGCGCTGTATGATGGTGCTCCATTTTACCCGGATTCTAACGCCATGTGGGCCATGGCCGAAGAACTGGGCATTACTGTTTTTGGGACCAGCGCCAAATTCATTGCCGCCAGTGAGGATGCGGGAAATAACCCAAGAAAAACGACTGATCTTTCATCTGTACGGATCATTCTCTCTACTGGCTCTCCACTTATGGAAGAAAATTTTGATTATATTTATAAAGATGTCAAAGAAGATGTTCAACTGGCATCCATTTCTGGGGGAACAGATATTATCTCCTGTTTTGCCGGTGGCAGTCCCATGCTGCCAGTGTACCGGGGCGAGTTGCAATGCAGTGGCCTGGCTATGGATGTAGATGCCTTTGACCTTAATGGCAATTCCATCCGTAATGAAAAAGGTGAACTGGTCTGCAAGCAGGCTTTTCCTTCTATGCCCGTTTATTTCTGGAATGATACTGACGGCAGTAAATACCATCATGCATACTTTGACAAATTTGAAAACATCTGGTACCACGGGGATTATATAGAGATCAGTGACTACGGCGGGGTGAAGATCTATGGCAGAAGTGATGCGACACTGAACCCCCAAGGTGTTCGGATCGGAACAGCCGAGATCTATCGAGTGGTTGAAAAGATGAAAGAGTTCAATGACAGTTTGGTCGTGGGTGTTCAGAAAGAAGGAGATGAACAGGTGGCCCTATTTTTGAAAATGAATGATGGTTGTGAGCTTACTGAAGAATTGATCAAAGCTATCAGGTTATCCATTCGACAAAATTGTTCTCCACGACATGTTCCAGCGATCATACGACCTGTAGATGACATTCCCTATACTATCAACGGTAAAAAAGTGGAACTTGCTGTGAAAAAAGTAATTCATGGCGAAGAGGTCACCAACAAGGATGCCCTGGCCAACCCGGAAGCACTCGAGTGCTTTAAGGATATACTCTGATCATTCCAATACTCACATTTCTGGTCTCCCTCGCTTTATTTTGGGGAGCCGCTAAAAAAGAAAAACAGGTCATCTATTCCATCCAGGCTGCAATTATCTATGCATTTCTGACCACCGGCTGGTATAATATTGAACATAACCCCCATTTGTTTTTGTGGTTATGCAACATTACAGCTGTGATTGGACTTTTTCTTTCGTTTAGATATAATCAAAAACTGTTTGAAATCTTTTTTTACTTTACCTGGACGGGGGATTTGCTGACGCTGTTGATCTGGCCCAACCCTGTCAGCCCGCCATTGGCAACTTATCCCTTATCATGGGCTGGATTCGTTCTAAAACATTCAGCGCCCCTTGCATTAACGATTTTATTCATAAAACAGGGACGATTACTCAATAGGGATGCTGCCTGGTCTGCTTTAAAAGCCATGTTGGTATATGCTGGTTTTATTGCAGTTTATGATTTTGGATTAGGTCAAAATATTCTTGATTTCTGCTATCCATCGATTGAAATCATGAAGCTATTCGGCCCGTGGCCATATTATATAATCGTTAATATATCATTAGCGCTGCTTTGGTATTATATAATTCACATGATTACAATACGCATCAAGATCGTTAAGATTTCGTAAATTACAACACCATGGCGGCTGCCTTATCCCTTTCTTTGGGAGCTTGCGATCAAAGCGTAGCCGCCTTTTTTATTTTACTCTCCCCTGCCCCTCTCTTTAGAAGAGAGTGGTCTAATGGTGAGTTGCAATGGAACCCAATTTAATTCCATGGCGTACAAGCCCAAGATCGCAAGCGTAAACTCAAAGAAAGGAGCACGCCATGAAAAAAAACGATAACAGTTCAACGGGAGCGTTTATAATCTCCCTGACCTTCGCTGTGGTAGTTTTCACAGCACTTTACATCCAGCATAAACCAACCGTTCAATCCGAATTGGCAGAAGCATCACCATTTGAAGAAGAAGTGGTTGTTGAAAAGTCGAATGCTATTGAATGGGTGGAAGAAGAGGTTATCACTCCGGAACTACCAAAGGTGATATCCTTTGCACAGGCCTATGCCATTGCCCGAGAAGCATTGGGCCCCGGCCAGGTCTTTACCTGGAACGGGAACCAGTATTCAACCAACACTGCAGAAGAAAATGTGCAGAATGTTGAAGAACCGGAACGAACACAGGATCTGGCAGACGGACAGGATTCATTGACCCTATCCCATGCTCTCACTCCGTAACTGCAACAAAAAGCCCCCTGGAAACAGGGGGCTTTTATTTTTTTATGATCTTCCGGATCTGTGTTCTGTGCAAGTATTGATGCCCTGCCGCAAGGCAAAGCCATTGAAATGAATTCAGCGGCCCCAGCCAGGGATGGTCGAATTTCATGGCTGAACTGCGGTGGTAGCGCTCATCGCTCATGACCGTGATAAATTCATCCTGGAAACCGTTGAAACGGCCGATAATCTCTGTCCCTGTTTTTTCCGACGGTTTTACATCGGCAATATCGAGGTCCTTATTGGGTACTTTTTCTTCATTCAGACTGATAATGATTTCTTTTAACTCCCGGCCCACTATGACCAGATGCTCCAAGACCATCACCGGGGACCAAAACCGTGAACTATCTTCCAATCCACGCAGCCTGTCGATCAACACCTGGGTTAGTAATTGATCGTTATTCAAAGGTTCGATCAGTGCTTTGATATTCTGGCCTTCTTCGTGAAACAGTTCCACACCGGAATGCCAGGTCATGGTGCGGACATAATTGGGAAAGGTTACATAGCGCAGGTAAAGTGTTTCATACCAAGGCAGGCCTGCACCGGGTTCATCAAGGGTTGGCGATACCGGCATTAAATTTTATTCAACGCCTGTTCCAAGTCAGCAATCAAATCATCCCCTGCTTCGATACCGATGGACAAGCGAATGAGCTTATCCTTGATTCCAGCGCAGGATCGCTCCTTAACTGACATGCCGGAATGGGACGTCTGCACAGGACGAGTTACCAGTGATTCCACTCCGCCCAAGCTGGGTGTATTAATGAATAATGTTAAATGGGCTATGAACCTGTCTGCATCATTCACATTGCCGTCAATTTCGAAACTGACCATGCCGCCGAATCCTTCAAGAAGTTCCCGGGCACGTGCATGACTGGCACTGCTTTTAAGACCGGGATGATTAACTTTGCTCACTTTTTCATGATTTTCCAAGAAGCCGGCGATATCCAGTGAATTACTATTCTGGCGAGCCATGCGAATTCCCAGCGTTTTCATCCCGCGGTGCATGAGGAAGCAGGCGTTGGGATCCAGCGAACCACCAAGGTGATTCAATTTATGGCGAACCCTCGTGATCAATTCCGTTGAACCGATAGCCGCACCGGCAACAATATCTGTATGGCCGTTCAAATATTTAGTGGCGCTGTGGAGAGATAAGTCAAAACCATGCTCCAGGGGACGGTAATTTACAGGCGACGCAAATGTATTATCAATCAGGGAGAGGAGATTATGTTCTTTGGCAAATTGCACAACAGCATTGAGGTCCAACACATCTAATAGCGGGTTGGTGATTGTTTCCACATAGATCAGTTTTGTTTCAGGGCGCAGTTTATCTTTCCAGTTGCCGGGATCACAACCATCGATAAAATCACATTCTATCTCAAGATCCGGAAAATCCTTATTAATAAGATCATGTGTACCGCCATACAGTGATTCATGGGCCAGGAAATGATCACCGGATTTAAGAAAGGCCAAGAGTGCCGCTGAAATGGCGGCCATCCCGCTGGAGGTGACCAGTGCATCTTCGCCATTTTCCAGGGCGGCCAGTTTCTCATGGAGGACTTTATGGTTGGGGGTATTGTTCAGGCGAATGTATCTTAAATCATGGTAATCTGTTTCACCTTCGAATTCAAAGGTAGAAGATTGAAAAATGGGCATACTCACTGCACCGCCATAGCGCTGTTCGGGCTCGCCCGCATGAATGAGTTTTGTATCTATTTTATGATTTTTGGACATGAAATATTTCGGATCGTGAATGAGAATGTAGCCCTAAATTAAAAAAAGGGCAATGGAGTCAATCGTGTGTTTGAGTTTATTATTTTCCTTATTAGTATTTTTATGAATATATTGTTGTATGAATTGAAAATTAAATGATGGCAAAAGATAAACAATATAAAGGCAGTCAAGCAAAAGTTGATGCATTGGTCAAAAAATTGATCAAGGACAATATGTATGACCCTAACGATGAGGAACACTGGCTTATCGATGAATATGATAGATTTAATCACCATGCAAAGGAATCATTAAAGGTGTTTGAAAAATATTATGGTGCAGTATGGGACGACCTGAAAAAGCGCAGGCGCATGGATATAGAAATATTTGAAGAACACCTGGAACACCCAAATTATTATCTGCTGGATCTACTTGTTTACGATTTTATCAAAAAAACCGTAAAACGAAAAGAATTGAAATCGCCACTAATGCTGCAAAAACTGCAAATTGTTTATATCAATGACAGGATAGTTTTAAACTAACATTTATACTCTTAAAGTATTCCTTGCAGAAAAAATCTATTCCACGGAATGATTAGAAGTTGTAAGTCATTTTAACGCCA